>CAZZJN010000197.1:0-4473 GCA_964654505.1 uncultured Ardenticatenaceae bacterium | reverse complement strand
TCATTCGTCATTCGTCATTCGTCATTCGTCATTCGTCATTCGTCATTCGTCATTATGCTACATCCCATCATCAGCTTCGAGCAGGACGACCTCGGCGACTGGGTGGCCATCCTCGCCTGCGGCCACCACCAGCACGTGCGCCACAACCCGCCGCTGGTGGAGCGGCCGTGGGTGCTGACGGCCGAGGGCCGGGCGCGCTTCATCGGCGTCGTGGTGGAATGCCGGCGGTGCGAGGAAGAGCGGGAGGCGGGGGCGCAGGGGAGCAGAGGTGATGAGGAGATGAGGAGCGGAGGGGATTCGTAATTCCTAATTCGTCATTCGTAATCCCCAATCCCCAATTCGTCATTCGTCATTCCTAATTCCTAATTCGTAATTCGTAATTCTCTTACCAGCTACGCACCCGACCCACCCAATCGATCTCCTTGGCCGTACGGCCGCTCAGCCGCTCCAGCAGTTCGCCGGTGTGCTGCATGATATGGCGAATAGTGTAAATCTGTAGCTCCAGCATCGTATACGACCGGTCGCCACTCTTTTCCATCGCGGCCAGGTCCATCTTCGGCACCTTGTCCACGACCTCCCGTTGGCAGAATGCCAGATACTCCAGTATGGCCTCCTTGTCGTAAGGCGCCACCTCGTGCGACGGATCGAAATCCTCAATACCGGGCCGGTGCTTCTCCCAGAAAACGAAATCCCCGGGTGTGTTCTCCCAAAGGTATTCATGGGTGAAATAGAGCGCGTGGAAGGCGGTCTGCCAGAATTTGTTGCGGTCATCCGGCGCGTTCCACATGTCCTCCGGGCAGGCGACGATCGTCTGCCTGAGCATTTCGAGGGAAGCCAAATACTGCGAGATCAGAATTGAGACAATGTCCATCTGTTACCTCCGATTCAGAAAGGTTAGCGCGCGCTCCCAGGCCAGTTCGGCCGCTTCGGCGTTGTAGGCGTCAAGGCGGTCCGGCTCAAAGAACCAGTGGCCGGTGCCGGGATAGGAGTAAAAAGTGGCCGTGCGACCCAATTTGGGCAAGGCGGCCGCCAGTTCTTCCCAGGATTCGCGCGGCTCGTAGGGGTCGTTCTCGGCGTAATGGAACTGATATTCGGCCCGGGCGGCGCTGAATGCCCCCCCTCCGCTGCCATAGAAGGCGATCACCTTGCGCACGCGGTCGGGAAAGGCGATCGACGCCTCGATGGCGTACCAAACGCCGAACGAAAAGGCCATAATGGCCAGCCCGCGCTGATTATGACCGGTCAGCTCGTCGAGGTATTCGACCGCCGCCGCCACCGCTGCCGTGGTCCGCTCGCCGTCGTGGGACAGCACCAGCTGCTCGGCATCGGCGATGGTGTCGGCCACGCGGCCGTTGAACATGTCAGGCGCGAAGGCCACATAACCAGCCTCGGCCAGGCGGCCGCACAGGGCCTTGATGGTGTCGTTCAGCCCCCACCAGGCGTGGAGGACGAGTACAGGGGCGCCGCTGCCGTTGGGCGGGAGGGCGAGGAATCCGTCGGGTTGTGTTTGCATGATTCGTAATTCGTAATTCGTAATTATTCCACAAACAGCCTCAGCTGATACTCCGGCCGGCGGCCGTCGAGCAGCACAAACGGCTCGATATCCTTCGTGCGCACACCGATCTGGCGCAACTCCTTGACCGAGCGTAACGTCGCCCGCCGCCGCGCCGCCAGAATGGCCGCCGCCCCCTTCGGCCCGATGCCCGGCACGCGCAACAACTCCTCGCGCTCGGCCCGATTCACCTCCACCGGCCGCTCGCGCAGGTTGGCCACGGCCCAGGCCCGCTTGGGGTCGGTGTCCAACGGCAGGCGGCCGCGCTCGTCGAAAGGCATCTCCTCCAGATCAAAGCCATAGTCGCGGAAGAGAAACGACGCCTGATAGAGCCGGTGCTCGCGCCAGGGGTCTTCGGCCGGGCGATTCTCCAGCGGCGTGTCGTGGATCGGGTGGAAGGCGGAGAAGTAGGCCCGCTTCAGGCTGGCCTGCCGGGTCAGATAGTGGGTGGCGCTCAGCAGTTCCAGGTCGGTCTCGTCCACCGCGCCGACGACGAACTGGGTGACCGACGACGGCCAGCGCCCCATGACGGACTCATGCGGCGGCCGCTCGCGGCGAATCTCCTCCATCCAGCGCAAAGGCGTCAGCAGCTCCTCAATGAACTGTTTTTTGGGGGCCAGCGACGCCAGCCGCTCCGGCGTGGGCGACTCCAGGTTGATCGACAGCCGGTCGGCCAGCTGCATCGCCCGGTAGACCTGGTCGCGCTCCGACCCGGGCATGATCTTCAGGTGGATGTAGCCGGTGTAGCCGTGCTTGTGGCGGATGATGTCGGCCGTGTCCAGCAGTTTGTCCTGCGACCGGACGCCGCCGCCGATGATGCCACTGCTGAGAAACAGGCCGTCGACCGCCCCGGCGCGGCGCATGTCCATGAACGCCTTGGCCATCTCGTCCGGCCGAAAGGTGACCCGGCGGTAGTTGCGCCCGGCACGGAAGGGGCAGTAGTTGCAGTTGCGCTCGCAGGCGGTGGTCATCATCGTCTTGAGCAGGGGCATGGTCTTGCCGTTGGGCAGCTGGACGTGGGTGACGCCCAGGGAAGATCGTTGGGCGGCCGCCCGGCGTTCGGACGGGTCAGCCGGCAAGCCGCACGGCAGCGGGGCAGCGGGCACGCCAGAGAAATTTGCCGCGCCCCCTCTCCTCATCTCCTCCGCTCCCCTGCTCCTCCGCTCCCCCGCCCCCCTGCTCCTCCGCTCAGCTCCACGCCCTTGCCCGCCGACCTCCTCGGCCGGTTCCAGGTCCATATGCACCGCGATCTCCTGCAGCTTGATGAGCGTGTCCATGTCGCCAGTATAGAACAGATGTTCCCAAAGATCAACCCCTGTGGAGCAATTGCACGAAGAATAGTGGAACGCGGATTAACGCGGATGAACGCGGATATGACAGGCGGCCGAAATATCATTTATCCTCCTGTTTGCTGTAGCTCAAGCTGTCAGCTGTAGCTCAAGCTGTTAGCTTGAGAAAGCCCTCCTCAACCTGACAGGTTGAGCTACAGGTCGCGTCAAGGTGTGTCAACCGCGGTTGACAGATCGACTCCCTACAGCTCGCCGATATTGTCGCGGACGGCCTGCGTCCAGGGGTGATCCGGCCCCAATTTAGCCTCCAATATCGCCAGGGCGCGCTCGTAGAAGGCCCGCGCGGCGGCCGCATCGCCCAGATCGCGCCATAACCCGCCCAGATTGTTGAGGCTGACGGCCGTGTCGGGGTGGTTTGGGCCGTGGACGCGCTCGCTGATGTGCAGGGCGCGCTCGAAGTACGGCCGGGCGGCGGCCGCATCGCCCAGCGCCAGCAGCGCCCCGCCCAGATTGTCGAGGTTGATGGCTACGTCGGGATGCTCCGGCCCCAGGACACGCTCGCGCAGGGCCAGGGCGCGCTCGAAATACGGCCGGGCGGCGGCCGCGTCGCCCCCCTGGAGCAGCAGGATGCCCAGATTGTTGAGCGTCGTGGCCTGGGCGGCCAGTTGGGCGGCCGACGGCCGTTCGCCCGGCGCATCGCCCTCCAGAATAGCCAGGGCGCGCCGATAGAGACCCAGCGCGGCCGCCGGTTCGCCGGTCATCTGGCGCAGGTCGCCCAGGCTGTTGAGGGTCGCCGCGGTGGCCGCGCGCTGGGCAGCCGATTGCCTCGCGATGCCCCCGGCGATCCCCTCGCGAATGGCCAGGGCGCGCTCCAGCAGCGGCCGCGCCGCCGCCGGGTCGTCCAGCGCCTGCAGCAGCCCGCCCAGGTTAGCCAGACTGCCGGCCAGGGCGATCTGCCGCGCCTCCGGGTCGCCGGCCGCCGTCGCCGGCGGGGCCTCGCGAATGGCCAAAGCGCGCTCCAGGAACGGCCGCGCGTCCCCCGGCCGCCCCATGTCGCGTAGCAGGAGGCCGACGTTGCTGAGGCTGACGGCCGTTGCCGCGCGCTGGGCGTCGGTCTGGCGCTCGATCCCCCCGGCGACTCCGGCGCGAATGGCCAAAGCACGCTCCATAAAAGGCCAGGCGGCGGCCAGGTCGCCCGTGGCCTGCAGGACGCTGCCCAGATTGTCGAGGCTGGTGGCCGTGTCGGGGTGCTTCGGCCCGAAGGTCGCCTCGCGGATGGCCAGCGCCCGCTCGAAATACGGCCGCGCCGCCGCCGGATCGCCGTCCGCCCACAGGCGCGCCCCCTTCTCGTCCAGCTTGTAGGCCGAGTCATTGCGCCACGAGGCGGTCGCCTGCCGGCGAGTCTTCATCGCCTGCGAGATGGCCTCGGGCGACGGCCTCGGCCGCGGGTCGGGTTCCGGCCGGTCGTCGGTTGGGCCGGTCATGCGCGGCCTCGCGCCGGGTGAATGGTCATGGATACAAGGTAATCAATTTTTGGGGGTTGTGCAAGGCCGGATGGGTCAGGCAACACCCCCAATGGTAAGGGTCAGGCAACCGGGATTGACCTTAATGGGGAACAAACGACCTCCCTTC
>CAZZJN010000196.1:0-4502 GCA_964654505.1 uncultured Ardenticatenaceae bacterium | reverse complement strand
GGATGTATGATTGATCGATAATAGCGGTGTCATTCGGCGATGCCGAGTCCGCCCTTCGGGTAATCACCGCTATCCACGAGGATGGCACTTGTTGGAGCGGGCCGACTGTCTGGCGCGGCCGCACGGTCATGCGCATCAGCGTTTATTCCTGAGCGACGACGGAAGACGACGTGGAGCGAAGCCGAGCGGCGATGGTTAGGATTGAGCGACAGATCTGTCGGTAATTCGGGGCTTGCGCTACAATCAGGGCTGATGATCAATAGTCCGATTATCGCCACAACCGGTATCCTGCGGCCGACTCAGGTCGAGATCGATCTCAACCGTCTGACCGCCAACTACCATGCCATCCAGGCCCACGTCGCCCCCGCGGCCGTCATGCCCATCCTGAAGGCCAACGCCTACGGCCACGGGCTGGTCGAGGTGGCCCGGCACATGCAATCGCTTGGCGCGCCTTATCTCGGCGTGGCCTTCCTGGAGGAGGGTATCCTCCTGCGCGAGGCAGGTGTGACGACGCCGATCCTGGTGCTGGGCGGCATCATCGGTAATCAGGTGCCGTCATTCCTGGCCCATGACCTGACGCTGACCGCTTCATCTATTGAAAAGCTGGGCCAGATCGAGGAAGCGGCCCGGATGATGGGCGTGCGGGCCAAAGTCCATCTGAAAATTGACACCGGCATGGAGCGCATCGGCGTGCATTACTACAACGCTGCGAGCTTGCTGGAGGCCGCACTGCAGGGCAAGCATTTCGAGGTCGAGGGTATCTTCTCCCATTTCGCCCAATCCGACGCGGCCGATCAGACCTACACCCGGCTACAGCTTGAGCGTTTCAACAGCGTACTCGACTTCTACGAGAGGCGCGGTTTACCTCGGCCGCCATTGCGCCATATCGCCAACTCGGCGGCCATCGCCGGCTTTCCGGCCAGCCATATGGACATGGTGCGGGCCGGGCTACTGCTTTATGGTGTCTACCCCGCGCCGGAGACATCCCGTGCCGTCCTCGTCCGCCCGTCTCTGAGCTGGAAATCGCGCGTCGTCTACTTCAAGGTCGTCAAGCCGGATCATCCGGTCAGCTATGGCTCCACCTGGCAGACCGACCATATGATACGCGTCGTCACCGTCCCTGTTGGCTATGGCGACGGCTATTTTCGCAGCATGAGCGGCCGAGCGGAAGTGATCATTCGGAGCAAGCGTTATCCGATCATTGGCCGGGTGTGCATGGATCAGATCATGATCAACATCGAATGGGAGACGGCCTATAACGGCGACGAAGTCATCCTGATTGGCGAATCAGATGACGGAGCGGCCATCAGCGTCGAAGAGCTGGCCGACTGGGCGGGAACAATCCCATGGGAGATTCTGACCAACATCAACACCCGCGTCCCGCGTATTTATTACTGATCCGCACTGACCCCGGACGCCCTCCCGTTTGGCCTCCCATCGTGATTAAAGGTAAACTACCATCAGTTCAAGTTCTCGAGAGGAGCTATTTTTAGATGGATGCAACCCTTACATTACAGGACAACATGTATTTCACTGCAATTCCCACGAGTGGCTTCACGGTTGACGTCGAATCAAGCCCGGCCGAGGGCGAGCCGAGACGAGGGGCCAGCCCCATGGAACTGCTCCTGATCAGCCTGGCCGGCTGCACGGCGATGGACGTCGTCTCCATCCTGCGCAAAAAACGCCAAAATATGACCGGTTTCCAGATTCGCGTTCACGGCGACCGCGCCGAAACCTACCCCAAAGTCTTCACCGATTTCGAACTGGAATACATCGTGCATGGCACCGATATCGATCCGATGGCCGTTGAGCGCGCCATACAGTTGTCCGTCGAAAACTACTGCTCCGTCCATGCCATGCTTGAAAGAGCAGCGGGGATTAAGACGAAGTTCACTATCATTGCCGACTAATCGGAACCGTTTTCCAATAATTTAATACCGCCTCCGTTCGGAGCCGGGAGCCAATGCCGGAGGTTTTTGATGAATCTGAATGACCTGCTCAGAGAGAAAGAGGCCTCGATTGTGGATGAGGCCACGCGCTCGCTGGAGCGCTCTGTTCTGCCGCATTATCAGCAAGCCGGGCTTGAAGTCGGCCGCAAGCGCCTAATGGAGCTATATCGGTTGGTGCGAGCCGGCATCGCCGATCGCGATCTGGCCCCCGTGGTGGATTACATGGCTCAGGTGGCGGATGAACGTTACCATGCCGGCTACGCCATCCGTGAAGTCCAGATCGCCATCAATGTGCTGGAAGAAGCCATGTGGGATTACATCGTCCAGGATACTCCACCTGATGAATTGGCCGAGGCCCTGGGACTGGCCAGCACCGCTCTCGGCGCGGCCAAGGATTCGTTAGCCCGCACCTACGTCTCGCTGGCCGGCCACATAAAGGCCCCTTCACTGGACCTTTCGGCCTTGTTCGAGGGCTATACCGGCGGTTAGCGGCCGCACACCGTCATTATAGCGCCATCATCTGCCCGGCAATCGCTGCCAGGAGTATCACCAGAATGGCGATGACCCCGTAGGCGGTCGGAGAGCGAACCCCGGTCGTCCGCGAGAGGTACAACAATCGGGGCGGCAAGAACAGCAGAGCCAGAACCAGAAAGGCAAGGATCGGCCACCAGCCGGCTGCGATCTGCTGCATAATCACTTGGGCCTGGATGGCGAAAACGACCAACATCATCGCCGTGGCCAATAACCCGATTAGACAAGCCACCCAGTAGCGATGGCTCATCTTGATCGTCGGCTCCACCTTGAAGCCGAAGACGAGCACGTAAATCAGCGAGAAAGCCAGCCAGGCTCCCGGCCCAAAGACGAAGTACGAAGCCGCTCCCCCTTCCCCCATCTCGGTCACATCCACCTGGGAGGAGGAGTGGAAGAAACCCAGCTGCCAGGCCAGCGACAGGCTGATCACAAAGGCGAAAGCCAGGGCCAGAGCGATACGTATTCCTCGGGTCAACCATTCGGCCGAACCCTGCGGTGTCGCC
Organism: uncultured Ardenticatenaceae bacterium; assembly: GCA_964654505.1. GTDB lineage: Bacteria > Chloroflexota > Anaerolineae > Promineifilales > Promineifilaceae > Promineifilum. The sequence continues at coordinate 1,519 of CAZZJN010000196.1, read as the reverse complement.
ACCAGTCGTCGGAACAGGAACACGCCAACGATGAACAGGAGGAATACGCCTCCTACGATCAGCGCGTTCCAGCCGCTGGGCGCGCTAAAATCACCTACAAGTCGTGGCGAGGCAAGTTGAATAACGATGTACGTGGCGACATCGGCCAGTACGGCGAGTAAACCAAAATAAAGCGAATTTCGTTGGATCATACAGCCAATTATTATATCAGAGTGGCGAATCTCCGGTATGGTGACCGGCTGCGTTGGATACCTCTCTCATCCAGCGGTTGACAGTCCATTGACAGCCCTTATAATTCTTTCCAGAGTCTGGGTAGTAATGCGTTCGAGATTATTATTTTCTGCGTTCGCATCGGCTGATATTCAAGGATAGGCCGACAAACAGATGGTACTACCGGCAAATCGTGCCTGGATGTTGCGATTTGTCCTCGACAGAGTAATGGTATAAAGCGATGGGAGAGGAACAAGGGACAGACAGCCGCGCTGACCGAACGACGGATGATTCGTATTGGGCAGCGTTATTCGCGACAGAGCAATCGTTCGGGAACGGAACTGAGCCGGACACGCTGGAAGTTCCAGTTCAGGCGGTGCCGGACGTCGTCGTCGATACCCTGCCCCAGGAAGCTCCCAGCAACACATCCCTCCCTCCCGATCCCTTGCCCGATTCGGCCGATCCCTGGGTTCTGGCGCGCGGCTACATGGATGAGGACCGCGTGCTGCAACTACGCGTGATCGGTCATAACAAGGGGGGGTTGCTCGTCAACTGGAACGGCCTTCCAGGCTTCGTGCCCGCCTCGCAGCTGGTCGACTTTCCCCAGTTTCATCTACCCCGCGAACGCATGGTGTCATTGGCCGAATGGCATGATCGAAATCTTCAACTCAAGATCATCGAAGTTGACAAGCCGCAAAACCGGCTCATCTTCTCTGAACGGGCTACATTGGTAGCTGCCGAGCAAAAGGAAAGCCTGCTAGGCTCGATGCGACCGGGCGAACGACGACGTGGTTTGGTGACCAATCTGACGGATTTCGGCGCGTTCATCGACCTGGGTGGCGCAGAGGGATTGGTTCATAAATCCGAAATATCCTGGAGCAGGGTACAGCATCCCGGCGACGTGTTGCAGCCGGGGCAATCCATTGAAGTGCTCATCCTGGGCGTCGATCCAACCGTGGCCCGCATCGCCCTCAGCATCAAACAACTCCACGCCGATCCCTGGCTGACGGCCGAGGAACGATACAAGCCCGGCCAGCAAGTGCAGGGAATCGTCGGCAATATCACCCATTTTGGCGCGTTTGTCGTTCTGGAACCGGAACTCGAAGGCCTTGTCCACTACTCTGAATTGGCCGAGGGCACCTTTATGCATCCGCGTGATGTCGTTCGTACGGGAGAGGAAGTTGTGGCTCGCGTACTAAGCGTCGAGGCCCCGCGCAAGCGGATCGCCCTCTCGCTGCGCGGCCTCAACACAGGGCCTTAGCCGAGGACTAAACCCAACTATGGCGCGTTCGGATCCGCCTTCCGATTC
>CAZZJN010000195.1:0-4567 GCA_964654505.1 uncultured Ardenticatenaceae bacterium | reverse complement strand
GTCGTGGCCGTCTCGTCAAGCATCAACCACAGCGATCTGCTGCCCTGGGCCAAGAACGCCGACGAGTTTGACCCGCACATCTGGTTCGATGTGATGATATGGAGCCAGACGGTCAACGTGGTGCGCGACACCCTCATCGCCGCCGACCCGGCCAACGCGGCCGACTATGAGGCCAACGCCGCCGCCTATCTGGCCGAGCTTCAGGCGCTGGACGCCGAGATTCGGGCCAAGGTCGAGACGATTCCCCCCGAGCAGCGCGTGCTGGTGACGGCCCATGACGCCTTCAGCTACTTCGGTCGCGCCTATGGCTTCCAAGTGTTGGGCTTGCAAGGTATCTCCACGGCCTCGGAGGCGGGCACGGCCGACGTGCAGAACCTGGCCAAATTCATCGCCGATCATCGCATCCCGGCCGTCTTCGTCGAGTCGTCGGTGCCGGTGCGCAATATCGAGGCGGTGCAGGCGGCCGTGCGCGACCGCGGCTTCGACGTCCAGATCGGCGGCAAGCTGTTCTCCGACGCCATGGGCGACACCGACACGCCGGAGGGAACCTATGTCGGCATGGTGCGCTACAACGTCAACACAATCGTGGCCGCGCTGGGCGGGCAGTGATCCCACTCTGTATTAACCAACATACCGCCCCTTGCCGCGCGGATCGGCGGCCGAATAAGTACCGGCTCAAGACCGCCCTCGGCGACATCGGCGCAATCTCTGCGGAGGAACTATGACTGATTCGAATTATGCGATCGACGTGACCGACCTGACGGTGGCCTACGAGGAGAAGCCCGTCCTGTGGGACGTCGATCTCCAGGTGCCGCCGGGCATCCTGATGGCCATTGTCGGCCCCAACGGCGCGGGCAAGACGACCTTCATCAAATCCGTGCTGGGCCTCATCAAGCCGGTTGCCGGGCAGATGCTCATCTACGGCAAGCCCTACGTGCAACAGCGGCGGCTGGTCGGCTATGTGCCTCAGCGCGGCAGCGTCGATTGGGACTTCCCCACCAGCGTCCTTGATGTGGTCATGATGGGGCGCTACGGCGTGTTGGGCTGGTTCAGGCGGCCGGGCGGCGAAGATCGGCGGCGCGCGCTGGAGGCTCTGGAGAAGGTCGGCATGGCCCAATTTGCCGGGCGGCAGATCAGTCAGCTTTCCGGCGGACAGCAGCAGCGTACCTTTTTGGCGCGCGCACTGGTGCAGGACGCACAGATCTACTTCATGGACGAGCCGTTCCAGGGTGTGGACGCGACGACCGAGCGGGCCATCGTCGATTTGCTCAAGGAACTGAGGGCGGAAGGTAAATCGGTCATCGTCGTCCATCACGACCTGCAGACCGTTCCCGAATATTTCGACTGGGTGATGCTGCTCAACATCAACCGCATCGCCGCCGGGCCGGTGGGCGTTGTCTTCACCGAGGAAAACTTGCGGCGCACCTACGGCGGCCGAATCGGCTTTCTGGGCAACGGCGGGGCCGCAGTCTTGCCCCATGATGTTGTGGACGGGGCCGCAGGCGTACTGGTCGGAGGCGGCGATGGTCGAGCTGATCAATAACCTGCTGTTCGACTACACCATCCGCACGGTCGCCCTGGGCGCGGCCGTGTTGGGCATCGTCGCCGGGGCGCTGGGAACGTTCGCCCTGCTGCAGCGGCAGAGCCTGCTGGGTGACGCCATGTCCCATGCCGCGCTGCCGGGCGTGCTGCTGGCCTTCATGCTGACCGGCAGCAAGGCGCCGGTCGTGCTGGTCGTGGGCGCGGCCGTGGTCGGTACACTGGCCACGTTCCTGCTACTGTCCATCACCCGCTTCAGCCGCGTCAAGGAGGACGCCGCCCTGGGGATCATCCTGTCGGTGTTCTTCGGCTTCGGCCTCGTGTTGCTCACCTATCTGCAACGCCATCCGGCCGCAGCCCAGGCGGGACTCAACTCATTTCTCTTCGGGCAGGCGGCGACCTTGCTCACGCGGGACGTGGTGACGATGACGGCCTTTGGCGGCGGGGCGTTATTCCTGCTGGTGCTGTTCTGGAAGGAGTTCAAGCTGCTCAGCTTCGACCGCGATTTCGGCTCCAGCATGGGCTTTTCGATGACCTTTCTCGATGTGCTGCTGACCAACTTGCTGGTCATCGGCATCGTCATCGGCTTGCAATCGGTGGGCGTGGTGCTGATGAGCGCCCTCATTGTGGCGCCCGCGGCCGCGGCCCGGCAATGGACCGACCGCCTGAGCGTGATGATGGTGGTTGCCTCGCTGTTCGGGGCCATCGCCGGGGTCGGCGGCGCGCTCATCAGCAGCCTGGGAACGGGCTTGTCCACGGGGCCGGTCGTCGTCCTCGTCATCAGCGCCATCGTGCTGGTGTCGCTGCTCTTCGGGGCCGGGCGGGGGCTGGTGTGGACCTGGCTACAGCGGCAGCGCAACAAACGCCGGCTGCAAACCCAGGCCGTGCTGGCCAATCTCTACGGGCTGGCCATGCAACATGACGACCCGTACTATCCGCACAACGTGAGTGTCTTGCGGGCCATGAATCACTATCAGGGCGGCGTGCGCCTCAGCTTGCGGGCGTTATCGTCGGCCGGGCTGGCGCGCGAGACCACCCCCGGCCATTGGGCGCTGACCGACAAGGGCGTCGATCAGGCGCGTGGCCTGCAATTAGCCAAACAACATCTTGGGGAGATAGCGGCATGAGCGCCTCAGTTGAGATTCAAATCATCGCCGTCATCGTCGCCGTGGCCTGTGCCTTGCCGGGAGTTTTCCTGGTATTGCGTCGCATGGCCATGATGAGCGACGCCATCAGCCACACCATCCTGCTGGGTATCGTGGTGGGCTTTTTCATCATCGGCAACCTGGAATCGCCGCTGCTCATCGCCTTCGCCGCCGGGATGGGGGTCATCACCGTCAGTCTGGTCGAATTGCTGATGAAGACGCGGCTGGTGAAGCAGGACGCGGCCATCGGGCTGGTGTTCCCGGCGCTGTTCAGCGTGGCCGTCATTTTGATCTCGCGCTTCGCCCGCGGCGTTCATCTCGATGTCGACGCGGTGCTTCTGGGCGAGTTGACCTTCGCGCCGCTGGACCGCATCGACATCGGCAGCATCGATTTGCCACGCAGCATGGTGGTGATGGGCGTTATCCTGCTGCTGAACGTGCTGTTCATCGCCCTGTTCTACAAGGAGTTGAAGCTGACGACGTTCGATGCCGGGCTGGCGACGGCGTTGGGGTTCTCGCCAGCGCTGGTGCATTACGGCATGATGCTGATGGTGTCGGTGACGGCCGTTGGCGCGTTCGACGCCGTCGGCTCGATCCTGGTCGTGGCCCTGATGATCACCCCGCCCTCGGCCGCCTACCTGCTGACGAACCGCCTGAGCCGGATGCTGCTCTACAGCGCGGCCATCGCCGCAGCGGGGGCCATCGGCGGCTTCTGGATGGCCTGGTTCCTCAATGCCAACATCGCCGGCTCCATCGCCACCGTTTTCGGCGTGTTGTTCCTGGGGGTGTTTCTGATGGCTCCGGAGCGCGGGCTGCTGGCTCAGGCGGCCCAGCGCGGCCGCCGACGCTGGGAGTTTGCCCAGACGGCGCTGGCCATCCACCTGCTCAATCACGAGGGCACGCCCGACAGCGCCCTTGAGTGTCGCGTCGATCATCTGCATTATCATCTGCGCTGGGAGCCGAACTTCGCCGTGGAGGTCGTCGAGCAGGCGGTAAAGACCGGACTGGTGAATCGCCACAACGGCGACCTGACGCTGACGGCCGACGGTCGGCAGCGGGCAAAAACCGCTCTGGCACATACTTAATCCAGTTTCCGGTCAATTTATGGGAGGAGCCATGTCACAATCATGATATACTCCACGCCTATGAGTAACATCCACTTGGCTCCTTCCATCCTCTCGGCCGATTTCTCCCGGCTGGGGGCGCAAGTGACCGAGGCGCTGGGCGCCGGGGTTGATACTATCCATGTCGATGTCATGGACGGCCATTTCGTGCCCAACATCACCATCGGGCCGCTCATCGTCGAGGCGATTCGGCCGATCGTTCGGTCCTATAACGCCGTCATCGACGTGCATCTGATGATCGAGCATCCGGAGCGCTATCTGGCCGATTTCGCTCGCGCCGGGGCCGACATCCTGACCGTCCATGTGGAGACCTGTCCCCACCTGCACCGCACCGTCCAGATCATTCGCGAGCTGGGCGTGAAGCCGGGCGTGACGCTCAATCCGGCGACCTCGCTGTCGACATTGGAGGAGATCCTGCCCTATGTCGATCTGGTGCTGGTGATGTCGGTCAATCCCGGCTTCGGGGGACAATCCTATATCCCCACCAGCACGGACAAGATTCGGCGGCTGCGGGGAATGCTTGACGCCATCGACTCCGCGGCCGAGCTGGAGGTCGACGGCGGCATCAAACCGGAGAATGCGGCCGAAGTGGTGGCCGCCGGGGCGACGATCCTCGTCGCCGGCAGCGCCATCTTCGGCGGATCGCGGTCGATCGCCGCGAATGTCGCCGCCTTTGACTACGCCCTTTCGGATGCGGCGTAACGTCGATCACCCGCCCAGCTGTTGCACCTCTGTGGCGCAATCTGTTAGATTGCGATC
>CAZZJN010000194.1:1220-4634 GCA_964654505.1 uncultured Ardenticatenaceae bacterium | reverse complement strand
CCGGGTTGACGCTGGCCTTGCTGGGCTTGCCGGTGATCATCATCAGCGCCCAGGAGGCCATCCGCGCTGTGCCGTCCTCGCTGCGACAGGCCAGCTACGGCCTGGGGGCGACGAGATGGCAGACGGTTCGCAGTCATGTGCTGCCCAATGCCGTCGCGGGGATCATGACCGGCGTGATTCTGTCGATGTCGCGCATCATTGGCGAAACGGCGCCGCTGGTGGTGGTGGGCGCGTCGACTTTTATCACCACCGATCCGGACGGGCCGTTTTCAAAATTCACGGCCTTGCCGGTGCAGATCTATCAATGGACGGCCCGGCCCCAGGACGCCTATCGGGATATCGCCGCCGCCACCATTATTGTGCTATTGCTTCTCCTGCTCTTGCTGAACGCGACGGCCATCTTCTTGCGCAATCGCTACGGCAAGCGGTTGGGATGACGGGACGGGATCAGATTATGACCGACACGATGACCCCCCAGGCCAACGGTGACGCCAATTACGCCATCGAGGCCCGGGACCTGCATATTTATTACGGCAATTTTCGCGCCGTCAAGGGCGTCAACCTTCAGTTCCGCCAACGGCAGATCACGGCTCTCATCGGCCCGTCCGGCTGTGGCAAGAGCACCGTGCTGCGGGCCTTCAACCGGATGAACGACCTTATCCCAACGACCCGCGCCGAGGGCGAAGTCCTTTTTCACGGCAAGAACATCTACGACCCGGACGTCGACCCGGTGGAAGTGCGCCGCCGCATCGGCATGGTGTTCCAGAAGCCGAACCCGTTCCCCAAGAGCATCTATGAAAATGTGGCCTGGGGGGCGCGCATCAATGGCTTCAAGGGCACCAAGGCCGACATGGACGCGCTGGTGGAGCAGTCGCTGCGCTCGGCGGCCGTGTGGGATGAGGTGAAGGACAAGCTGGATCAGAGCGGCCTGTCGCTCTCCGGCGGGCAACAGCAGCGGCTGTGCATTGCCCGGGCCATCGCCATTCGACCGGAGATCATCCTGATGGACGAACCCGCCTCGGCCCTCGATCCCGTCTCGACGCTGCGGATCGAGGAGTTGCTCGAGGAGTTGAAGGAGCTTTACACGATCCTCATTGTCACTCATAATATGCAGCAGGCGGCGCGTGCGTCGGATTACACGGCGTTTTTCAACATGGACACCGACCGGGCGGGCTATCTGGTGGAGTATGGGGCCACGAACGGCCTGTTCACCAACCCGAAGAACGAGATGACGGAGCTATACATCACCGGCCGCTTCGGCTAAAAGGGCCGGGCTACGGATAGGGACGGAAGGGACGGATTGGGACATGGCAGGCGATCTGTCGCCCGGCCCATGACCAGCCGTCGCTGATGACCAGGGAGAAGGACAGTATCATGCGCTTGTCATTTGATCGCGAACTACAACGATTGCAGGACGGAGTCCTGAGCATGGGCAGCGAGGTCCAGGAGCACCTCATCCAGGTGACTTCCGCCTTTGTGGCCCGCGATCTGGTCGCCTCGCAACGCCTGATCGACGCCGATCGCTCGATCAACGAGCGCCGAATCAGGATCGGCCTCGACGCGCTGACCCTCATCGCCACCCAGGCCCCTATGGCCGGCGACATGCGCATGATCGGGGCCATCCTGGAGACTGTCGGCGAGCTGGAGCGCATCCATGACTACATCAAGGGCATCGGCAAGATCAGCCTGAACCTCGGCCCGGAACCCATCCCGCAATCGCTGGCGCCGCGCCTGCCGGAGATGGCCGAGATCGCCGGCGAGATGCTCTCCCAGGCGCTCAAGGCGTTTGCCAATCGGGATCAGGCGCTGGCCAGGCAGATCCCGGAGATGGACGACCGGGTCGACAGCCTGTTCAGGGAGCTTTATGGCGAGATCATCAGCCTGGTGCTGGCCGATCCGAGCCAGATCGATCGTGCCAACCAGCTGGAGTGGGCGCTTCACAATCTGGAGCGTTCGGCCGACCGCACGATCAATATCTGCGAATGGGTGGTCTACATGGTCACCGGGGTTTACGCGGAGATGGGGATGGGCGAACATGAATCTCCTCCGAGCCGGAGCGGCTCTTGACGTCACCCCCTCTTTCCGTCTATAATCATGCTTCGCGGCCGTGTTGCCGCTGATTTTTTGTTGTCTGTCGTCGGGCCACGGTGTCCGGCGTGAATATCATGGATTAAGGAAGAAATATCATGGGTGCAGTTCCCAAGCGAAAAGTTTCCAAAGCGCGCCGCGACAAGCGACGCACGCATGACGCCCTCAGCCTGTTTCATCTCGTGCCCTGCTCCGACTGTGGCGAGATGAAGCGGTCGCATCATGTCTGCCCGAGCTGCGGCAAGTACAACGGCCGCCAGATCATGCCCGAGAACACCGAAGACTAATTCGGACCGGGTCACACGGGAACTGAGCCGGGTCGCTCGGGGCGGAACATCGCGGTCCCCATCGACCGAACGATCCGGATTCTGTTCCTCTCACTCCCCCTCGATCTTTCAACAACCCCACGGCGATCACGATGTCGACGGCGATCCTCTTTCCGGGCCAGGGCTCCCAGTCCGTCGGGATGGGGCGCGACCTGGTCGACCGCGAGCCGGCCGCCCGCGCCCTGTTCGACGAGGCCGACGAGCGGCTGGGCTTTGCCCTGTCGCGGCTGTGCTTCGAGGGGCCGGAAGAGGCGCTGACCGACACCGCCGTCCAGCAACCGGCGCTGTTCACCACCAGTCTGGCCGCCTGGGCCGTGCTGCAGCAGCGAGGCCAGGCCGACGCCGCCTATGTCGCCGGGCACTCCCTCGGTGAATTTTCCGCCCTGGCCGCCGCCGGGGCGTTTTCGTTTGCCGACGGGCTGGCCCTGGTGCGGCGCCGCGGCGAGCTGATGAAGCTGGCCGGAGAGCGACAGCCGGGCGGGATGGCCGCCGTGCTGGGCCTCGACGCCGACGTCGTCGCCGAATTGTGCGCCCGTGTCGCGGCCGAGACGGGGCGTTATGTGGCCATCGCCAACGACAACTGCCCCGGCCAGATCGTCATCTCCGGCCATGAGGCCGCGCTGCTCCCGGCGATCGAGGCGCTGTCTGCCGCCGGGGCGCGCAAGGTCGTGCGGCTGCCCATATCCATCGCCGCCCACACGCCGCTGATGGGCGCCGTGGCCGATGAGTTCGCCGCGGCCGTCGACGCCACCCCGATCAGCGCCGCGCGCATCCCCGCCGTCGCCAACGTCACCGCCCGTCCCATCCGGACGCCGGAGGAGATCCGCCTCGAACTGAAGGCCCAATTGACCTCGCCCGTGGCCTGGACGGAGTCGATCCGCTATCTGGGCGCGCAGGGCGTCGATACCTGTCTGGAGGTCGGCCCCGGCGATGTGTTGCTGGGGCTGGTGAAGCGCATCGACAGAGAGGCGCGCCGCGTCAAATTCGAGTTATAATAGAG
>CAZZJN010000194.1:0-1120 GCA_964654505.1 uncultured Ardenticatenaceae bacterium | reverse complement strand
CCGGCCCGCCATCGCCCTTTTGCTGCGCCGGGTCGAACCGTCCTCAGGAGCGAGCTTGAATGTTACTAACCGATAAAGTTGCGGTCGTCACGGGAGCCTCGCGCGGCATTGGCCGGGCCATCGCCGAGGAACTGGCGGCCGAGGGGGCCAAGGTCGTCGTCAATTATCTGAGTAACGCCGCCGCGGCCGAGGAAGTGGTCGGCGGCATCACGCAGAGAGGCGGCACGGCCATCGCCGTCCAGGCCGACGCGGCCGACGCGACCCAGGCCGACGCCCTCATCAAGGCCGCCATCGAAGCCTACGGCGCGGTCGACATTCTGGTCAACAACGCCGGCACCACGCGCGACACCCTGCTCCTGTCGATGAAGGAAGAGGAGTGGGACACGGTCATCACCACCAATCTGAAGAGCGTCTTCAACACCTGCAAGGCCGTGACCCGGCCGATGGTGCGGCGCAAACAGGGCGGCCGCATCATCAACATCTCGTCGGTGTCCGGCATCGTCGGGCAGGCCGGCCAGACCAACTATGCCGCGTCGAAGGCGGGCATCATCGGCTTCTCCAAGTCGCTGGCCAAGGAGCTTGGCTCGCGCAACATCACCGTCAACGTCGTGGCCCCCGGCTTCGTGCCCACCGACCTGACGGCGAGCTTGCCGGAGGAGCTGGTCAATCAGACCCTGGCGTTCATCCCCCTCGGCCGTTGGGGCCGAGCGGACGAGATCGCCCACGCCGTGGCCTTTCTGGCGTCGGACAAGGCCGGCTACATCACCGGCGCGGTGATTCAAGTGGATGGAGGTATCGGCACATGAGCGAAAAAACGGAAAGCATCGGCCGCATCGAGGTCGCGCCCGAAGTCCTGGTCACCATCGCCCGCTATACGGTGCTGGCCGTCGAGGGCGTGCAGCAAATGAGCCAGGTCCCGGCCGACATCGCCCGCCTTTTCCAGCGCGGGTTGCGCCAGGACGGCATTTTGCTGGATTTGTCGGAAAACAAGGTGTGTTTCAATATCTATGTTATAATGGATCCGCATGTCAATCTGCTCGAGGCCAGCCGCACGATTCAGGCGGCGGTGACCGAGGCAATTGACACGATGGTCGGGATCACCGTGACGGCCGTTAACGTA
>CAZZJN010000193.1:0-4641 GCA_964654505.1 uncultured Ardenticatenaceae bacterium | reverse complement strand
GTCCGCGGCGGATCCTTTCAGCCTGTGGTGATCCGCTCTCTGACGCGCGTCTGGCGATTACTCGTCCCGGTCAACGCATTTGGCTATACGGGGTGTGATGCCATGAAGCGCATCGCACCTGCATTGGAATCTTTATTATAATCCGGGGTATCCCGTTGTCAAGACGCGCCGTGACATGGAACGAATCGACCGGGGACAGCATCCGGGTCAATTTGCCAAACAAGTACCCCCCTCCATATTAATAACTTTATTTACTTGATTAACTTTCATAACCCCTCGATCCGGAGAGAGATATATAAGAAAGTAAATAAAGTAAATAAAGTAAAGACAGGGGTGGGGGGTCAGATCATTATGAACGCCACCGGTAGGGTTCGGGCACGGGAAAAACTCCCTCCCAAACCACATTGCGGAAATAGTCCGGGTCGGTGTTGCCCTCGGTGTTGATCAGCAGCACGCGCGAGCTTTCATTGAGTTGAAGCTGCTCCCGGAGTTCGGCCGCGCCTTCGAATCCCATGATAAACGGCAGCACCCCCAGAGTGACGGCCCCCGATTCGCCGGAGATCACCACCGGGTCGCCTTTCAGGGGCACGCCATACATGCGCATCCCCTTGGCGGCCACATAATCGGGCGCGGTGATGAAGAAGTCGGCGCAATCGTGGAGGATTTGCCAGGCCAGCGGGCTGGGTTCGCCACAGGCCAGCCCGGCCATGATGGTGTCCAGATCGCCCGAAACCGAATGCGGCCGCCCGTCGTCGATCTTCAACGATTGATAGAGGCAGTCGGCATTCCGCGGCTCCACGACGACCGAAATCGGCGCGCCGTCGCCAAACAGCTTCTTGTAGAAGGCGATCATGGCCGCCGCGAACGCGCCCACGCCCGCCTGCACAAAGATATGGGTTGGTTTCACAATCCCTTGCGCCCCCAGCTGTTCCTGCGTCTCGGCCAGCAGCGTGGTGTAGCCCTGCATCACCCATTTGGGGATATCCTCGTAGCCGGGCCAGGACGTGTCGGAGACGACCTGCCAGCCATGCGCCTGCGCATCCCGCTCGCATTGGCGCACGGCGTCGTCATAGTTGCCGTCCACCACACGCACCTCCGCGCCGAATTCGGCGATGGCGTCAATTCGCGCCTGCGAGGTGTTCTTGTGAACGTAAATGATGCACGGGAAGCCAAACTTGCGCGTCGCCCAGGCCAGCCCCTTGCCATGATTGCCGTCGGTGGCGCTGGTGAAGGTAATGTTCCCCAGGGAGGCGCGGACTTCCCCGGACATCAGGTCGGCATAGGACAGGTTGTGCCGGTTGACCTTTTGACAGATGAGCCGGTAAATGGCGAAGGAACCGCCCAGCGCCTTGAAGGCATTGAGTCGAAATCGCGCCGATTCATCTTTCACCCAGATACTGCCCAATCCAAGGCGCGAAGCCAGGTTGGACAGGCGCTTGAGAGGCGTCATCTCAAAGCCCGTCATCTGCATATGGAAGGCGCGGGCCTCTTCCGTGATTCCGTCCGGCAGCAGATGATCGACGGCCTCTGCCCCCGCTTGGGTTCCCGCATGGCGATTTTTTAACCAGGTAATGGGCGCTTCATCAATCGTGTTCATAATCAACCTTGTATCGTTTTATGGCTCGGGCGTGCCGAGCGCAGTGTCAATGATTGTAGCATAGTCCACTCAGGAACCGCGATGTTATTCCCTACCGGGATTCCGGGCGTATAATCAATGCCATGTCAAAACCCAAACCGTCACCCTGGCGCGAAGCCGTCCGCGCCGCCATGTATGAAGCCACCCTGGCCGAACTGCGCGGCCGCCACGGCACGGCTGACGTCTCCTTCAACTATCGCTGGGAGCATGTCACGACAGTTGTCGCCCTGTCGCTGAAGCTGGCTGAGTTGACCGGCGCAGATGCGGAGATAGCCGAGGCGGCCGCCTGGCTCCACGACATCTGCAAGTTCACCGACCGGGAGCGCCATCCCGTCGCCGGGGCGGCCTATGCCCGCGCCTTCCTGCCCGTCACCGATTTCCCGCCACACAAGATCGAGGCCGTGGCCGCAGCCATCGCCGACCACATGGGCCTCTGGCGCGACGAACCGTTGACCGTGCTGGAGTCGCAGGTGCTATGGGATGCCGACAAGCTGGCCAAGATCGGGTTGACGGCCGCGTTCCACTGGATGGGCGGCGACTTGGCCGGCCACAAGATGCGCTCGCTGCGTTACCTGATCGATCGCGCCCGAACGGCCGACTGGCAGGCCAAGACCGTCGCCAGTATGCACACCGAGCCGGCCCGACGCGCAGCCGCGGCCCGACTGGCGGCCTATCATCACCTCTACGATGCCCTCGAGGCGGAACTCAGCGGCGCGGACCTTCTGCCATCGGGTTCCTGAGCGACTCTCCCCGCTCGCCACATGACAACAAAAAGGCCGAAGCGTTTGCTTCGGCCTGTCCAAATCCTGTCGCTACCCCGGCGACGATCGGCGGTCGGTCGCCTAAATCGCGATCTCGTCCGCCGGCAAGGTACCCAATACGTTGTCCACCTTGTCGGGATCAAGCCCATCGCCGGTCGCGCCACCGGTCGGCGCGTTCGATTGTCGCCGGCGCGGGAACGGCTTCATGCCGAACTGCGTCAGCGCCACCGCACCCAAGCCGATGCAGGAGATGAAGAATGTCAGCACTCCACCGGCGATCCCGGCCGTCAGCATACCGGCGATGCCGGTGATGAAGGTCAACAAGCCGGTGCCCAGCGCAGCCGACAGCACGATGCGATCGCTCTTGCCGCGGCCGAACAAACGCACACCCAGCCAGGTGCCCACGGCGATCCAGCCCAGGAATCCGCCGACCACCAACCCCAGCCCCAGCAGGAACATGATCGGGAAGCCGAGCAGCCCGATGCAGACGAAGGTCAGGATGATCGACACCGGAATGAGCAGGATGATGAGCGAGGGCACGGCCACGGCCGTCAGCGCCCCGGCCATCCCGCTGACAACGGTCTTGTCGCGGGCCGTGCCGACGATCTGCCGCAAGTTGTTGGGAATGATGGCCCCGGTCAGAAGGCCCAGAAAGCCAAACAACAGGCTGCCGGCAAAGATACCGAAGCCTCGGGCCACCATGCCGCCCCGCGAGTCAGGCATCCGCGGCACGACCGGCGGCTCCGGCGCGGCGGGCATATCCGGTATCGCGGGCACAGTAGGCACGGGCGCAAGATCGGGCAGGTTCTCAAAGTTTTTGAACATGCCCGGGGCCAATCCGGCCAGAGGCGCCAGCTCCATATTGGAGATGGCGGTGCAGGCGCTTTGTCTCGACGTCGCGCCGTCCCCGGTCACTTCGCCGTTCAGCAACACACATTCACCGGAGATAGCGGCATTGCTTCCGGCCACCAGATCGCCGTTAAACAGCGTCATGCTGCCGTTGATCTGGCCGTCGATGATGGCGTCGCCGTTGAACACGGCCACGTCACCGTTAACCACGGCCCCTTCCCGGACTTCCAGATCGCCATCGAAAACCACGACGTCATTATTGACGACCTCGTTTTCGCCGACGATCGTATCGGCCAATGGGGCGGCAAGCACCACGGGGGTTAGCGCCGTGATAAACAACAGCACCGCCACCAATGATATCAGGACACGTTTACTCATTTCACTGCTCCTTGCAGATCATGTTTCCATTACTCCTGCGTCCTGTAATCAGTTACGTGAGGAGGCGTCCAAAGGTTGCACGAGCAGCCGCTGGAAAACGCCGCCCCACAGGAATACAAGACCTGCCAGGACGATAAACCAGCCGATCACGACCGGTTGCTCAATAACAAGATGGCCCGCGCCGGCGAACAACGCCCCGATAACCGTGGCGAAGGCCCGGCCGATGCCGGAAACAGAAGCCCAGATGCCGCCCAACAGCGCCGGTTGGCTCAGGATAGGCGCGTAGCGAATCGCCAGGAAGACGCCGATGAGCAACGGGAATATGCCGCTCAACAGCAGGATGGTATATATCGCCCCCAGGGCCATGCGGCGTGTCCGGCGATTGGGCAGGCGGGCCAGTGTGCGCTCGGCAAAGTCCACCGCCGGCATCAGCATTGGCGTCTGTCGAAACAGTATTTCGATGGCCACCAGAGCGCGCCACTCCTGGGTGCAGTCCGTGCACGTGCGCAGGTGAGCTTCCAGCTCGGCCTGTTCGCCGGGCGCCAGCTTGTCGTCGAGCGCGTCCATCATCATCGTATAGAATCGTTCTTCATGCTCCATAGCATCTCTCCATCGAAACTCTTCCCATCCTTTCGCTCGCTCTCAATCAGGCGGGCACGGCCACCTCAGCCGGGGCGACCATGCCTCTTTCGAGTCCGGCATCGGCCAGCAACCGGCGGGCACGAAACAGGCGCGATTTCACGGCGCTGACCGTCGTCGCCTGCACGTCGGCGATCTCCTCATAGGACATGTCGTACCAGTAGCGCAGAACGACCGCGTGCCGGTATTCCTCGGGCAGTGTGTTCAGCAAGCCTTGCACCAGTTCTTCCCGTTCCTGAGCCATATATTCCGCTTCCGGCCCCTTGCTGTTGTCGCTATGCAGCGCCGGGTGGGGCGGCAGCGGCTCGTCGATGGACAGCAGGACGGCCCGACGCTTGCGAATCTGGTCGATACAGTAGTTCGACGTGATCGATAAAA
>CAZZJN010000192.1:0-4654 GCA_964654505.1 uncultured Ardenticatenaceae bacterium | reverse complement strand
TCCGTCTCCAGCGGGATGGTCGTAGCCGCGGCCGTGCTCATGATGAGATGGGTCTCCACATCCGGCAGCGCCTGCAATACCTCCAGCAATCGAATGCCGTAGATGACTCCACTCGCGCCTGACAGGCCGATAATGAACTTTCTCATGGTCTCTCGCCGGGTTCCCGTCGTCGGGGACGCCATTCTGGGATATGATTCTCGCGGCGACCGTTCCCGAACGAACGGTCGTCATTAAACAGCATTGTAGGTCGTTGGCCCCAAAAGCCAAAATCGAGAGGGCGCGTGGCAGAAAAAACCAGGTATATCGGGGATCTGATGGCGGGCATGGAGTTGCAGGGCGAGCCGTTCCTGCTCCACGATGTCGTCCGGCGGCAATCGAAAGACGGCCGCTCCTTTTTGCTGGTCACCCTGCGCGACCGCACCGGCCAGATCAGCGGCGTCTTCTGGGACGTCCCGCCGGCCGTCGAAGCCTGGGCGCGACCGGGGCCGGCCGTGCTGGTCACGGGACGAGTCAACACCTACAAGGATGCCATTCAGGTCAGCGTCACCGGTATGGAGCGGACGGACGGGTTGGACCTGGCGGTCTTCCTGCCCAACAGCAAGCGGCCGAAGGAGGCCATGCTGGCCGAGTTGCGCGACTATATCGCCTCGCTGGCCGAGCCGTGGCGCGCTCTGGCGACCCACCTGCTGCTGGAAGGGCCGGCGGCCGAACAGTTCGCCATAGCCCCCGCGGCCAGCGGCATGCACCACGCCTATATCGGCGGCCTGTTGGAGCACACGCTCAGCATGGCGGCCGTCGCCGACCTGCTGGCGACGCACTATACCCAGGTCAATCGTAACCGGTTGCTCTGCGGTGTGTTGCTCCACGACATGGGCAAGGCCCATGAGTACGCGCTGGAGGAGGGGTTCACCCGCTCCGACGACGGCCGCCTCGTCGGCCATATCGTTCGCGGGGTGGTAATGGTGGAGAATGCCGCGGCCGCGCTCGACTTTCCCGCGGCCGAATTGCAACAGATGGTCCATCTGATCGTCTCCCACCACGGCACCAATGAGTGGGGTTCGCCGATGGTGCCCAAGACGCTCGAAGCCGTGCTGCTGCACCAGATCGACCTGCTCGACAGTCGCGTCGGCGGCTTTATGGACCACGTGGCTAACGACAACAGCGGGGAGAGCTGGACGGCCAGGCGCAGCGAGATGTTCGGCACGCAATTACAGCGGCCGCAAACCACGCCCGCTACCGGCAATCGCGATCAGCGTTCGTAGACCGCGAACAGCAACGACCCGTCGTCGGCGAAGAACTCCTGATAGCTGCCCCCCGGGTAGGCTTGCCGCACGAACGTCAGGTCATTCAACCGTTCCGGCAAAAAGATGAACAGGGCCGGTTGGCCGGGGTCAAAATCGGGCGGGCCGGTGAGGGGATCGATGACATCCTGCCCGCGCTTCTCCGGGGCCAGAAAGGAGATGGTGGCATGGCTGAAATAGCCCATGCGCGGGAAGCCGAAGAAGAAGACCTGCTCGTCGGCCGGTTCCTTGTCGCGCAGGAAGTAGGCGACCTTGGTTGCCGTCAGGGTGTTGCCGCCGCCGAGGGTGTAATGGTCATACACCCGGTTGAAGTAATAATCCAGATCGACGGCCGCGACCAGCGCCAGCAGGGCGAACCCGGCGACGACGACGGCCGTTCGCATGCGTGGATATTGCCCCTGCAACCAGGCCATCGCTTGAGCCAGCGGCAGGGCCACGAAGATGGCCACCATCGGCATGGCCAGGACATAGCGTTGCGAGGAAGGCGGGTCCTGGCTGATGGTGTTGGCGGCGACGACTCCCGCCAAAGGCATTAGCAAGAGCAGATAGCGCAAATCGAAATTTAGCAAGGTCCACAGGATCCCCAGCAGGAAGAGGAACCCCGCGGAGGTCAGCAAGAGGGGCGAGCCGGGGTTGTAGAGCAGGCGCAACGGTTCGTGGGTGAAGCCCATCACCCCCTTGACGAACTGATCGATGAGGATTTCGGATTGCGTCCGTTCACCCCGCGCCAGTTCGCTATCCATCCAGTTGCCCAGGATCGTCACCCGGTTCATCGGCGCCTGGAATTCGTCAGGGTTGGCGGCGAAGTAGAGGCCCAGCGGCATGTAGACCACCAGGGCGATGAAGGCGGCCAGGGCCAGACCGGCAAATCGATCGCGGAACTGGTCGCGCCGCCGCCAGAAGGCGACTGCGGCCCAGATCAGGAACATGATCGGCAGGATGCGGATGCTGACGTAGAAGTATTGGCCCAACCCCAGCGCCAGCCCGCACAGGATAAATGCCGATCGCCGGCCGCTCTGCCAGCCATGCCACAGCCCCAGGATCGCCAGCGTGCCGAACAGCCCGTCCCAGATGTTGTTGAGGGCGATCCGGCTCATATGAATGTGATAATGGGAGGCGGCCAGATAGGCGGCGGCCAGGATGGCCGTCGTGCGGCCGAACATCACTCGGCCGAGCCAGTAGAGGGCCAACACGGTGAGCGCCCCGGCCACGGCCGACGTCAGCCGAACGGCCTCGACCGTTTGCCCGAACAGGGCAATAGCCGCGCTCTGAACGGTGAAATAGAGCGACGGGAAGGAGAACCAGCCAATGCCAAACAGGTTATTGGCCTTGCCGGTCAGCATCTCGACGGCAAACAGCCCGGCGCTGCCCTCGTCGCCGGAGTAGGTGTCGGGATAGACGGTCATTTGCCAGGCGCGCAATGCCAGCGCCCCGGCGAACAGCGCCACCGACAGGATGATATCCCAGCGATCGACGTTCAGCGGCCGCCGGTCGCCGCGAACCACGCTGCCGGCGACGACCAAAGCGACGGCCAGCAGCCAGGCCGACGTGGCGATAACAGCCTGGTGAGCCAGCAAGCCGTCCCCGGCGGCCACACGAGCCAACCCGGCAAAGGCGGGGGCCATCAGGAGCAGGGCAACCTGGACGGGAGCGATGCCCAGCCAAATCGCCAATCGGCCGACCAGCCGGTCCAGCCAACCGGGCAGGGCGCCACGCATCAGGGATCGCAGACCGAACATGAGAAAGAGGCCGCCCAGCAGCACCAGCATGAAGGCCGGCAAGCGTTGGCCGTCGGGCATGACGCGGGAGACGAGGTGGGCCGACAAAGCCAGGAAGGCCCCGCCGCCGATCAAAGACCAAGCCAGAGTGCGCAACGCGGCGGCCGATAGCGGCTCGACCGGGGCGCGTTCGATTTGGGGCGGGGCCGATGGCGCAGGCTCGTCCGGTGCATCCGTCGTCGGGGCGGGGACAGATGCGCTCGCGGGCGCGGCGACGGCCGCCTCCGGGATAACCGTAACCGGCGCTTCCTGGCGGACGGGTTGGGCGAGTTCGACTTCTACCGGCTCCGGGGATGGATCGGCCGCCCGTTCCGGTTCAGGGATAATCGGTGGCCATTCGTCGCCCAGCAGGACGCGCAATCCGTTGAACAGCAAGGTGACAAGCACGATGGCGGCGAAAATCAGCAATGTTTCCAAGTGTTCAGGACCTTGTCATGGTTTCGAGCCGGATGGTTGTTGGTCGATCATTATAGGGGAAGGCGGGGAAAATGACGAATGACGGGCGACGAATGACGAATGGGCGCTTCTCGCGTGTCCGAGCTATCCTGACTACAATAAGGCCATGGACCAAGCGCTATGCCAACTGATACAAGCCATCCACGACAGCCCGCCACGAACCGTCTTCGTCGCCGCCGGTGCAGGCAGCCGGGCGCTGGCCGATCTGCTGGGCGTGGCCGGGGCATCGCGCACGCTGCTGGAGGCGATCATCCCCTACGCGGCCGACTCGTTTGATGAGTTTCTCGGCCGCGCGCCGGAGCAATACGTCTCGGCCGCGACGGGGCGCATGTTGGCCGGGCGGTCGCTGGCTCGCGCCCACCACCTGCGCGAACTGGAGACCTATCCCCTCGTCGGGCTGGCCTGCACGGCGACCATCGTCACCGACCGCCCCAAGCGCGGCGAGCACCGCGCCCACGTCGTCACCTGGTCGCCCAGCCGCCTGGTGTCCCGCACGCTCTGGCTGGAGAAGGGCGCGCGCGACCGCGCGGGCGAGGAGGACCTCGTCAGCCGCCTCATCCTCGACGCACTGGCTGAGGCTTGCGGCATCGCCGACCGTCCGTCCCTGCCCACCGGCCCCGGCGATTCGCTCTCAGTCGAACAGGTGGATTACGCCGCCGTCGCCGGGCAACTCCGCGCGAGCGAGATCGACTGGTTCGGCATCCAGCCCGACGGGGCGCTAAGCCGGGAGACCCCGCCTGCGGCCGTCCTGTCAGGTTCGTTCAACCCCTTGCACACCGGCCATACGGAACTGGCCGAGGTGGCCGGGGCGCTGCTGGGCGTGCCCGTGGCCTTCGAGGTCTCCGCCGTCAACGTCGACAAGCCGCCGCTGGAGCCGGAGCTGCTGCTCGACCGGCTGAGCCAGTTCGCCGGGCGTTGGCCGGTCGTGGCCGGGAACGCGCCGACGTTCGTCGCCAAGTCGCGCCTCTATCCGGGGGCGACGTTCGTAGTAGGCTTCGACACGGCCGCGCGCATCATCCAGCCGCGCTACTACGACGACAGCGAGGCGAACATGCTGGCCGCCCTGGCCGAGATGCGCGACCGCGGCAACCGTTTCCTCGTCGCCGGGCGCGAAGGAGA
>CAZZJN010000191.1:0-4656 GCA_964654505.1 uncultured Ardenticatenaceae bacterium | reverse complement strand
TGTGCCACAGCCGACAGGTTGTGCCACAGCCGACAGGTTGTGCCACAGCCGACAGTCTGTGCCAATGCCGGTTGCCGGACTCCTCTTCGCGGACGAATGGGGCACAGATGGGGTATAATGCCAATGATCGTTTATCTATGTGAGGAGCTTTCGATTAGTTATGTCTACTTCAAGAAAAATTGCGACCGTCGTGGTACTGCAAATCGCCGCGCTGGGGGTCATCCTGTGCGCCATCATCATCTGGGCCTCGTGGGCCTATAACACGCGGGTGACCGACTCGCTGGTGCGGGTGACGGCGGGGACGGAGCGCGCGCTGTCGGCCGCCGAACGAGGCATGGCGATAGCCGACCGCAGCCTGAGCACCGCGCTGGGAGCGGTCAACACCATCGACGGGGCCACCCGGGCCATGGGCGAGCGCATCGTCGAGACGAATCTGGCCTTCTGGCTGCTGGAGCGGACGGTGGGCGAGACCCTCTTCCCGCGCGTGCTGGCGGCCCAGGAGACGATAACGGCCGTGGCCGACACGGTCATCGGCATCAACGACGCGCTGGAGGCGGCCAACCGGCTGCCGTTTGTGGAGGTGCCGACGCTGTCGAACGAGCTGGGCATCGTGGGCGGCCGTCTGGCGGCCGTGCGCACCCGCGTGGACGAGATGCAGGCGGCCGTTCGCGACGTCAAGGAGCGGAAGATCGCCCGGCCGGTATCGATCATCACTTCGCGCACGGGCAACATCATCACCGATCTGGATTCGGTGCTGACGACGCTCGATACCACCCGGACGCGCGTCAACGTGACCCTGTCCCAGCTGGCCTCGCTGCGGGTCAACCTGCCGTGGATCATCGACCTGATCTCGGTCGTCATCACATTGGTCATGGTGTGGCTCATCGGAACGCAAAGCTATGTCTTCCTGCGGTCCTATGAGAATCTGGCCGGGCGGCGGGTCGACTGGGACGGCCTGCGGGCGCGACTGCGACGCGGCGGCGGAGAGGACGAACCGGCGCCGGAACTGTAGCCTTCGAGCTGTGGCACAATCTGTTAGATTGCGATCCGCGCGTAGAAGGGGCCGGCAACCGGGAGGCAAGGTTTTAGTGATCCGGGTATAGTCAATCCCGGTTGCCAGACCCCTACAAACCCCGCCATGTCCGGACGCATAGTGGCGCAGCGGCGGTGAGAGGAACATCGGCGTGCAGATCAGCGTCGTTCGCCGGTTGTCTCGCCTCTACCTTTCACACTCAAACGGCCGCGTCGTCGGGCAGGTTCCCGTGGTCGGGCTGCTTTTCGCCCTCGACCAGTTCCTGGCCCACCTCGGTGGCCTTGTGCAGCAGGTCGCCGGCCGAGCTGCCGGCGGTGGCCACCATGCTTTCGGCGCGGTTGGCCAAGGAGCCGAGGGCCTGGCGGAAGTTGCCGTCCTTCATCTGTTGCACGAAATCGGTGTCGTGGTCGAACGGCTCGATGGCGAGGGTTGCGCCCAGTTCGCCGAGGCGGGTTTTGGTCTCGGCCAGGGCGGCATCGCTGAGGATGGCCACGGCGGCCGAGGAGGCCCCGGCCAGCGATGCGCCGATGGCTTCCAGGCGGGGGTCGGGGATGCCGGTGTCCAGCTTGTGGGCGGCCACGCCGCCGACCAGCGCGCCAAACGCGGCCGAGCTGACGGTGCCGCGTTTGCGGCTGAACAGGCCCAGCAAGCCCCCGGCCAAGGCTCCGGCGGCCGCGCCCTGTTTGGCGCCAATGTCGGATGTCTCCTTGATGACCAGCGCGCCGGCGGCGTCCTTGACGATGGACGCGGCGGCGGGCATGGCGGCGCGGTCGTTGCGGTAGGCGTCGACCAGGCCGGCCACAGCGGTCACACCGGAGGTTTCGTCGGCGAAGGTGGCGATGATCAGGCTGTAGGTTGTGGTGTCGCTCATGATAGGTCTCCTTTGATGGGTATCCGCAGATTTCAGGGATTTTAGGGATCGATGGTCGGACCGCCCAGGCCTACTGGTTCAGTCCCTCGTAGTTTTTACTGTCCTGGTCGGAGGCGTTGGGGCCGAAGCCGCTCTCGTTGGCGATGGCCACGATGGGGGTGTTGGACTCGATGACGACGCTGCCGAAGGAGTTGGCCATCGCCTCCGGGCTGCCGGAGATGACCTTCAGGCCGGGCGGAGAGATGCGGCCGCTGATGCCGAAGAAGGTGACGGAGCCGCCGGCAGCCACGGGGGCGGCCGGGGCCAGGGTCACGCGGTTGCCGGTGTTGGTGGCGATGTAGGTGATCTTGATGTCGGCCGATTTGCCGTCGCCGGCCACGTTTTGAATCTGGATGCCGGAGATGTTGCCGTACCACTGTTCCTTGTAGAGGGGCAACATGACCTTGTTGGTGGCCTGGTGGGCCGGGAAGCAGGCGTAGGTGGTCATGCGTTGTTGGCCGCGATCCACGCCCTCGTCGTTGACCACGGCCACAATGTCGCCCGTGCCGCTGATGGTGACAGAGCCGACGGAACCGGAGGGGATGCCGATGAGGGGGGCGTAGAAGGTGGCCGAGGCGCCGGGCTGGACGTTGGCCGTGCGGGTGACGGTGGCGCCGCCGTCGCGCGGGGTGTAGGTCAGTGTGACCGTCTGGGCGGCCGCGCCGACGTTCTGCACTTGCGCGCCGGTGGTCAGGCGGCTGCCGGTGTGGTTGTTGCGGAACAGAGGGCAGTAGACCATGTCGTCATAGTCGGCCGTGGTGAAGGCCTTGGACGCTTGCAGGTTTTGGGCCACGGCGGCGACGTGCTGGTGCTCCAGCGAGGTTCCGGCCATGGGGCCGCTGCCGGTGACGGTCAGACTGCCCACCTGGCCGTTGCCGGCGGGGACGTTGGCGTCGGCCGGGGAGACGACGACCATGGCGAAGGCGGGCACGTTGCTGAACTGCTTGGTGTAGGTGACGCCGTTGACGCGGAAGGTGGCCGTCAGGTTGATGGGCGAGGCGCCGGCGTTCTGGATGTGGAACGATGTGGTGCGGCCGGCGTGGTTGTGCTTCACCAGCGGGAACAGCAGGGTGGCGGCGATTTCATCGACGGTGGTGCCGTTGTAGATGCCGGCGGCCCGGCCCATGTCGTCGTTGTTGATATGGACGATGCCTTGCAGGGGCTGGTTGGATTCGACGACGGCCGAGCCGCCGAAGGTGTTGGACAGTGCGCAGGCGGATTCGACCAGGTAGTTGACCGAGCCGCCGGGCGGGGCGAACTTTTCGCCACAGTCGATGGCGCTGCCCTGGGGGGTGTAGAGGCGGAGGCGAATGGCGGCGTCGCCGTCGCCGACGTTCTGGAATTGCATGCCGGTGGTCCAGCCTGTACCGGGGACGCCGGACTGGGCGGCGACGAAGGTGGCGGCCGCCAGGAGGATGGCCAGGGTCAGGATCAGCCAAAGTTTGCGCATCATGAATCGTGGTCCTTGCCCCAATGGGCGTGCGGATATTCGGGTGCGAGAGTTGATTATATTCGAATTTCGGCGGGACGCATGGGTTCTCATGACTGTAGAGCAAGCTGTCAGCTTGCCGGCCAAACCAAAGAGGGCGAGACAACCGGTAGCCAGGTTCCGGTGACCTGATGAGATTCGCCGCCGGTTGTCCCGCCCGTACGATTCATGGTTTGAGGGAAGGGAAAGAAACGCCGATTGCTTGCGCGGGGCCAAAGCCGGGATTATGCTATCCCTGTCGCGCGCCGTCTACCCCGCGCGGCAGGGATGTTCCCCGTGTATGAAGTTGTCTGGCAATATGACGAGAGCGCCCCATTCGAGGATGCGAATCCCGCGACGACGGCCGAGGCGAGGCAGATGCTCATCGACGGCAACCGCGCCTTCGCTCGCTTCTTCACGCCACGGCGCGACGGCTCGACGGCGCGACGGGTGGTGCGCGTCTCGCCGCAGGACGTGGGCATCAGCGTCACGCCGGGCGAGGCTCCGCCACAGGTGCCGTTCGCCGCGTTCCTCAGTTGCGCCGACGCTCGCGTGCCGGTGGAGCTGATCTTCGGCCAGCAGGCCAACGACCTGTTTGTGGTGCGCGTGGCCGGCAACGTGCTGGGCGACGAGATCCTGGGCAGTCTGGACTATGCCGTCGACCATCTGGGCACGGTGCGGCTGCTGGGGGTGCTGGGGCATACGGGCTGCGGCGCGGTGTCGGCCGCGGTGGACGCCTATCTCACCCCGGCGGGCTATCTGGGCGTGGCCGCCAACTTCCCGCTGCAGTCGATCATCAGCAGCCTCATGGCCCCGGTGCGCGGCGGGGTGTTCGCGCTGGTGGATACGTATGGGATGCAGGTCGATCGGATGCCGGGCTACCGCCAGGCGCTCATCGAGGCTACCGTCGTTCTCAATACCGCGCTGTCGGCCGCCGTGCTGATCCACAATTTTCATGACGCGCTGGGGGAGCGGCTGGAGATCAATTACGGAGTCTACGACCTGGCGCGCCGGACGGTGGGGCTGCCGGACCTGGCCGACCGCGATAACGAATGGCAGGAGGGGTTGTTCAAGCCGCCGATCGATGAGGCCGGGTTCGCCGATCTCGGCCGTCGCCTGGCGCAAAGCCGCTTTATCGCGCGGTTGCTGGAGACGGGTGTGGGGGGGTGATCGGCGGTGGAGTGGGCTACTCCCCCATAACATTGAATATGTTGATCTTGTTGATCAAGTCCTCCTGGCTCGATG
>CAZZJN010000190.1:0-4738 GCA_964654505.1 uncultured Ardenticatenaceae bacterium | reverse complement strand
ATATCGTTAAGCGAGCGATCGTTGTACCTCCATCAACCCGGCCGGTACTCTTTCTCTCCGGCCCGGATTGGCACCGTCAACCAATTCTCCTGCGGCGGGAGCGGGCAAGAGAAGTAGGATGAGTAAGCGCAGTACGGATTATAGGCATAGTTGAAGTCAACCTCGAACCTGTCTTCATCAAGCCGTAGCAGTCCCGGCCGGTGATTATCCAGGTAGCGCCCCGCCCCATACGTCTCACCTCCGTTCGTGGCGTCTCTGAAAGGCAGGAAAAAATCCTCGACGACGGGATCGCTGTAGAGCGTCAGGCGTGCCGTCTCGCCGTCGACCTCGAACTCAAACGTTCCCCAGCGGCGAAATTGGCGAACATCGCCCGTGCTGGTTTCCATCTCAATTAGCGGCTCATCGTCCGACAACCGCTCGGCCGTCACCGTAAAGGTCAGAGCCGGGTTACTTTCATAGTAATCCAGCCCCTTAAAGTTGGAACGTCGGTCCTCCTCCAGCGGAGAATGGGGATGGAACTGCATGAAGTCGTCGACCTCGACGCGGAACTGGTGCAGTTTTTGGTTCATTCAAAATCGCTCCTGCGATGCCCGAGAGGCGAACATCCACACCGGCATCGCCGACGGCCGCTCGCCTATTTACCGGACAGCAGCTTCTTGATCTGCTCCCACCCTTCCTTGATCCTGAAGGAGCGAGCGCGGAACGTGCCGACGATGCCATAGGGCAGGAAGATCACGATCAGCATGAAGATCAGGCCGTAGATCAGTGTCCAGTTGGAGCCGAACCAGCGTTCCAGCCAGTAGCCAAGCAACTGGATGATCGACGCGCCCAGGATGGGGCCAACCAGCGTGCCCAGTCCGCCGATGATCGTCATGGCCAGGGCGTCGATCGTTCGACCGAGCGACAGCATCGACGGCGTGACACTGACTCGATAGAGCGCCGATAGCGCTCCGGCCAGAGCGGCAAACACGCCGGCGGCGACAAAGGCGGTCAACTTGTACCAGAAGGTATTGAAGCCGATCATCGTCGCCCGGTTTTCGTTCTCGCGGGTGGCGACCATGACCTTGCCGGTCGGGGAATCGACCAGTCGCTTGATAATGAGGAACACGGCGACGAAGAAGACCAGCGTCAGAAAGTAGAAACGCGTGCGATGATCCGTAGCGCTCAGATAGGCCGGAACCGGGAAACCGTGCAGCCCGTCATCCGCGCCGGTATAGACACGAAAGTCGCCCGCCTCGGCCAGGATAAAGAACATCTCGGCGAAGGCCAGCGTGACCATCGCCAGATACACGCCCTTCACCCGCAACGACAACACGCCAAAGATCAGGCTTTGGGCCAGCGCGATGACGATCACAGCCGCCAAGGCCATGCCGAACGACCAGTTGAAATTGCGGCCGATGAGGATGGCGATGGCATAGCCACCCGTGCCGAAGAACATCGCGTGGCCAAACGACAGGATGCCCGTATAACCCAGCAACAGGTCATAGCTCATCGCGAAGATGCCCAGGATGAGCATCTGGATGATCATGCCCTGCCAGAACTTGGCCGCGCCACTCTCGGCGCGCAGCATCAGTCCATTGAAAAACCCCACCCCCTCGGGCGCGGCCGAGGGATTGCCGATCGTCATGCCGGCTACAAACGGGAACAACACCAGCAAAGCCAGGATGAGCAAGTACGGCCACCATTCGATCAAACTTGATTTGATCGATGACTTCTGGGATAGCGACAAGGATTCTTCCATAAGTTCTCCCGGGGTGAAATTCAAGCGCGTGGGGCGCTCTAATCTTTCTTCCCAAAAATCCCGGAGGGTTTCACCAGCAAGACGATGGCCATGATAAGCACCGTCGAGGCGCGCGCGATGGCGGGGCTGCCTTTGATGACGGTATCGATAAACGGCAGGGTGATGCCGGCGGCGACGAAATGGTCGCCGAAGGCGCGGGCCATACCGAGGATGATCGTGCCGACGGCCGCGCCGATGAAGCTGCCCATGCCGCCGATGACCACGGCGATGAAGGCCTGGAGCTGATAGATGGCCCCCATGCCGGGGAACACACCCAGGTATGGCGCGGCGATAACCCCACCCATGGCCGCCAGGGCCGAACCCAGAGCGAAGACAAGCGTGAATACCCGGCGCACATTGATACCCAGCGCCTGCACCATCTCGCTATCCTGCACCCCCGCCCGAATGATCATGCCCAACCGCGTGCGCCGCAACATGAGGCCGACGCCGATGAAAACAAGGACGCCCACGACGATGATAAACAGACGATAGGTCGGGAAAGCCCGCCCCAACACGTCGATCGATTGGCATTGTTCGCCAAGCCAGGCGACAAGCGAATCCGACCGGCAATTCCCGCTGAACATGGAAGGCGTCGGCATCGGCGGGTTGGCCTCTTCGCCGAACATAGCTTCGATGAGGTCGATGCCCGCGATGCTGAGGCCGAGTGTCAGCACCAGTTGGGTCACCGGATTGCCGTAGAATGGCCGTATCAGCGCGGTCTCGATACCCACGCCACCTAACGCGCCGGCGATCGTGCCCATGATCAGGGCCAGGATGAAGCGTATATCCGTGGACAAGCCGAGGAGCCATTGCTCACCGGCATCACGCACCAGCAATAGGACAATACCGATGACCGCCGCCAGCCCGGCGATCAATAACGTTTGGGTGAACGGCCGCAAGGGAACCTCATCCTGGCGCTCCTTGGGCGAGAGCAGGATGCCAAGCGGGATGCCCGCCAGCGCCAAAAGGGCCAGGCGCCGGAACATCATGGCCATGGGTTCCTGGGCGTCGGCCGTCAGGACGGCCCCACCCACGGCAGTGATATTGAAGGCATTGAGGGCGCGAATGGGAAAGCCGCGCAAGGCGAAAAACAGGAGCGCGGCCGCCAGCAACATGAGCGCAATGGACGCCAGGCGAATAGCTCGCGGGCCGTGGATGCGCGGCCAGAAGAGGCGAGCCAAATGCTGCGACAACATGATCCCAGCGATCAGGATGAAGAAGATCGGCAGCGTGTTGAACAGCAGGCGCGGGTTCATGAAGGTAGCAAGACCCACATAGGCCCCCAGCACGAACAAAACGCCGTGGGCGAAGTTCAACACATCCATCAAGCCGAAGATGAGCGACAAACCCGAGGCAACGAGGAAATAGAGCGAAGCCAGGGTCGCGCCGGAGAGCATGATCGATACCCATACCCGCGGCTCCATCGATTGGACGATGCCGGCAAATATGAGAACCGTCAGCGCGACAGCGATCAGGATGGATCGGTTATTTTTCAAAATCGAAGCCATGGGGACTCCTCTAGGCGGCTCCCAGATAACGCTGGATTGTCGCCTCGTCCTGAACGAGATCGGCCATCATGCCGCTCTTGACCGAACGGCCGGACTCAATGATCGTATAGCGGTCGGCCAGCATACTGGCCATGATGAAGTTTTGCTCCACCAGCAGGACGGTCGTGTGCGCCGAGAGTGCGCGAATGGACTCCATCATCTGCTCGATCACCACCGGAGCCAGGCCTTCGCTGGGTTCGTCAATCAACAACAGATGATTTTCGGGCACGAGCGCGCGCGCCACCGCCAGCATCTGTTGCTGCCCGCCGGACAGATTGCCGCCCGGCAATTTGATCAATCGTTTCAGATCGGGAAACAGGTCAAATATGAATTCTTCCCGACGTTTCAGATCGCCGGCCTTCCGTTCGGCGATGCGCAAGTTCTCTTCCACGGACAGGTCGCGGAAGATGGCGCGATGCTCCGGCACATAGCCGATGCCTTTGGAAGCAATGCGGTAGGCCGGTTCGCCCTGGATCTCCTTCCCGTTTAAAAGGATGGTTCCATTGCGCGGCGGCGTCAGACCCAGGATGGACTTGAGCGTCGTCGTTTTGCCTGCGCCGTTTCGCCCCAGCAGCACGGTGATACTGCCGTCCGGGACGTCGACGGAAACGCCATCAAGGATGTGGAACTGTCCGATAAATGTTTTTATATCCCGGACTTCCAGAACATTGGATCGTGTTGGTTCCATTTACTTCACTTCCGTCAAGTCGCCATACAGATCGCCCAGATAGGCCTTCTGGACGGTCGGATTGCCGGCGATTTCCATCGGGTTGCCCTCGGCCAGAAGCCGTCCCTGATGCATCACCGATATCCGGTCGGACACGTTCATCACCAGGTCCATCTTGTGTTCGACCAGGATGATCGTCTTGTTGCCCGCATTCCGGACGCTCTGAATCACGTCCATCAGCATCGGGATCTCCTCGCGAGCCATTCCGGCCGTAGGTTCATCCAGCAGCAACAGGTCGGGGTCCGAAGCCAGCAAGATGCCAAGCTCCAGCTTGCGCTTGCCGCCATGGGGCAGCAAACGGGCGGGTAATCCGGCCTGTTGCCCCAGCCCCACCTGCTCCAGGATCGACAGCGCCTGTTCCTCATAGCGACGGAAGGCGCGATGGTGCGACCAAAACCTGAAGCTGTCCTTGCCCACGGCCTGTGCCGCCAGCCGGACGTTCTCCATCACGCTCAAATTGGGGAAGACGTTGGTGATCTGGAAGGAGCGGCCGATACCGATGTGGGCGCGCTGATGAGTGGGCTGATCGGTGATGTCCCGACCCTTGTAGATGACCTTGCCGCTGGTGGGGCGAATATTGCCGCTCAGCAAGTTGAAGAAAGTCGTCTTGCCGGCCCCATTCGGCCCGATGATGGTGTGCAATGTGTTGTGCTTCACCACCATGCTGACCCCATCGACGGCCAC
>CAZZJN010000189.1:0-4740 GCA_964654505.1 uncultured Ardenticatenaceae bacterium | reverse complement strand
CCGCAACCGGCGCGACGCACGAGCAGTTTGTGGCCCATGAAGGAGTAGTCGGCTGTGGCGCCACCCTCACCGGCATGAATGACAAGGATCTGTTTCATTGCGAACACCTCATGTGAACATCAGGACTGCCATCATGACAATCGACCACGCGCAACCCCCCGTGACTTGCCGGCCATGATGCAACGATGCAGGCGGCCGACGTGTGGCTCCGAGCGATCCTTGTGGCGACATACCATTATTATCACCGATGACCATATTATCACCGATGACCATCGATAGATGGCTACTACTTTACCACATGACGCGTCGGACATCGATTGATTCGGATGGCGATCGCGTCGCCACCGGGGCGGGCGCGCCCTTCTTTTGTCACCAACTTGTCACTTGCATATCCATATGTTATATTGCTACAGTTAGCAATGTCACACGAATGTCTCGCTCGCGGGATGCACGCGATGAACTCTTATCAACCGGGTTGACTAAATTCTTGGCAACACGATGTTTTACGATATATTTAGCCCGCTCTCATTCAAATGGGGCGATTATCGGTAATATCCTGCCTCGTTCATCTGGAGGATATAGTTGTGACTGAAATAGTACTTTTCAAGCGCAAACGGGGGGTCGATGGCTAAATTACTCGAGGTCAGTAACCTAACAACCCGGTTTTACACCGAGGACGGCATCGTCCATGCTGTAAACGGCATCACCTTTGACCTGGACGAAGGCGAGTCGATGGCTATCGTCGGCGAGAGCGGCTCCGGCAAATCGGTGTCGATGAAGTCGATGATGGGCATCATCCCCAGTCCGCCCGGGCGTGTGGAAGACGGCCAGGTGTTGTTTAACGGTCGCGACCTGTTGAAGCTCTCGCAGGAAGAGATGCGCCACGTGCGCGGCCGGGAAATGGCCATGATCTTCCAGGACCCGATGACCTCGCTCAACCCCGTGCTGACCGTGGGCATGCAGATGACCGAGGCCCTGGTGATCCATCTGGGCATGAAGCAGGAGCAGGCGGACGAACGCGCCGCCGAATTGCTGACGCTGGTCGGCGTGGCCAACGCGGCCGATCGGCTGAAGGACTACCCCCATCAGTTCTCCGGCGGCCAGCGGCAACGCATCGGCATCGCCATGGCCCTGTCTTGCAATCCCTCGCTCCTCATTGCCGACGAACCCACCACTGCCCTTGACGTCACCATTCAGGCCCAGATCGTAGACCTTGTGCTGCGCCTCAAGCAGCAACTGGGCATGGCCATCATCTGGATCACCCACGACCTGGGCGTCATCGCCGGCATGGTGGACAAGATCATCGTCATGTATGCCGGGTTCATCGTCGAGCAGGCTCCCGTGCGCGCCCTCTACAAGCAAACGGCCCACCCCTATGCGGTGGGGCTTCTGGAGTCGCTGCCCAAGGTGGACGCCACCACCAAGGAGCGACTCATCCCCATCAAGGGCTTGCCGCCCGACTTGCTGAAAGAACCCACGCGCTGCCCCTTTGCGCCGCGTTGCCCCTACGCCATCGAGCGTTGCTGGGTGGAGAACCCGCCGCTGATGCAAGTGGCGCCGGGCCATTTGTCGGCCTGCTGGCGCGCGGAAGAAGTATATGACGGGCTGCGTCTCCATGAGGACGACCGCATCGATCTGGGGCTGGCCGCGGCCGTGGTTTCCGATGAAGCGATGGTGGAGGTGGCATCATGACCGAGACGACTCACGCGACCCACACGCTTACACCAACCGACGACATCGGCGGGCAGCCGGGAGAGGTGCTCGTCCGGGTAGACGGCCTCAAGAAATATTTTCCGATCAAGCGCGGCGTCATGCGACGGACGGTCGGCCACATTCGGGCCGTCGACGGCATTTCCTTCGATATCTATAAGGGCGAAACGCTGGGGTTGGTGGGCGAGAGCGGCTGCGGCAAATCGACCGCGGGACGCTCCATCCTGCAGCTGGAAGTGCCGACGGCCGGATCGGTGCAGTTCGCCGGTCGCGAGTTGACCGATATGGGCAAGAACGACCTGCGTCGCGCCCGCCGCCACATGCAGATGATCTTCCAGGATCCCTACGCCTCGCTCAACCCGCGCATGACCGTCGGCAATATCATCGGCGAGCCGCTGGCCATCCACGGCATCGGCGACAACGCCTCCCGCAAGGAGCGTGTGCAGGAACTGTTGCGCGTCGTGGGGTTGAACCCCTACTTCGTCAATCGCTACCCGCATGAGTTCTCCGGCGGCCAGCGGCAGCGCATCGGCGTGGCCCGGGCGTTGGCCACCAATCCGTCATTTATCGTCGCCGACGAGCCTATCTCGGCCCTCGACGTCTCCATTCAGGCCCAGGTCGTCAACATGCTGGACGATCTGAAGCATGAGTTAGGGCTGACCTATCTGTTCATCGCCCACGACCTGTCCATGGTGCGCTACATCAGCGACCGGGTGGCGGTGATGTACCTCGGCCGAATCGTCGAATTGAGCGATCGCAACGAGGTCTATGATCATCCGTTACATCCCTACGCGCAGGCGTTGCTGTCGGCCATTCCCATGCCCGACCCGGACAAGGAGGCCAAGCGGCAGCGGATCATCCTGGAAGGCGACGTGCCCAGCCCGGCCAACCCGCCCTCGGGCTGTCACTTCCACCCCCGGTGCGCCTATGCCACCGAGATCTGCCGCGAGGTCGATCCGGAATTTCGCAACCTGGGAACGGAGGCCAAGCCTCATATGGTGGCCTGCCATCATGCGGAGCAATTCCTTTAATCAATTAGGAATCAGGAATTAGGAATTCGGAATTAGGAATTAGGAATTGAGAATTAGGAATTGAGAATTAGGAGTTAGGAATAAGGAACGGCTTCCATCCGATAGTGCAGATTCGTAATTCGTAATTCGTAATTCACAACTCGTAATTCGTAATTCGTAATTCGTAATTTGCAACTTGTAATTCGTAATTTGTAATTAATTTGAGGAGGTGGTGTCAAGGGTTTTGATGCAGAGTTGGTGGATGTTGGATAAGTGCGCAACCGGCGCACGAGGTTGATAAATTTGCAGAATTCCATTTAGAAGAATGGAGGAGATACAAAACATGTTTACCAAGAATCGCATTGGCCTTTTGATGGCCGCGCTGCTGGTGTTGGCGCTCGGATTGGTCGCCTGCCAGCCGCAAACGCAGACGGTTGAAGTGACGCGCGTCGTCACCGAGACTATCACCGAGGAAGGACAGGAAGTGGTCGTCACTTCGGTCGTCACCGAGGTCCAGGAAGTCGTCGTCACGGCGACCCCGGTCCCGGCCGCGCCGATCGCCGCCCCCGATCCGACGACCTACGTCAGCCAGACATTTGGCGACATGGACACGCTCGATCCGGCGCTGGGCTATGACACGGCCAGCAACACCACGATCATGCACGTCTATGAGAGCCTGATCTTCTATGACGGCAATGACCCGACCAAGTACGTCCCGGCCCTGGCCACCGAAGTCCCCTCGGTGGAGAACGGCGGCATCTCGGCCGACGGCAAGACCTACACCTTCCACATTCGTGAGGGCGTCACCTTCCATGAGGGTCAGACCCTCGAGGCGAGCGACGTAGCCTACAGCTTCCAGCGCGGCTTGCTGCAGAGCGACCCGAACGGCCCGCAGTGGCTGTTCCTAGAGCCGATCCTGGGCTATGTCTCCGGTGATGTCACCGAGGGTATCCAGGATGGCGCTTTCGCGGGCGATCCCGAAGGCCTGAAGGCCGGCGCCACGCCGGAAGAACTGCTGGCCACCTGTGAGTTGGTCAAGGCCGCGGTCGTCGCCGACGACGCCGCCGGCACCGTGACCTTCAACCTGGCCCAGTCGTGGGGGCCGCTGCTGGCGACCCTCGCCGGCACTTGGGGCAGCGTGATTGATTATGACTGGTCCGTCGCGCAGGGCAGCTGGGACGGCGATTGCGCCACCTGGCAAGACCACTACGCCCCCGGCGCGGAGAACACCCCGCTGGGCGCAGTGGCCAACGGCACCGGCCCCTACAAGCTCGATCACTGGACCCCCGGTGAAGAGTATGTCCTGACGGCCAACGAGAACTACTGGCGCACCGCCGAGACCCCGCTGTTTGAGGGTGGCCCGTTCGGCCCGCCGGCGATCAAGACGGTCATCTACCGCCTCGTGGATGAGTGGGGCACCCGCTTTGCCGCGCTGCAGGCCGGTGACGCCGCTGTGGTGGCGATCAACACCGCCGACCGCCCGCAGGTCGACCCGCTCGTGGGCGAAGCCTGCGTCTACCAGCAGGGTTGCTCGCCGACCGAAAGCCCGGACGCTCCGCTGCGCCGCTGGACCGGCATCCCCGGCATTTCCCGGACGGACATCTTCCTGACCTGGAACATCGCCCCGGATTCGCCGTACATCGGCTCCGGCCAGCTGGACGGCAACGGCATCCCGCCGGAGTTCTTCAGCGACGTCAACGTCCGCAAGGCGATGGCTACCTGCTTCGACTATGATACCTACATCTCTGAGGTCATGCTCGGCGAGGGTATCCGTAACAACGGCCCGATCCCGGCCGGCATGCTCGGCTACAACCCCGACGGCCCGATGTACAACTACAATCCCGAGGAGTGCGCGGCGTACTTCGAGGCTGCATGGGATGGCGCGCTGCCGGCGACCGGCTTCCGCTTCCAGGCCGCCTTCAACACCGGCAACACCGCCCGCCGGACGATCGGCGAAATGTTGCAGGGTGAGTTGGGCAGCATCAACGAGTTGTACCAGGTCGAGACCATCGGTCTGCCG
>CAZZJN010000188.1:0-4840 GCA_964654505.1 uncultured Ardenticatenaceae bacterium | reverse complement strand
ACAGGTGGCCGTGATCGTTGATGTCAGGATAAAGTTCTTCATTGCATAAACGTCACTAACATCACTAACGTCGAGCGTCCAGCGTCCCGACGCTACCGGTGTCGGCGCTGAGCAGTTCCCCTCGCCGAAAACCCGGTTCCCACACGCCGCCATACTCCGGCGGATTCAAATCCGCCTCTGTTACCCGAAACCCGTTAAAACGGGTTTCACGCGCCCCCAACCGGCTTCAGCCGGTTTCGCCTAACAGCCACGGAATTTATTCCGTGCGGAATATTCCGTGTGGCTATTCCGTGTGGCGTATTCCGTGTGGGATATCCCACATAATGTATACCGCCTGGCCCGCAAGCTAGAGCTTGCGCTACAGCTTTACTGCGTTATCCCTCCCCCTTCCTCACCACCGTCCGCGCCTTCTTCGGCAGCTCCATCGGCAGCTCGTGGCGCTGGACGCCGTCGAACTGGCGCAAGGCATTGGCCACGGCCGCGGCCGTCGGCACCAGCCCGATCTCGCCCACGCCTTTGGCGCCATAGGGGCCGTTGGGATCGGGCACCTCGATGCCGATGATCTCCAGCTCCGGCATCTCCTTGGCCCGCAGGATACCCATCTGCCGCAGGCGCGTGGACTTGGGGTAGCCGCCCTCCATGGGCATCGACTCGCTGATGGCGTAGCCCAGCCCCATGTGGATCGACCCCTCCAGCTGGCCCTCGAACAGCGTCGGGTTATAGATGCGTCCCGCGTCGTGGGCGGCCGTCACCTTGGCGATTTGGCCGTCGTCATCGAGGACGACCAGCTGCGTGGCGTAGCTGTAGGAGTAGTGAGTCACGATCTTGCCGTCCCGGGGCTTGTCCGTGCGGGTCGTCCAGTCGATGGTGAACGTCCCGTCATAGGTGCGACCGGCCAGTTCGGCCAGCGTGTGCGTCTCCAGGTCCTTCTTCAGCTTGCGGGCGGCGATGATGATGGCGTTGCCCACCAGCGACGTGGCCCGCGAGGCCGTCGTCATGCCCGCCTCCTGCTTGAAGGCCGTATCAACCCGCACCCGCACGATGCTCGGGTCGATGCCCGTCTCCTGGCCCAACGTCTGCACGGCGATGGTGTGGACGCCCTGCCCCATCTCCGTCCAGCCATGGTCGATGTAGATGCGGTCGGCCGACTCGACGGTGATGCCGGCCATGGATTGGTCCGGGATGCCGTTGCCGATGCCCGTGTTCTTGATGCCGCAGGCGATACCGGCGTATTTGGCGGCGTAGAACTGGTCCTTCACGGCCAGCAGCGTCTCGCGTGCCCCCGCCCCGCCCTCGATGACCTGCCCCGTGGAGGTCACGCTGCCGTTCACAATGGCGTTGTCGTAGCGGAACTGCCAGCGGTCGAACCCGCCCTGCAGGCACAGGTCATCGATGCAGCTCTCCAGCCCAAAGGCGGCCTGATTGACGCCGAAGCCGCGCATGGCCCCGCAGGGGGTGTTGTTGGTATAGACAGCCAGCGCCTCCACATCGGCCGCGGGCACGGTGTAGGCTCCGGTGGCATGCCCGGCGGCCCGCTCCAGCACTTCCGCGCCGACCGAGGCGTAGGCCCCGCTGTCGCCCACGAACTTCACCTTGACATAAGTCAGCATGCCGTCGGCGTCGCAGCCTACGGTGTAGTCCATCCAGATAGGGTGGCGCTTGGGGTGCATGGCGATGGACTCGTCGCGGTTGAGGCTGACCTTGACCGGCCGCCCCGTCAGACAGGCCATGATGGCCGCGTGCCCCTGCACGGACATGTCTTCCTTGCCGCCGAAGCCGCCGCCATTGGGCACCAGCGTCACCCGCACGGCCTCCTTGGGCAGCCCCAAAATCTTGGAGATCTGCACCCGGTCGTCATAGACGCCCTGGCTCTGCGACAGCACATGGACGGCCACGCCCTCGTTGTTGGCCGCGTGCCCGGTCGAACCCGCCCCGTCGCGAACCGGCTCGGCCACGGCCGTCTCTGTCTCCATGAAGCCGTGCTCGATGCGCTGGGTCTGGAAGACGCCCGTGGCGGTATAAGCGGTTTTGGCGATAGCCGCAGCCATGTCGCCGCGGACATAGCCGCTGCGGCCGAGCAGGTTGCCGTCGTGGTTGGTGTGGTTGACCTTGGGCGCGCCCGGCTCCAGCGCCTTGTGCGGGTCGGTCACCGGCTCCAGCACCTCGTAATCGATCTTGATGAGGGCCGCCGCGGCGCGGGCCACGGCTTCCGACTCGGCCACAACCCCGGCCAGCACGTCGCCGACATAGGCCGTGGTCTCGCCGATGGCCACCATCACCGGCCAGTCCTGATGGATGAGGCCGATGTAGCGGTCGCCGGGAGTGTCGGCGGCGGTGATGACGCGCACGACGCCGGGACAGGCTTCGGCCGCGCTGGTGT
Organism: uncultured Ardenticatenaceae bacterium; assembly: GCA_964654505.1. Lineage (GTDB taxonomy): Bacteria > Chloroflexota > Anaerolineae > Promineifilales > Promineifilaceae > Promineifilum. The sequence goes on along the minus strand of CAZZJN010000188.1, from coordinate 2,460 downwards.
CGATGGCCAGCACGCGCGCCCGCGGGTGGTCGCTGAAGCGCAACGCCCCGTAGGCCATGCCCGGCAGGAAGATGTCGTTGGTGTACTTGTGGCGGCCGAGCACGAGGTCGGAGGCGATATATTTGGGGTGGCGGCCGCCGACGCGGGCGTCGGGCACGGGTGGCGGCACTTCCTCTTCCTTATGAATGGCCTCGGCCGCCGTCTCGATGGCGTCGATGATCTTCTTGTAGCCCGTGCAGCGGCACAGGTTGGGCGTCAGCGCCTTGGCGATCTCGTCGCGGGTGGGGATGTCGTTCTTGTTGATCAGCGCGTTGGCCTGGATGACGATGCCGGGGATGCAGAAGCCGCATTGCACGCCACCCTTGGCCACAAAGGCGTTGGCATAGACGTTCTGGCGGTATTCGCCCAGCCCCTCGACAGTCGTCAGGCGGCCGCCGGCCAGCTTCTTCATCGTGGTGGCGCATCCCAGCACCGCCTTGCCGTTCAGGTCGACGGCGCAGCAGCCGCAAGCCGCCTGTGGCGCGCAGCCGTCCTTGGCCGACAGGATGCCTTCTTCCAGGCGCAGGTAGTTCAACACGGATTGCTCCGGGTCGCCTTCATATTGCCTCAGTTCGCCGTTTAGCCAGAATTCCATTGCCAACTCCTTCCAAAAATTACGAATTACGAATTACGAATTACGAATGACGAATGAAAGACCGGGCAATCGGGCCACGAAGTCTTTGGCTCTTTCGTCGAGTCGTCACCAGGCGCCCCGGGCTTGCAGATTGTCGGTCAGGGCGCGCCACCAGGCGTGGGCGATCAGCAGCAGGAACATCACGCCGATGGACAGGACCATGATCTCGCTGGCCTGGCCGGGACTGACCCAGGCCCACACGGCCAGCAAGGCGGGAAAATCGGCCAGCAACCAGACGAAGCGCCACGGGCCGGAAAGTTCGCGGAAGTAGCCGCTGATCAGCAGGAAATAAATCGCCAACCCGCCCCACTTGAGCCAGGTGAAGAGATGCAGCCACCATAGCGCGTGGCCGAAGTCGCCGCCGAGTTCCAGTTGCCGCGTCAGGCTGAATAGCTGGACGTTCTCCATAACGTCGGCCAGCATGATCAGCGGCGCCAGCGCTACGGCCGCCCGGGGCGTGTACTGGTCGGTCTCCAGCGCGGCCGCCAGGGCGAAGGTGGCCAGGAAGCCGCCATAGAGCGCTATATAAAGGAAGTCCCAGCGGTTGAGGCGGTCCATCGCCGCGGCCGATCCCTCCGGCTCGAAGAGCTGCCGCACCTCGTCCTCGGTCCGGGCGAACTCGAAGGCCAGCACCGGCGACCTGAATCCGGGCGACATGGGGCCGACCTCGCGCGGGCCGACAAAAGACATGAGCAGCGTGACGGCGAGCGTGCCGACGCCGAGGATGCCGCTGAGAAGAAATAGCCGATCGCGCATTGCAAAGTAAAGGCAGGCCCCGCCGGTCGAGCGACCGTGCTCATCGAGGCCGTGCCGTATATAGTAACCGGTTTGCGGCGATCTGTAAATTAAAATTGGTCAGATCGTATGACCAATTTACCAGGTTAGGGGATCAATCGCCGGCCGGTGTCCGCGCCGCCACCAGGATCTCGTTGGCCAGCGCGTACATGGCGGCGATGTCGTCCCCGGTCGGTTCGCCGTCACCCCCGCCGGTGAAGGTCAGGGTGATGGTCATCCCGTCGGCTACGACCCCGTCGTCCACGCCCCCATCGGATTGCACCTCCTCGAACGAGCGCAAGGAGTCGACCCAGTCCGCCACCTGCCGGGATTGGTCGGCCGTCAGCGGCACCTCGCCCACGACCTCCGCCGGTTCGCGGCGGCAGGAGGCGATGACGGCCGTCTCGCCCCGCACGGTGACGACGTCGCAGAACCCGGCGATGCCTCCCACGCGCCGCCATTCAAAGCCGCCGGCCAGCGACTCCAGTTCCTCGCCCTTGTCGCTCCCCTCCGGCGTCGCCCGCCCGCCCTGGGCCAGCCAACAGGCAGCCAGCGCCAGCGACAACAGGATTAGCGACACTATCAGCCCGACGCGCCACTTGTGCATCGTGTCCTCCGCGTTCAATGATGGGCGTATTGTAGCAGATTTGATTGGTTTTTAGACCTGACAGGTTTCGAGCGGACTCCTGTCCGCCAACCTGTCAGGGCTGGGAGAGGTGTCATGATGCGAAGTCGTACGGGCGGAACAAGCGGCGAGTTCTCACCTGGTTATCGGAGCGTGGTTGTCGGTTGTCTCGCTCAAAGCTCTGAAGGGCCTTACAAAACCAAACGGCCTCTTCGTGGCTACCGTAACATGGGTCGACGGCCGATTGATACCGTCATTCTGATTTATCATACTGTTAAGGAAGAAAGTTTGTAAAATTTTAATCTATGCTATTTTGGCCATCTCTTAACAGCCCATTTAGCCAATACCTCTGATCGCTTCTCAATATCATCGATTCCCCAATCATCAT
>CAZZJN010000187.1:0-4861 GCA_964654505.1 uncultured Ardenticatenaceae bacterium | reverse complement strand
CCGAGTGTCGGGCCGTGGTTGACGTGCGCGCGGTCACCGTCGCCGACGCCGAGCGGCTGGAGCGGGCGGTCAACGCCCTGACGCCACCGCTGGCGGGGACGACGCTGGAGATCACCGGTGGCTTCGACCGCCCGCCACTGGAACGCACGCCGCGCAACGCCGCGTTGTGGGAGATGGCGCGCGCGACGGGGGTTGAAATGGGATTGGCGCTGGAGGAGACGGCCGTCGGCGGTGGCTCCGACGGCAACCTGACCAGCCCGTTCACGGCCACGCTCGACGGCCTCGGCCCCGTCGGCGACGGCGCCCATGCCAGCCATGAGCACGTCATCATCTCCCGGATGGTGGAGCGCAGCGCGTTGCTGGCCGCTCTTCTGCTGAAAGACGCGGCCTGATGCAACCGCCTCTGCCCCTGCTGACGATCGCCGGCTCCGACTCCGGCGGGGCGGCCGGATTGCAAGCCGATCTGAAGACCTGGGCCGCACTGGGCGCCTACGGTATGAGCGCCATCACGGCCGTCACCGCGCAAAACAGCGTCACCGTGCGGGGCGTCCACTTCCTGCCGCCTGATTTTGTGGCCGTGCAGATCGATGCCGTCCTGTCCGACTACGGCGCGGTGGCCATCAAGACCGGCTTCCTGGGTCGCGTGGACATCATCGAAGCGGTGGCCGAGAGGCTGGCTTATTGGTTAGGCGGCGGACTTGAACCCCGGCCTGCACTTGTCGTCGATCCGGTTCTCGTCAACCATCGCGGCGAGTCGATGTTTGGTCCGGAGGTGGCCGACGCCTATCGGCGGCTGCTTTTTCCTTTGGCCGATCTGGTCACGCCCAACGCGGCCGAGGCGGCTGTATTGGGGAGCGGAGGGGCAGAGGAGCAGGGGAGCAGGGGGGTGGAGGAGAGGAGGGGCGGGGGAGCGGAGGAGAAGAGGAGAGAGAGTCGGTTGGACGGTATTTCGGCTTCCCGGTTGCTGATGAAAGGGTGGCGGCGGGATGGGGGCGAGGTAGTCGATCTCTATTGGGACGGCGAGCAGACCCGCGAGTTGTCTCAACCGCGCATCGACACGATCAACACCCACGGCAGCGGCGACACCCTCTCGGCCGCCATCTGCGCCTTTCGCGCCCAGGGTCACGACTGGCTTGAGGCGGTCAATATGGCCCGCGCCTACACCCATGCCGCCATCGAGCGCGGGGCGGCATGGCGTCTGGGCGAGGGACACGGCCCCCTGGGACATTGACCGATTGACGCCTCTTCCAACCTCTGCTAACCTCCCTGCATTCAAAACATTTTGAACGCAGGGAACCATGCACGAAACATTAACCGCCGTCAACGACAGCACCGTCTCCGGCCTCGGCCGCCTGGCTCGTTTCTTCGGTTTCGGTGAGATGATGGGGCGCCTGTACGGCACGCTATTGCTGAACCCCGGCCCCCTGTCTCTCGATGAACTGGGCGACACGCTGGAGATCAGCAAAGGCTCGGTCAGCATGAACATGCGCGACCTGGAGCGGTGGGGCATGGCCAAAGAGGTGTGGGTGCGCGGCGAGCGGCGCAAGTTCTACAAGGCCGAATCCGACATGTGGCAGGTCATCCGCAACGTCCTCGGCACGCGCGAACAGCGCGAGGTGCAGCTGGCGCTCCACGTCCTGGGCGAGAGCATTGGGAAACTACAGGCGGCCGAATGTGACCTCTCGCCGGAAGAGCAACAGCTGGCTCGCTACTACCTCGATCGCATCGGCGATCTGCAAGCCTTCTTCCAATTCGCCCAATTAGCCCTTCATGCCGTGCTGGGCAGCGAAAAAGCGCTCGACTTCGACGCCGTCACCCGGATCGAGATCGAGTGATCGGCCGGGTTGCGGGGTTGCACCGCGGCGTGCGGCGGTGACGCCAACTGAACGCCATGCGCGTCTCGTGCATGGCCGATGCTTATGGAGCCTCAGGCTATTCTTGACCGTCTCGTCGTTCTTGAACAAGACGTGACCTATCGGGAGCCGCCGGGAGACGGCGGCCCGCCCTTTCGCCACCAGCCCGGTCGGTTGCCTGTGCTGATCTCCGCTCCCCACGGCGCGGCCCACCGGCGAGGCGGCCGCTACAAACAGGAAGACGAATACACGTCGGCCTTCGCCCGGCTCCTGGGCGAGCGAACCGGCGCCCACGTCCTCTACACCTTCGCCCGTTCCGAGGATGATCCCAACTTTGACAGCCATTCCCCCTACAAGACCGCCCTGGCCGAGCTGGTCGAAGCCGGCGATATCCGCTTTGTCATCGACCTGCACGGCATGTCCGACCGACACCGGTTCGGCATCGCCGTAGGCACGATGAGCGGCCAAAGCTGCCTGCCACAACACCGGACGGAGATATTCGCGTCGCTCTCGGCCGCGGACTTCCGGCGAGCCACGGCGGGGGAGGCTCGTGAGTTTCCGGCGATGCACTGGGATCGCTTTGTCGTTGACCATCGTCGATTCACCGGCGGCGTGGTGAACCACACCGTCACCCGCTTCGCGGCCGAGGAGCTGGGCATCCATGCCGCGCAATTCGAGTTGAGCGCCGCGCTGCGCATCGTTCGGCAGTTGGGCAAGCGAACCCCGCCCGATGACTACCGCGGCGATCCGGCCGGCATTGCCCAAGCGCTCCAGGCGTTCGAGAGCATGGTGGCGGCCTTGTCCTGATGCGCACGTGGACACGGGGCGGCCGCGCCTGATGACGATCAACCCGATCCCCACCGAACCATGCTATAATCCGGCCCATCTTCCCGATAATCATACGGAGATTGTTTACATAATGAAACGTATCGCATTGATGCTCTTCATCCTTCTGACAACCGTGTTGGTCGCTTGCGGCGGCAAGCCGGCGGCGCCCGATGAGTTGATCCCCGTTCGACTGCCGATGGGCTATATCCCCGACCCGCAATACGCGCCTTTCTACGTGGCCGTCGAAAAAGGGTATTTCGCCGAGAAGGGGTTTGCGGTTGAATTCGACTACAGCCCGGAGACGGACGGCCTGGCCCTGGTTGGGGCCAACGAGCTGATGATGTCCGTCGCCAGCGGCGAGCAGGTGCTGCTGGCTCGCGCGCAGGGGCTGCCCGTCGTCTACGTCACCCAATGGTGGCAGCGTTTTCCCGTGGGCGTCGTCGCCAAGGCTGAGGCGGGCATCCGCACCCCGGCCGATATGGTCGGCCGCAAGGTAGGTTTGCCGGGCTTCTATGGGGCCAGCTACGTGGGGCTGGTGGGGTTGCTCTCGGCCAATGGCCTGACGATGGACGACATCAACGCCAACGAGATCGGCTTCAATCAGGTTGAATCACTGGTGACCGATCAGTCGGACGCGGTTGTCATCTATCTCAACAATGAACCGATACGACTGGCCGAGGAGGGGGTGGATATCGACGTCATCGCCGTGGCCGATTACATCGCGCTGGTGTCCAACGGTCTGGTGACCAACGAAAAGACAATCGCCGAGAACCCCCAGATGGTGCAGGATTTCGTCGATGCCTTTTTGCGCGGCTTGCGCGACACGCTGGCCAATCCGGATGAGGCCTATGAGATCAGTAAGAATTTCGTCGAGGGGCTGGACGACAGTCGCAAGCCGGTGCTGACGGCCTCGTTGCCTCTCTGGGAGGCCGAGGTGCCGGGCCACACCGACCCGGCGGCGTGGCAGCAGACCCAGGACGTGCTGATCGAGATGGGGCTGCTTAACGGGCCGTTGACCAATCTGGATCAGGCCTACACCAATCGGTTTATCGATAATGCGGCGAAATAAGCGGGCGGCCCGGGCATGAATGAGCCGGACTTTTTGACCCTGAGCGGTGTCAGCGTCACCTTTGCCGATACGGGCGAGGAGGTGCTGCGCGACATCGGCCTGACGGTCCCCGGTGGATCGTTCGTGGCCGTTGTCGGCCGCTCCGGCGTCGGCAAATCGACTATGCTGCGCGTCATCGGCGGGTTGCTGCGGCCGACGCGGGGCGAGGTTCGGTTGCAGGGAATCGACCCGCGGGAGTCGGCCGCGCCTATCGGCATCGTCTTCCAGCGCGACAATCTGATGCCCTGGCGAACGGTGGCGGAGAATGTGAGTTTGCCGCTGGAAGTGGGAAGGGGGGCAGAGGAGCGGAGGAGCGGAGGGGCAGAGGAGAAGAGGAGCGGGGGAGAAGAGGAGCGGGGGAGCGGAGAGGAAAACGGAAGGGAGAATGGGGATGGTCTGTCCCGCGCGTCACGCGCCGTCGAACAGGTCAATGAAGCTCTGGCGTTGGTCGGGCTGGCGGGGTATGGCGCGAGCTACCCGGCGCAACTATCAGGCGGCATGGCCCAGCGGGTGGCCATCGCCCGCGCGCTGGTGCACCGCCCGGCGCTGCTGCTGCTCGACGAGCCGTTTGGCGCGCTCGACGCCCTGACGCGGGAGCATATGGCCCAGGAGTTGTTGGGCATCTGGCAGGCGCATCCGGTGACGGTGTTGATGGTGACCCACAGCATCACCGAGGCGGTGTTGCTGGCCGACGAGGTGCTGGTGATGAACGACCGGCCGGGGCGCATCACCGACCGAATCACCATCGACCTGCCGCGGCCGCGCTCGCTGGAGATCGAGACGGCGACCGAGTTTCTGGGGTATGTAGGGGGGATTAGGCGGGCGATCAGGGAGTGACGCCGTGGACACGGCGAGGCTCCAAAATAGCGAACGTCCCCGTAGCCCGTGCGACAGGCCCGTCGGCGTCATCGACCGTCGACTCCAGAAAAGCGGTGCGCCGGCCCTGATAGACTATCCAGGAACGGCAAGTCAGTCGCCCCGCCGTGACGGAGCGAAAATAGGAGGTCTTGATCTCGATGGTGGCGCAAATGCGCCCGCCTTCGAGCGCGGACAGCAAGGCCCCGCCCATGCC
>CAZZJN010000186.1:0-4869 GCA_964654505.1 uncultured Ardenticatenaceae bacterium | reverse complement strand
GCGACAAACAGTTTGATGACCTGGTGGGCGAGGCGCTCGACGACCTGCCGCCGTTTTTTCGCGACCGGCTGGACAATGTGGCCATCCTGGTCGAGGCCTGGCCGTCGATCCGCACGCTGCGCGAGATGGGGCTTCCGCCGGGGGAGACGCTGCTGGGCCTCTACACGGGCATCCCCCTGACGGAGCGCACCCAGAGCTACAACATGGTGCCGCCCGACACCATCACGCTGTTCCAGGGGCCGATCGAGCGCGCCGCGGCCGAGTGGGAGGGGGAGTTCCTCGACAATGTGCGTGAGGAAGTGCGCCACACGGTCATCCATGAGATCGCCCATCATTTCGGCATCGACGACGACCGGCTGGTGGAATTGGGGGCGTATTGACAACCGGCAAAATGAGAGAAATACGCGAAATATCCAAATTGCCCCAATTGGGTGTTGCATTAGCTCAACAGTTATGTTATCCTTTGTAATACCCGTATAGGTATTCATACCCAAGAGTAGTACCCACAACCAAATATTGTCCTATCCAAAGCGAACGGAGAGCGGACGCGTGCCGGTGTGTAATTGACCAGACCATCCTGAGTGATTGTTGCCGGAGCCGCGCCTGTCTGCCGACCGAAGCTTCGAACGAGAGTTCGGTCGTTTTTCGTCGCGCCAGTGCAGGAATGAGGAGTGTGGTCATGAAGACAGCAGTAACGTCCAATGGCAAGCGGGTTGTGGCTTCGCAGGCTTCCCCGGATTTTGCCGTGTGCCCGACATGCGGCGGCGGCGTTGTTTTACGAGCGCGGCGGCTGATGGCCAACGCCGGCCATTCCTACTATTGGCGGCATATCGACGACGATCATCCCTGCCGGAGGCAGAAGCCTTTCATGCAAATGCGCGCCATGGCGTGAAAATTGGGCAAAAAGGGCGTGACAAGCCCGCAATTTTCACAATTAAATATCCCCAGTCTGGCCGTTCGATGCTAAAATGGCCGCAGATGTCGGATCATTCAGGCTTCCGGCCGGCGCGGCCATACCGGTTCGCTCTGTATTACACCTTTGGAGACTTCATACAATGAGCGTAGGCCAGGCAATACTATTCACGGCCATCGGCGGGCTGGTCGCCTTGCTGGCGGCGGCCGTCGTGGGGATCATCCTCTCATCCAGAACCCGCAAGAGCAACCAGCGCCAGCTTGAGGCCCAGCTGAAGGCCCAGAAGGACCTCGGCAACGAGCAGCTGCGCAACTTCCGGGCCAGCCTGCAGCAGCAACAGCAGGCCCAAACGGAGACGCTGGAGAAGTTCATCAGCGAGTACCAGCCGCCCGCGCCGGCAGTCATCGCGACGGCCGCCGTTGCCCCCGTGGCCGTCGCGGCCTCGGCCAACGGCGACGACACCCGACCCGACTCCATCGCCATCCGCGAGCGCCTGGTTGGCGACAAATATGCCGCCGGGGCCAATCTGCGCCAGGCCAACCTGTCCGGCCTCGACCTGTCCGGCGGGAACCTGCGCGAGGCCAACCTCAAGCAAGCCAACCTGCAGGAGGCCAATCTGAGCCGGGCCGACCTGAGCGGGGCGCAGCTGCTCGGGGCCGACCTGAAGCGGGCCTTGCTGACGGGGGCCAATCTGGCCGGGGCCAACCTGAGCGGGGCGGACCTGAATCACGCCGTCCTGAGCGGGGCTGACCTGACCGGGGCCGACCTGGAGCATAACGATCTGGCCGGAACCGTCCTCGACGAGGCCACCCAGATCGACGCCAAATGGCGGCTGGTGTGGGAAATCGTCAACAACGGCGCGGCCGGGCGCGACCTGAGCCGGGCCGACTTGCGCGACGCCGACCTGTGGGGGGCCGACCTGCGGGCCACGCGGCTGTGGGAGGCCGACCTCTCCTCGGCCCGGCTGCTGCAGGCTGACCTGCGCCGCGCCAAGCTGTGGCGAGCCAGGATCAACGACGCCACCCAGCTGGACGAGAAGTGGCGGCTGGTGTGGGATATCGCCAACAACGGCGCGGCCGGGCGCGATTTGCGCGAGCTGGACCTGTCCGAGGCGGACTTGTCCCGCGCCGACATGAGCCGGGCGGCCTTGACCAAGGCCAATTTGGCCAAGTCCGACCTGACCAATACTGACCTGAGCGGGGCCAACCTGAGCGGCGCCAATCTGGGTCGGGCGACGATGAACGGGGCCGACGTGCGCGAGGCCAATCTGAGCGGGGCCAGCCTGAACGGGGCGGACCTGAGCCGGGCCGATTTCAGCCGGGCCAAGATGAGCTGGGCCGATTTGCGCAACACCGTCGTCACCGAGATGACCCAGATCGACCCCAAGTGGCGGCTGGTGTGGGAGATCGTCAATCAGGGGGCCATGCAGCGCGACCTGAGCCGGGCCGACCTGGCCGGGTCGAACCTGCGCGAGGCCAATTTGCACGGGGCCGATTTGCGCGGGGCCAAGCTCTGGCTGTCCGATTTGGCCGGGGCCGACCTGCGGCAGGCCAATCTGCGCGGCACGGATCTGCGCGAGGCCAATCTGGTGGGCACCGACCTGCGCGAGACGCTCTTGCAGGATACGAATCTGACCGGGGCGCGCTATGACGCGGAGACGAGCTGGCCGCTGGGGTTTGACCCCCTGGGGGCCGGGGCGCTGGCTCGCGGCGGCGTCGCTCGCCCCGAACCGCAGCGCGAACCCATCGACTAGAGCGGCCCGGCGTCATCCCCGACGCCCGACCGAGGAGGCGCAGCCCCATGTGCGGCCGATTTGCTCTGGCGGCCACCGGCGAAGAGGTGGCGATCCAATATGAACTGCCCATCGCGCCCTTCATCGTCCCGCGCTACAACATCGCCCCCACGCAACCCGTAGCCGCGGTACGGCTGAACGGGCGGGGGGAGCGCGAGTTGACCCATTTCCAGTGGGGCCTCATCCCGTCGTGGGCCAAAGATCCGTCGATGGGGGCCAAACTGATCAACGCCCGCAGCGAGACGGCGGCCGAAAAGCCGTCGTTCCGGGCCGCGTTCAAGCGCCGTCGCTGCCTGTTGCCGGCGACCGGTTTCTATGAGTGGCGCAAGCTGAACGGCGGCAAGCAGCCCATGTATATCCACGCGGCCGGCGGGGGGCTGATGTCGCTGGCCGGGCTGTGGGAGGTGTGGCACGCGCCCGACGGCGGCGAGCTGGAGACCTGCACCATCCTGACGACGGCCGCCAACGGGCTGATGGCTCCCATCCACGACCGCATGCCGGTCATCATCGACCCCCTCGATTACACCATGTGGCTGGACGAAAAAACCCCAGCTGATCAGCTGGGGCATTTACTAAGGCCAAGTGATGACGACCGGCTGGCGACTTACGCCGTCAGCACGGCCGTCAATTCTCCCAAAAACGATTCAATCGAATTGATCGACCCGATCTAGTTGATGCGCTCCAGACGCCAGTCGTCGAGGAACCAGCCGTTGTTGGCGATGCCGAAGCGGTTGCGGAACGACGCGCCGAGGCGGACGGTGCTCTCCTGGGTGACGGTGAACTCATAGACGCGGACGTTGCGCTGCCCGGCGGTGACGGTCGACCAGCCGTTGCTGTTCTGGTTGTGGATGACCTGAATCTCGCCCGCCAGCGGGTTGGTGCTGAACTCGCGAACGCCGTTGTTGTTGTAGCTGTTCACGAGGTCGGGGAAGAAGTTGAGCGTCATGCGATAGCGGCCGGGCTGCAGGCGGACGTCCTGGAAGAAATGGAAGATGGTCGGCGCATAGCCCTTGAAGGCCTTCAAGGTCTTCTCGCCGTCGAAGATGAACATGTTCCATTCATGCTCGGCCAGCTGGGCGCGGGTGATGACCCGAATCTCCGGCCGGGCGAAGTTGCCGCCGTCGCCGGGTTGCAGGGTGTTGGGGCCTTCGTCGATGGCCACCAGCCAGCCTTCGGGGATCTGCAGCTCGCTGTAGATGTGATAGTACCAGTCGCCTTCGAAGCTGCCGTTGGTGAACAGGTTGGTGGCAACGGCGCCGGGGGCGGAGGGCGTGGCCGGGGCTGTAGTGGTGGTGCCGCCGGTATTCGTGCCGCCGGTGGTCGTGCCGCCCTTCGCGCCGGGGATGAACAGCGTCTGTCCGGCGTAGATGAGCCGGGCGTTGACGATGTTGTTGGCGGCGACGATGTCGGCCATGGGCACGTTGTAGGCCATCGAGATGCGGAAGAGGGTATCGCCCGGCTGGACGACGTGGTTCACGCCGCCCTCAACCGACGTTCCGGGGACGAACACCCGGGTGGCGGTGGCCGCCGGCGGGGGCGTGGCGGCCGGCGCGCTTCCGCTGGGGATGATCAGCTCCTGCCCGGCGATGATGAGTCGGGTGTTGGTGATGTTGTTGGCCTGGGCGATGGCCTCGACCGACACGCCGTAGGCCAGCGAGATGCGGAAGAGCGACTCGCCCGGCTGGACGACATGGATGGTGTCGGCCCGGGCCACGGGAATGGCGAACAGGAGCAGGAGAGGCAACAAAAGTGTAACGATAATCAGATTCTTGTGTTTCATATTTAGTCTCGTCTGGAAAACGTATCTCCAGGACATAGGGTAATGAGGCCGAATTATCCAATGGGTCGACCGGTAATGCAACACCTGTTAAGCTACGACTCGCCGTTGATCGATCTATTCAGAATAATCACGTTTCGCTTCCGGGCAGGATCCTGGATATTTACAAATGAATCAACGATACCGTTGGGGTCAGGCAACCGGGCAACTATCTGCAAGGAAACGTGCGACCTTCCTTCCCGGTTGCCTGACCCTCCGGGGAGGGCGAGGCAGCGGCGAATGAGGGTGGCGCGGCAAAACGGTGATGATTACGCCGCTGCCTCGCCCCTACCCGTATATCGCAATTGTTTGTTTACCTGTAAAATTCGGTTACTGCCCTTGTCGAGG
>CAZZJN010000185.1:0-4878 GCA_964654505.1 uncultured Ardenticatenaceae bacterium | reverse complement strand
CCAGCTATCTCGGCGAACGCAGCATCGGCCATCAGGACCCGGGAGCCACGTCGTCCTGGCTGATTCTGAACGCGTTGCTGTCGGCGCTGAAGGCCTGATCCCCCGGGTCTCTTTTCCAACCAAATCGCGCCATATGGAGGCGAGGAATCATCGTTCCTTTCGGCACAAGCATTTGGTTTTTGCGAGGAGACCAAAAATGGCAGATTACGTAGCCGCAGTTGACCAGGGTACCACCAGTACCCGTTGCATGATTTTTAATTACAAGGGGCTTCCGGTCGGCATGCATCAGATGGAGCACGCGCAGATCTATCCGCAGGCCGGCTGGGTCGAGCATGACCCGATGGAGATCTGGGCGCGTACCCAGGATGTCATCAAGGGCGCGATGAAGAAGGCCGGCATCACGGCCAAGGACATCGCCGCCGTCGGCGTGACAAACCAGCGCGAGACCACCGTTGTCTGGGACAAGAACACGGGCAAACCGTATTACAACGCCATTGTCTGGCAGGACACCCGCACCGACAAGCTCATCAAGGACTTTGAGGGCAATGTGGGCCAGAACCGGTTCCGCGACAAGGTCGGCTTGCCGCTGGCCACCTACTTCTCCGGCCCCAAGGTGCGCTGGGTGCTCGACAACGTGCCCGCCGCCAAGGCCGCGGCCGCGAAGGGCGACGCCATCTTCGGTAATATCGACACCTGGGTGATCTGGAACCTGACCGGCGGGGCCAACGGCGGCGCCCACGTCACCGACGTTACCAACGCCAGCCGCACGATGCTGATGAACCTCAAGACCCTTGACTGGGACAAGGAGGTCGCCGACATCATGGGCGTGCCGATGAGCATGATGCCCAGGATCATGGCGTCGTCGGCCGTTTATGGCCACACCACCGAGAGCGGCCCGTTCGGCGGCCGCATCCCCGTCTCCGGCGACCTGGGCGACCAGCAGGCGGCCACAGTCGGCCAGGCGGCCCTCAGCCCCGGCGAGGCAAAGAACACCTACGGCACCGGCTGCTTCATGATCATGAACACCGGCACCGAGATCGTCCCCTCCAAGAACGGTCTGCTGACGACCCTGTGCTACAAGTTCGGCGACAAGCCGGCGGTCTACGCCCTCGAAGGCTCCATCGCCATCACCGGCGCGCTCGTTCAGTGGCTGCGCGATAACCTCGACTTCTTTGATTACAGCCCGCACATCGAGGACTACGCCAAGTCGGTTGAGGACAACGGCGGCGTCTACTTCGTGCCCGCCTTCTCCGGCCTGTTCGCGCCCTACTGGAAGTCGGACGCCCGCGGCGCCATCGTCGGTCTGACCCGCTACGTCAACAAGGGCCACATCGCCCGCGCCGCTCTGGAGGCCACCGCCTATCAGACTCGCGAGGTGCTGGACGCCATGAACGCCGACTCCGGCGTGCCGTTGACGGCCCTGAAGGTCGACGGCGGCATGGTCTACAACAATACCCTGATGCAGTTCCAGGCCGACGTGCTCGGCGTGCCGGTCATCCGGCCGGTGGTGGCCGAGACCACAGCCCTCGGCGCGGCCTATGCCGCCGGTTTGGCCGTCGGCTTCTGGAAGAGCGAGGACGACATCCGCGAGAACTGGGCCATGGACAAGACCTGGGAGCCGGACCCCAACAGCAAGGCGGCCACCGAGAATTACAGAATGTGGAAGAAGGCCGTGACTCGGACGTTTGATTGGGTAGAATAGCATCATCACCGGGTCATCCGGTCGGCATCGGCCGGATGACCCACAACCGGCGGCAGGTCGTCGTTGACCGGCCGGTTCAGCGTAACAGGGATTGGGTCATGGCGGCCGCATTCCAGGCAGCCATGGCCCGATCCCTGAACGTATCATCAGGGAGACCAACGCGGCGGCCGTCGCCGGATGCCGGGCAAGAAACCGGCGTTGCCGGCAGACTGTCGCGAAGGAGGATACGATGGCCTCATTTCATGCAGTCATCATCGGCGGGGGCGGGACGGGGGCGGCCGTCGCCCATGACCTGACCCTGCGAGGATTTAAAGTCACGCTGGTCGAGCGGGGCGAGGTGACTTCGGGCACGACCGGCCGCCATCACGGCTTGCTCCATAGCGGCGCGCGGTATGCCGTGAAGGACAAGGAGTCGGCCGTCGAGTGCATCGACGAGAATATGATCCTGCGCCGCATCGCCCCCGGTTCCTTTGAATTGAACGACGGGCTGTTCATCGCCCTGACCGAGGAAGAGGCGGCCTATAGCCGGGAATTCATCGAGGCCTGCCACGAGTGCGGCATTCCTGCGCGCCGCCTGTCGGCTCAGGAAGTGCTGGCCCGCGAGCCGAACGTCAACCCCGACGTCATCATGGGCGTGCAGGTTCCCGACGCGACGATGGACGCCATGCGCATGCCGCTGCGCTTCTTCGCCACGGCCAAACACGGCGGCGCGACCATCAAGACCTACACCGAAGTGGTCGATTTTGTGAAGCGCGGCAATGCCGTCAGCGCCATTCGCGTCCGCGACCACGCCTCCGACAAGGAATACGAGATCGGCGGCGACATCTTCATCAACGCCGGCGGTCCCTGGAGCGGCAAGATCGGCGATATGGCCGGGGTGGATGTGCCTATTCGGCCGTCGCCCGGCGTCATGCTGGCCGTGCGCGGCCGCCTGTGCAACATGGTCATCAACCGGCTGCATGCCTCCGGCGACGGCGACATCATCGTGCCGCAACGCGCCCTGTCGGTCGTGGGCACCAGCTCCTGGGTGGTCGAGAACCCCGACAAGCTGGGCCTGCCGCAGGACCATATCGATATGATGATCAAGTACGGCTCGGAGTTGATCCCGGCCGTGCGGACGGCGCCCTTCCGGGCGGCCTGGTCGGCGGCACGGCCGCTCATCGGCCCGCGCGGAGCCGACACCGGCCGCGAGCTGAGCCGGACGTTCAAATGCTTTGATCATGTGGACGAGGGCGTCGAGGGCTTTGTCACCATCACCGGCGGCAAGGCGACCACCTTGCGCGGCATGGCCGAAACGACGGCCGATATTGTCTCCGCCAAGATGGGGGTGGAGGCCGCCTGCCGCACGCGCGAGTCCATGCTTCTGCCGCACACCGCCTACTACGTATAGGGCGGACTATCGGCGACGGCCGTTCGGTCATCGCCGGCCGTCATGCTCAAGAGGGAACATTCATGGCCCAACAACTGATAGAATTCAAGGTCTCCCGATACAAGCAAGGCCGGCCCGAGCCGACCTGGCAGACCTTCAGGACACTCTGCGACGAGAACACCACGGTGCTTGTGGCCCTGCAGGACATTCGCCACGACGAGGACCCCTCGCTGACCTTGCGCCACTCCTGCCACCACGCCAGCTGCGGCACGTGCGGCATGCGCGTCAACGGCCGCGAGGGGCTGGGCTGCGTCGTCAAGGTGCTCGAGCTGGGGACGCCCACGGTCACCGTGGAGCCGATGCGCAACCTGCCGCTCATCAGTGACCTGGTGGTGGAGATGGAGCCGTTCTACGATCGGTTTAACTCGGCCGCCATGCCCTTCGTGCGTGAAAGCGAATATCTGGATGACGCCGAGGTGGCCGAGGGGCTGGATGCCTACAGCCGCTTCGAAAACTGTATCGAGTGCAATCTGTGCATGTCGGTCTGCCCCATCATGGGCAGCGACGAGACGTACCTGGGGCCGGCGACACTGGCCGCCGCCTGGCGCGTCGTCGAGGACCCGCGCGGCCTCGACCCCAGGCCGGTCTTCGATTGGGTGGACAGCGGCAACGGCTGCTGGCGTTGTCATGTGGCCTATGAGTGCAACGTGGCCTGCCCGTCGGATGTCTATCCCGGCGACCAGATCATGGCCTTGCGTCGCGAATCGACGAAGCGGAAGTTCCGGGGATTGTTCGGCCGGAAATGACGGGCGGCCGCATCGTGAACAGGAGGTTGGCATTATGAGTGATATTCAATCGACAACTGATCCGGCCCGGCCGAAGTCGTCGCTGAGGGCCTGGTTTGATGTGCGCGGGCGCAGCGTCACCACGCTGGCTTTTGCCCTCAATCGCCTGACGGGCGTTGGGCTGACGGTTTATCTGTTCCTGCATCTGGCCGTGCTGAGCCAACTCTTGCGCGGGCCGGAGGGCTGGGACAGCTTCATCCGCATCGCCCGCTCGCCGCTGTTTCTGACGCTCGACGTGATCCTGCTGTTCGGCGTGGTCTATCACATGTTCAACGGCATCCGCGTGGCGCTGGTGGGCATGGGCGTGGCCAACAAACAGCAGAAAGGGCTTTTCTACGGTCTGACCGGCATCGCGCTGATCCTGTTCATCGTCGGCGCGATTCTCATCTACACCAAGTGACGGCGGTCACGAACAAGGAGTCATGGACATGGAAAACACAGTGTCTCGACGTTCTATGGAGCAAATGGCCGCCAAACGGGATCGCTCCGGTTCGGTGTGGCTGATCCAGGCGTTCACCGGCTTGCTGCTGGCCATCATCCTCGGCGCGCATATGATCGCCCACCATTTCATCGTCGAGGGCGGCTTGCGCGATTACCAGCAAGTGCTGGATTATGTCAACAATCCAATCATCTTCGTCACCGAGATCACCTTCGTCATCTTCGCCACCGTCCACGCCCTGCTGGGGATTCGGGCCATCATCATCGACATGCGGCCGAGTCCCGGCGCGCTGCGGGTCGCGAACTGGGCGCTGGGCGCGCTGGGCACGGTCGCCATCATCTATGGCGTCTATCTGGCCGTCGCCTTGCAACGGCTGGCGGGTTAGGGGGAAAGGCATGGCAATGACAGAGATTCCCAGGCGCAACTCTGAATTGTCTGTGGAATCCGAGGACGCTTTCTGAACAAGGCATATTATGATGGAACTGGAACTTCTTGATTTCGCCCTCATCGCTCTGGCGGCCGT
>CAZZJN010000184.1:0-4905 GCA_964654505.1 uncultured Ardenticatenaceae bacterium | reverse complement strand
CCGGCAAGACAATCTGGCAAACCAATGCGGTCTTCGACCCCCTGCTCAACCAGGTGTACGCGGTGGGTTCCCAGGGTAAAGGTCCGACTCTGCCGCTGCAGACGTTAAATCGGCTGGAAACCCTGGGCTACCCGGTGGCGGACTTGGCCGATGAGGTTGAGCCGCTGGCCTTTGTCGCCGGCAGCGCCATGCCGGATTTCTCGATTTTCGAGGTCACCCCCAGCACGCTTTACCCGCAGGAAGGTGGAGATCCGCTTTCCGTTGTGGTGTTTGTCATGAACAACGGCCCGGAGTTCAACGGCAACCTGCAACTCAAGCTGGCCTGGGACGCCCCGGTCGGCCTGGGCGCCCCGGCCGCTGAATTCGCATTGGCAACCATTGCCTCGGGCGGCCTGACCGGGATTGAGTTTTCGACCGATGCCGGCACCCTGACACCTCCCGCGTTTCCACACCTGCCCCACACGCTCTATGTCCAGGTCAATCCCTGGCAAGACCCGGCGGAGAGCAATTACGCCAACAATCTGCGAACAGTCGTGATTGGCGGCCTGCCTGCCCCGCAGGAACTGACAGGCGTCTCCAAGCCCGGCGATTCATCGGTCTTCCTCTCCTGGCTGCCGGTGGAACACCTGGAGGTGATTGGCTATCGTGTCTACCGCTCCGATGACGGAAGGATTTACGAGCCGGTGGGCAGCAGCTTCGGAACGGGCTTTGTCGATCTCTCCGCTGTTTCCGGCAACAGTTATCTGTACGCGGTAGCCGCCTATGCCGGCGACGGCTACGAGTCGCCGCTCAGCGAACCATTGACGGCGGTAGTCTTGACGGCAGTGGTTGAGGAGGCTGACGCCATCTTCTTGCCCTGGGTAAGCCGATAAGTACCTGGAGAGTCTCACGTCTGCTATTTTTTGGAGCTTTGTATTTTGAATGAATGTCCGTATATATTCTGTGGGGCACACGTGTAAGGAGGCGCCTATAGACCACGAACCTGTTTCCGTCCAGTCGCAGAAATATCAGTCTTGTCCACAAGTCAAAAGAGTATGGAATGAACAGGAATTGGTTGAGGATTGAGGGCTGGATGATTCCAGCCCCCAATCGTGATTTAGGAGCACTTTATGTTAGGCGACAAGTCGCAATGGTCCGATACCCTTATCCATCTCTACGCCCTCGCCTCGCGGCTGGAGGGCGAGGGCCAATATAACCTTGCCAAACTGGCACGAGCCGCGGCCGATTCGTTGTGCCGCCGCGAAACGTACCCGCTCGACATCCCCGGCGACGTGAATGTATTGACGGCCGAGGTTCAACAGGCGATAGAGGCCTTGTCCGGCCTGGGCATGAACGCGGATTTGCTCGCCGCGATGAAACAGGGCGCGGCGTTCATGGCCCAGGGCAAACTGTCGCCCATCACCGCCACGCCCAACCCCTGGGTCTGCCGCGGGTGCGGAACCGTCGCGCTCTCTCCGCCCGTCGCGCCATGCCCCGTCTGTGGCGCGTTTGCCGAGACGTTCCAGAAGTTCATGCCCAACTATTGGTTCGACGCGCTGGGGCCGTCGGCCGCGCTGGAACGCTTGCGCGAGACCCCGCTGGTTGTGGAGAAACTCATCGAGGGGCTATCCGATGAGGCGCTGAACCGCATGCCGGCCGATGGCGGCTGGGCGATCCGCAACACGCTCAGCCATCTGCGCGACGCGCAAGGCGTGCTGGATTTTCGTGTAGATTTGTTTCTTCAAGAGGCGCATCCCATCCTCGAATCGAAAGCCGTCTTTGCCTGGGCCAAAAACGAGGCGGAGCGGCCGCCCTCGGCGCGCGATATCTTCGAGACCTATCGCACCTCGCGGGCGGAGACGCTCCGCAAACTGGGATCGTTCGCGCCGTCCGATTGGGATCGCGTGGGCGAACACGAGGAGTTCGGCACGGTGACCCTCCGGCAGCAGGTCAGCTATTTCGCCGCGCATGAAAGCACGCACCTGGGGCAGATTCAGGCGTTGATTAAGTAATCATAATAAACAATGCTGGCTGGGCAAGATCTGGCTCAAGGGGCGGACGGCGTAGGCGACTTTGGAGGAGACCATGCGCAAAGGACTTTACGACTGGATGTATCGTAACAACCGCGTACCCTGGGACCTCGGCCCGCGCAAGGAGCTGGTGGAGGCGGTGGAGAGCGGCCTCCTTCAGCCCTGCCGGGCCATCGACCTGGGCTGCGGCACGGCCAGCAACGCCATCTTTCTGGCGCAGCACGGCTTCGACGTCACCGGCACGGACTACTCGTCCGCGGCCATCGCCCTGGGCCGGGAGCGGGGGGCGGCCGCCGGCGTCTCCGTACGCTGGATCGAGGACGACCTGACCAACCTGCAACACATCGACGGCCGGTACGATCTGCTGGTGGATTGGGGCGTCTACGACGACTTGAGCCTGGGGGACCGCCATGCCTATCTGCACAACGTGCTGCCACTGACCAATCCCGGCAGTCAGTTCTTCATCTACGTCCATCAATGGCCGCCGCGCTGGTGGGAGGGGCCGTTCATCCGGCTGATGGGCGGTGGCGGGTCGATGAGGCCGGGCGAAATCGAGGCGGACTTCGGCCCCTGGTTTGAGGTGGAGACGATCGTTGAGCGTCGTTTTGATGGTTATATCGGCGGCGAAGCGGTTTATCTGATGAAACGAAAAGGCAATTGACGCCGCCCCCATTCCAAACCCGGTGAACGCCCTCTGCTTCACCAACCCGGTTGCGGGTTCATTCCGGCGCGGCTGATCAATCACTTCGCGATTGTGATCTTTACTAAAGCATGGCACACGATCTATAATTTCTCCAGTCGCTGACTGGAGGAACCATCATGCCATCATCGGACGAGCAGAGAGCGCAATTGGAGGCCGGAATTGCCGCGCTGGAAGCCCAGCGAGCCACCCTGGGCGACGAAATGGTCGAGGCCATGCTTGGCCCGGCTCGTGAAAAGCTGGCCGCCCTCGAATCCCGAAGCCAATCCCAACAGCAGCGCAAGCTGGCCACAGTGTTGTTCGCCGACGTCTCCGGCTTCACGGCCATGTCGGAGACGATGGACGCCGAAGTCGTGGCCGGGGTCATGAACGAATTGTGGGCGGAGGTCGACAGGGCCGTCACCGACCATGAGGGCCGCATCGACAAACACATCGGCGATGCGATTATGGCCCTGTGGGGCGCGGATACAGCCCGCGAGGACGACCCGGAGCGGGCGGTGCGGGCGGCCCTGGCGATGCAGGCGGCCGTCGCCCGTTTCTGCGAGACACGCGGCATGACCCTGACCATGCGCATCGGCATCAACACCGGGCCGGTGGTGCTCGGCGCGATGGGCACGACGGCCGAGTTCACGGCCATGGGCGACGCGGTCAATGTGGCTTCGCGACTGGAACACGCCGCGCCGGTCGGCGGCATCCTCATCGGCCACGACACCTACAGCCAGGTGCGCGGCATCTTCGACGTCCTGCCGCAGGACCCTCTCAGCATCAAGGGCAAGGCCGAGCCGGTGCGGACCTACGTGGTGCAGCGGGCCAAGCCGAGGGCCTTCCGCATGGCCACGCGCGGCGTGGAGGGTGTCGAGACGCGCATGATCGGCCGCGACGCCGAACTGGAAACGCTGAAGAACACCTATCTGGACGCGATGAAGTCGGCCGAGACGCGCGTGGTGGTCGTTGTCGGCGAGGCGGGGGTGGGCAAGAGCCGGCTGCTGTACGAGTTCGAAAACTGGATCGAAATGCGGCCGGAGACGATCTGGTATTTCAAGGGACGCGCTACATCCAACACGCAGAACGTGGCCTACAGCCTGTTCCGCGACCTGTTCGCCAACCGCTTCGAGATTCTGGAGAGCGATCCCATCGCCACTGCCCTGGACAAGTTCCGCCGCGGCATGGCCGGGGCGCTGGAGCCGGACTCGGCCGATATAGTCGGGTACTGGCTGGGCTTCGACTTTTCCGGCAGCGAGGCCGTCCAGGGCTTGCTCGGCGGATCCGGCCTGATGCAGACGGCGCGGGCTTTCCTGATGCGCTACTTCCGCGCCCTGACCGCGGACAGCCCGACGGTCATCTTCCTGGAGGACATCCATTGGGCCGACGATTCGTCGCTGGATTTGGCGGTCTATCTGGCGACGGCCTTGCCGGAAGCGCGTCTGCTTCTCGTCGCCGTCACCCGATCGAGATTGTTTGAGCGGCGGCCGAACTGGGACGAGGGGCGGACGGTCTTTCGTCGTATCTCGCTGATGCCGCTGCCCAAGCGCAGCAGCCGGGCGCTGGTGGATGAGATCCTCAAGCGCGTCGATGAAGTGCCCGATAGCCTGCGCAACCTGATCACCGACGCCGCCGAAGGCAATCCATTCTACGTCGAAGAGATGGTCAAGATGCTCATTGAGCAGGGAATTATCGAGCGCGGAGGAGCAGTGGGGACAGGGAGCGGGGATGACTCTCTCTCCCCGGCTCCTCTGCTCCCCGGCTCCCCTGCTGCGGAAGAGAAATGGCGGGTGCGCGCGGACAAGCTGGCCACGCTCAAGGTGCCGCCGACGTTGACGGCGCTGCTGCAGGCGCGACTGGACGGGCTGCCGCGGCTGGAGCGCGAGGCGTTGCAGCGAGCGTCGGTCGTCGGGCGGCTGTTCTGGGACGACGCCGTGGCCGACTTGCTGGAGGTCGAACGCGAGACTGTCACGCCGGCGCTGGAGGCGGCGCGCGGCCGGGAACTCATCTTTCGCCGCGAGCGCTCAGCCTTCGCCGGGACGAACGAGTACATCTTCAAGCATGTCCTGCTGCGCGATGTGGCTTATGAGACGGTACTGCTCAATCGGCGGGCCGCCTACCACGGCCGGGCCGCCCGCTGGCTGGAAACCCACGCCGGCGAGAGGCTGAGCGAATACCTGACCCTCATCGCCGAGCACTATATCCAGGCCGGGG
>CAZZJN010000183.1:0-4914 GCA_964654505.1 uncultured Ardenticatenaceae bacterium | reverse complement strand
GTCGAGGAACTCGGCCGCGTCATCAACCTGACTGAATCCGAGCGCCGCGCTCTGACGGCCCAGGGGTTGTTTCGCGTCGATATCACCCCCTATTTCGCCAGCCTAATCGACCCCGACGACCCTCATTGTCCCATCCGCAAGCAGGTCATCCCCACCGACCGCGAGATGGTGCCCTTCGAGTCGATGATGGAGGATTCACTGGCCGAAGACAAGCATTCACCCGTGCCGGGACTCGTCCACCGCTATCCCGACCGTGTGCTGATGCTGATCACCACCCAATGCGCCAGCTACTGCCGCTATTGCACCCGCAGCCGCATCGTCGGTGACCCGACGCAGACCTTCAGCCGTGCCGATTTCGATGCCCAGATCGACTACATCGAGCGCACGCCGCAAATCCGCGACGTGCTGCTCTCCGGCGGCGATCCGATGGTGCTGGCTCCCAAGCTGGTGGATATGATCCTCGGCCGCCTGCGAGCCATTCCCCACGTGGAGATCATCCGCATCGGCTCGCGCGTGCCCGTCTTCCTGCCCATGCGCATCACACCGGAGTTCTGCGACATGGTCGACAAATACCACCCGCTATGGATTAACATCCACGTCAACCATCCCAAGGAGATCACGCCCGAACTGGCCGCGGCCGCCGATCGCCTTTCCCATGCCGGCGTGCCTCTCGGTAATCAGAGCGTCCTGCTGGCGGGCATCAACGACTCCGTCCACATCCAGCGCAAACTCGTCCACGAGCTGGTCAAGATTCGCGTGCGGCCGTATTACCTCTACCAGTGCGACCTGGTGGAAGGCTCCGGCCATCTGCGCACGACGGTCGCCAAAGGCATCGAGATCATGGAGGGATTGCGTGGCCACACCTCCGGCTATGCCGTGCCCACCTACGTGGTCGACGCCCCCGGCGGTGGCGGCAAGATACCCGTCATGCCCAACTACGTCATCAGTCAGGCTCCCGGCAAGATCGTGCTGCGCAACTTCGAGGGCTTCATCACCACCTACACCGAGCCTCTGGACTATGACCCGCACGAGATCAAGGATCAGGAGGCGCTCATTGCGCCGCGGCCGGAACCGGGACAGGAAGGCGTGCTGGCTTTGCTGGAAGGGGAGCGCATGTCCATCGAGCCGTCCGGATTTGCCGATACCCATGCCCGTGGCGGCGCTGAGCACCGGCTGCGCAGCGGCGAAATCGCTCAGAAGTGGCAACCGCTGGGCGTCGGCTCAATCGAGGTTCATAAGCCTCGCGAACGGCTTAACGAGGGCAAGCACCACGTTGAAGGCGAAAAGGAATAACGAATCCTGATTTTGTGAGGGTTGCGGAACAGTAACCGATGTGCCCGGCTTGGCCATGACAGTTGGGTGTCATGGCCAAGCCGGATGGTAATGCTGCGTGATCTGCAGGCCCAAGGCTAAGGATAATTCTGCCAGCCGGAGAAGGTTTTGCCCGCTTCCACGACGACTACGGTGAATCGCAGATTCATCGGGTACCAGTGTGCCGGATTCTCTCCCGACCAGTTCCAGCCGTTGTAGTCGCTCACGGGGTTCCCGGCACTGGTCTTGACGGCAACGCCATATTGTTGTCGTGGCCGTGTCCAGTCCAAGGGGTTTCCGTTCAACTTCCACATGGAATTGATCTCATTGGACCAGGTCACTGAGACCGGAGCGCCGGTATAAGTAAGGCTACTCATGGATCCGCAGGTCTCCAGGCCGTAACTTACACCCGACGCTGATGTCTGCCACATGCAGAATTGTAATAGCGATGATTTGTTTGTTGGCATGCTGCGAATGGTAGCTCGGTAGTATAGCGTGCCGTTAGCGAAATTAACCGGCGTTACCCAATTCCCGTTAGCTGATGTCATGGGGGGGATGTTTGAAGGGAATCCGTGAGTGGCCGTGGTAACCAAGCCGTTCCAGTCGTAGACAACCAGTTCCGAGCCGGTTTGGGATGGGGGCACAGATGTGGGCTGCGGCGTGCTGGTCGGTGCCCCAGGAGATGTCGGTGTGTTGGTTGGAATCGGCGGGGCCGAGCCTTGCGGAGCGATGACGACATTGTCGAAGTAGAAGAAATCACCGGCGACATCCGAGTTCTCCAGGGCGATACGTAGCCGGGCGTTGGAGACCGGGGAGCTGAAGCCGGTGGTGGTAAACGTGTCCGTGAATACCTGCCAGTTCGGGGTCAGGTTAAGCGTGGTATTCAGACCATAGAAGGTGTAAGGCGCGTCATTCCTGCCCAGGCTAACCGAGACGGTGCGATTGGCCGAGGCGCGGGCGGCGATGGAGAATTGATAGGTGGTGTTGGGCTGGAGGGTGATGCCGCTCTGGTAGAGTTGGACGTTGGTGCCGGCGGTTGTGATGGCGACCTGAGCCGCCGGGGCGCATTGATACGGGTTTTGATTGGTTGTGGAGGCGACGGCCGAACCGTTGGAGAAGAATCCCCAGCTATTCACCCCCGATTCAAAGCCCGGATTGGCAACGACGTTACCTGGAACCGTTATCGGACACTGCCCCGGCGCGGTCGGTACAGGCGTGTTGGTTGGCGCATTCGGCGTTGCCGTGGGGGCGCCTGATCCTTCGATCGTGACCGTCACGGGCATATAAGCGCCGTAGATGATCGGCCCTACCGTGTTATAGGCGGTGGCGTTGACCAGGCCAATAGTGAACTGTCGCCCCACGCCGTTGAGGAAACGATCGATTCCGTTTCGACCAAAGCCAAACACGGTCATCAATCCGTCCATCGGGTAGTAAGCATCGACCTGTGTGTCGCTCTGATGATGAGCCAGGAAGAGGGAGCGGCCGACGTTCGGATCGCTGAAATAGAGCCATTCATCACCGGGGATGTCCGTGCTTAACGTGGTCGACAGGAGTGACGTCGTTCCATTCGAGCGAGTCTGCGAATCAATTCCGGGTTCGAGAAGTCCCCCCGGCGTCCCTTCATAGAGGAACCAGTAGTTCATCCCTGTTGGGGCCTTGGTGACCGTCATGCGCGCATAGGTCGGATAGACCTCCCAGAGCGTCTCCCATTGATTGTCGTTGGTGGTCGTCCTGAAAGTGGCTTTCAATGGTCCTTGACTGACAAGCGTTGTGGCGGCCGTATTTCGGCCAGGATGGAAATGACCACCGTCGGTGGGGAAGACCATGTTGGGGATGCCGCGGTAATCGCCGGCGGCGCCGGAAGGCGTCATGCTGCTGTTCCATCCGAGCCAGTCATTGTTATTCGCGTCGAGAAGCGTGGCGAACCCGCCGCCCGCCTTGTGGTAGAAGTACTCACCGGCAGAGGTCACCAGACGGATACTCTGATAACCCTTGTGCGACACGTTGTCGGTTGCCGACACCAGTGGTGTGAAGCTCGCCGGCGTAAATCCCTTGCCCGTTATGTCATAGAAGACGCGGTAGTAGCGTGTCGTGTTGGCCGGGGTGTTACCCTCCATCAGCCATACAAGCGTGCCCGTGGCATTATTGGCGGCGTTGTAGTTCGCCGCCTTGTCGAACTGGAAGGGGACGTCCGAATCGATGATGTTGCCGCCGGAATTCACTTCCATGACGCGTAGTGAGTTCGGGTCAAAAGCGCCGGTCTGGCCCTTCGCGACCAGGAGTTGAGTAAAGTTGATCGCTGTTTCGGCGGGCTTGTTGGTGCGGGTGAACGCGCCCACAGCCGCGGTGAGGTTGGTATGATAAGCCTGACCTTCCGGTATATTGGTTGACGTAGGCGCCGGCGTACTGGTCGGAATGGGCGTATTGGTCGGGATAGGTGTGTTGGTCGGTATAGGCGTGGACTGAGAGGATTGTGTCGTCGAGGTCAATTCAACCTGAGCCATGCCGAAGCGCGCATTCACATGATGGGCTAATAGCAGCAAACTGCCGTTGGCCGGTTCGCCGGCAATGCCCGGAGTTTCCAGATCCCACCCTGCCGGTTCGGGTAACGAGGCATCCCAGACCTTGAATCGATAGGTTGCGGGTGAATTTCCGTTTTCGGCCGATTGAACGCGAGTCTTGAAGTAGTAGGTTGTGTTCAGGTTTAAGATGCGTGGAGCACCTTTTACGACCTGATAATGAAGACCTCCGAAACGGTATATCTGCAAGCCCTCGTCGCCGGCCGTGCTTAAGCCCCAATGATACCAGGTGAGCGCTCCCATACGCTGCCACCCTTCGACCGGTGAAGTCGCATTCCCGTCATTGTAGTGGCCTGCCCACCGAACCAGAACGCCGATGCCGGGGCCGTTGCTGGGGTAAGCGTAACCCGATGGGTCAATGCCGTAGATAGTGATGGGCACGGTGATGGTATAGTCGCGCCATGATTCATCGCCGATAGCCAATATCCGGTCGTAGCCCAGGACAGTCGCCGTCACGCCACCGCCGGCGAGCGCCCACTGACCGTCGATTGGCTGAGCCAGATCCGTGACTTGTGTGGCTGTGTTCCAGTTAAACGTATAGGTTCCCGGTGTCCAGGTGGTTCCGCTGCTGGAATACACCACCGTCACCGGGAATGTCTTGACGCCACCCATATTGTCCACGGCGGTGATGATGACCTGATTATTGCCGGGCTGCAGAGCGGTGCGGTCGATTTCAACGTTAAAATCACCGAGTTTGGCCAGTCGTCGGTTGTCCGGCCCCATCCGCAGTGGCACCGGCGAGCCGCCATTTAGCGTGTAACTGAGCGAAGTGATGGTGTATCCGGCGGGCTTACTCACGTTGCCGGGAATGTTGACCCATGGAATAGGATCGCTGCGCATGCCGTTGCGCGTGCCGAAGGTCTGCGTCTGTCCGTACCAGACCGCGATAGTCGCCACGCCTGCCGGGGCTACCGAGGTATTAGCCGGTGACGGCGTGTTGGTCGGCGTGTTGGTCGCTATCGGTGTGGCCGAACCGGGCGGAGCGATGACGATATTGTCGAAGTAGAAGAAATCGCCGGCGACA
>CAZZJN010000182.1:0-4963 GCA_964654505.1 uncultured Ardenticatenaceae bacterium | reverse complement strand
GCTGACCGCCATGAGGAATACCAGCACGCCCGGCGCCAACACATCCAGCGCCGGCCACAGCGGCAGGCGTCGCCAGCGGCCGTAGAAGAAGGCCGTCGCCAGCCCGAAGGCCACGCCCCCGGCGGCATGATAGCCACTGGTCAGCGGCCAGATGATGCCGAGCAGATTGTCGTCGTAGGATGACCAGTGCAACAGGACGAAGACCAGTCGCGCGCCGATGAAACCGCCCAGCAGGGCCACCGACGCGAGTGCATAATAACTTTCGGGATCATGGCCAAGCCGCCGGGCCGCCCGATCGACGGCATAGAGCGCCAGCCATATGCCAAAGAGATAGATCAGCGGGCCTGTCGGCAGGCCGATGGGGCCGATATTTATGTAAGGAAACATCAGGAAATCATCGATAAAATGTTCATGCAGCCCTTCCAGACATTACTCGGCGTCGGATTCATCGGGCGGCCGCACAGTATATTCAAGCCATACGATGCCGCTGGGAAAGACCCGGTGGGAGGTCAAGTCAAGCCGATGGGTCATCGCCGGCGACGGGAGCAAGGGGCGCCCCCCACCCAGGAGGACAGGAACGATGGCCGGTTCCACGGTATCGACATAGCCCAAGACGAGCAGGCTTTGAAAGAGTTCGCCGCCGCCGAAGAGCCAGATGTCCTTGCCGGGTTCTGAACGCAACTGATCGAGAAAAGCCGCGATATCTTTGGAAACGACGGTAACTTGAGGGTGATCTTCCTGCCGAAGCGTCTTCGAGAAAACAAAGGCCTTCTTTCCCCAGAATCCGTCGGCGTCTTTCACTATCCCTTCGTAGGTAAGGCGTCCCATGAGCAGTGTGTCGAACTGGTCGAACAATGCACCGAAGTCTATCGTGGGTTCATCGACGATCCAGCCCGTTTGCCCGGCCGAATCGGCGATATATCCATCCAGACTGCACGCGACCTGGTAACGGATTTTGCGCATCAATCACTCCAAATCGGGCAGTTGCCCGGGGATCATTCCAGCAGCTTCTCGATTCGATCCGCCAGCACTCCCTGACTGATCGTGCCGATGAGCACCTCGCGAACGACGCCGTTCCTGTCGATGAATATGGTCGTTGGCAGATTGAGGACGCCGTACAGATTATTGACCCGCATATCCTCATCGACCAGCATCGGGTAGGTCAGGCCGTGCTTTTGGACGAAGGCATCCATCGTCGCCGCCGACTCGGCCTGATTCAACCCCAGGACAGCCACCCTGCCGTCATAAAGACGGCCGACGTTCTCAAAGTAGGGCATCTCCACCCGGCAAGGTGGGCACCACGTGGCCCAAAAGTTGAGCACCACTGGCATGCCGTCGCCGGCTGTGAAATCGCTCAGTGTAATCGAGCGGCCGTCAATGGCCGGTAACGTGAAATCAGGGGCCAGATTGCCGACATAGGGTGCGGTGTGGAGGACCGTCGGGCCGGCATCACCGCTCGTCTCGCGCGAGAGAACGATCCAGCCGGAGCCGATGAGAGCGGCCAGAGCGATGAGGGCGATCCATTCGAGCCGCTCACGCATGGCCTAACCCGGGATGAGAACGTTATCGAGGGAGATAGTCGCAACCGGAGCGGCCGCATCGGCATGAGCGGGCCGGCCGGTCAGGTCATACGTCATGGCTCCATCGATAGTCACCGGCACCAACTCGCCCAACGGCAGTTCGCCAGGGATGAGCACCAGCCCGTCGATCTCCGGCGCATCGCGGTAGGTGCGGCCGACGCTCAGGTTGTCGCCATGCCCTTCGATGAGAACCGGCAGCGTGCGGCCGACCTGGGCCTGATTGCGAGCCAGCGAAATGGCTTGTTGCATCTCCATTAGCTCCGCCTGCCGCGCCAGCTTCACATCCTCATCGACCTGCCACGAGACGGTCGCCGACGGCGTGGATGCCTCCCAGGAATAGGTGAACGCGCCGACGCGGTCGAACTTCAGGTCGCGCACAAAGGTCTTCAGCGCGGCGAACTCCTCGTCCGTCTCGCCGGGATAGCCGACGATGAAGGTGGTGCGGATGGCGATATCGGGCATGGCGGCGCGCAGCTTCTCGACCGTGCCATACACCCACTCGATGTTGGCCGGTCGCCGCATGCGCTTCAGCGTCTCGCGGTGGGCGTGCTGCAGCGGGATATCCAGATAGGGCAGCACCTGCGGCATGGTGGCCATCGCCTCGATCAGCTCGTCGGTGACATAGCCGGGATAGGCGTACATGAGGCGAATCCAGGGGATATCGGGCGCGGCCCTGGTGATCTCCTTGAGAAGATGAACCAGGCCGTTCTTCAACCCCAGATCGTGGCCGTAATCGGTCGTATCCTGAGAGATAATGATCAACTCGCGGACGCCGGCGGCCTGCAAGCGCGCCGCCTCGGCGACGATGGTCTCGGGCGGGCGGCTGACATGCGTGCCCTTGATCTGCGGGATGGCGCAGAAGGCGCACGGCCGGCGGCAACCATCGGCGATCTTGAGATAGGCGCTGGTGCCCTGAACCGTGGCCCGCAGGACGTTTCGCTCGTCGCGGCCGACGGTCTCGGCCTCGTCCGGCAGGTGATAGATCGGTTCGGGATGTTTGCGGCGGCGCAATTGGCGCACAAAAGGCACGATGTCCATCCAGCGGCGCGTGCCGATGACGCCGTCGATCCCCGGCACCCATTCGACCACCTCATCGCCATACCGTTGGGCCATGCAACCGGCGGCGATAAGCAACTGGTTCGGCCCCTTCATCTCGGCCAGTTCGCGCAGCGCGCCGATGGATTCCTGCCGCGCGCCCTCGATGAAACCACAGGTATTGACGATCATCACTCCGGCATCGTTGGGGTCGCCGGTCGCGTCAAACCCCGCCCGCACGAGCAGATCGGCCATGCTGGTCGAATCGACTGTATTCTTGCTGCAACCCAGGCTGAGCAGATAGAACTGTTTCTTTTGCTTGGCTTTACTCATCGCTGTCCGCCGGCTTCCGTCGCCGGTTCTCCCGATCCCTATTGGGTCGCTCGCCAGACCTCTTCGTGCCGCTCGCCGCGGCCGCCCAACCGGCCCAAAGTCACGTCGTTGATCGTGACGAAAACGCCGGCGGCGTTGCCGGTGACGACCTTGGCTTCGGATTGGGCCGTCCATTCGAACGTGTCGTTGGCTTTGGCAATGCCGCTGAAAACGACCGCGCTATCGATGGTCACCTCGACCCAGGTACGCTCCAAAATGTCAAGCTTCAGCCGCACTTCGTCGAGCGTGGCCGGCAGAGGCGGCCGCGTGGGGGTCGCCGTTCCCACCGCGCCGGGGTTATTGCGGCTGGTGTCGGCGATAGGCTGCTCCGTCCCCTCGACGATGAGGCTGGAGCCGGCGGGCTGCTGGGGGGCGACCTCTTCCGTGGGCGTCGGCGTCGCGCCGGTCACATCAGCCACGACTTCCTGAACGGCCGAGGTAAATTCCTGCACCGCGTTCCCGTCGCCGCCCCGCCCCATCAGGATGGGAATGAAGCGATTGGCGATGAGCGCCAGAGCGACAACCATCGCAATAATAATGGCGATCTGGAGCATGTTGCCGCTCGACCCGCCGTTATGGACGGAATCAAAGCCCTTGCCCTGCACTTCCATATTGACAGGATCGAAGAACGGCTGATCCTGTCGTTCTATAAGGGGATTATCGGGGGAGATCGCTTCTTCGGCACGAACAAGCGCGCGAACATCCTGCCCCTGGAGGGCCAGATATCGATCCAGCAACGGCTGAGGGTCCAGCCCCAGGTGACGGGCGTAGTTACGCAGAAACCCACGCACGTGAACGGGCGTGGGCAATGCGTCGTAATTTCCGCTCTCCAGCGCCGACAGATAGCGCATGTTGATGCGGGTACTGGATTGTACGTCTTCGAGCGTCAGCCCTTTGTTTTCTCGGGCCTCGCGCAATAGATGGCCGATCTCGTCCATTTGGGCGTCGATCGTTCCTTCGGGGCGGCCGACTAGGGCCGCCACCGGTCAGCGGCATTCACCGCAAATCAGGCCTCGACCGCTTCCTCAACGGCCTCTTCGACGGCCTCGGCAACAACTTCAGCTTCGGCGGCCACATCCTCGATTGCCTCGGTCACCTTGGCCACCACCGGCGCGCCTTCTTCCAGGACCAGCACGCGAAACTCGGGGTGATAGTCACCGCTAAGGCGCACGGGGATCATGTATTCGCCCACCTGGCGCAGCGGCTCGGTGCCGACCTTACGGCGGTCGATCTCGGTCCCCAGGGCTTCATTCAACTGATCGGCGATCTGATGGGTCGTGATCGAGCCATACAAACGGCCATTGTCGCCGGCGCGGGCCGTAAAGGACAACTCGACGGCACGAATCCGATCCGACAAAATCTCATACTCGGCCCGAAGCTCGGCCCGGCGCGTCTCGGCGCGCTTGCGCCACGCTTCGGCCTGCTTCATCACGTCCGGACTGGCCTTGACAGCCAAACCCTTGGGCAGCAGAAAGTTGCGACCGAAACCATCGGCCACGGTGTGGACCTCGCCAGCATAGCCCAGATTGTCAACATCTTCCTTCAACAACACTTTCATCGACACAGACTCCTGATATTCAAAGAATCGCAGACCCGGGCTACCTGTTGAAGTTCATCATCCGGCCGCGGCTGCGGAAATTTCTATAGGCAAACGAATATAGTAGCAAAATCAACCCTTTTTAGCAAACGCGCCGGGCTTTTATTTGCCACAACTCATGCCACCCAAACCCGTTTTTGTTATAATCAGACGTTGCATGGGCGCCGGTTGGCGCGTCAATACTGTTAGAAAGAGGAATTAAATGGGTAAGTCACAGCCAAAGCGGCGCACTACGACCACGAGGACGCATCAGTCGGAAAAGGGCGCGGCCAGTAAAAAGAAAAGAACAGACTGGATCCGGATCATTTTGATCATCGTCGGCGTCATGATCGTCATCAGCATGATCCTGTCGATGCTGATCGTCCCCGGCAGTCCCCTC
>CAZZJN010000181.1:0-5027 GCA_964654505.1 uncultured Ardenticatenaceae bacterium | reverse complement strand
TCGTTGGCGTCCTTCAGCGTGTCCATCGACTGCCAGAAGCCGTGGTGGCGATACATCATCAGCTCCCCGGCGGCCAGCATCTCCTGCAAGACCCCCGTCTCCAGCGGCGTATCGTCGCCGCCGCCCATCCAGTCCAGCGCCGAACGCTCGAAGACCATGAACCCGGCGTTGATCCAGTAGGGCAGCTCCGGGTATTGCACGTACTCCGTCACCAGGCCGTCGTCGCCGGCCACCATGGTGCCGTACTGGTAGTGGCTGGGCTGGAAGGCGGTGATGGTGGCCGCTCGGCCGTGGGCGTGGTGGAAGGCCATCAGCGCCGCCAGATCGACATCGCCCACCCCGTCGCCATAGGTGACGCAAAAGCGGTCGGCCGTCAGATAATCGGCCACGCGGGCGATGCGGCCGGCCTTGTCGGTGCGCAGCCCGGTGTCCACCAGCGACACCTCCCATTCGGGGTGCTGCTCCGGCCCGCGGAAGTCGATCTGCCCGGCGCGGTCGCCCAGTCGCACGGTGAAGTCGCGGGTCATGGCCTCGTAGTCGAGGAAGTAGCGCCGCAATTGGGCGGCCTCGTGCCCCAGCGGCAGCACGAACTTGCGGAAGCCATAGGCGCTGTAGATGCGCATGACGTGCCAGATGATCGGCCGCCCGCCGATCTCGACCAGCTCTTTCTTGGTCAATGTGCCGCCGCGCATGCGGGTGCCCTCGCCGCCGCAGAAAATGACGACGGGGATGTCGGCGTTGGGGGGTTGGTTATTCATATTCAAGGGTATTTGGTCAATTCACAAGCCGGATAGACTGTACCACAAGGTTTCTCAAGTTTGTAGCGTGACGGATTTTATTTCGTGTGGAATATTGGGGGAAATATTCTGTGCAGCGTATCCTGTTCGCAATATTCTCGCCATTTCAGCGGTTTGAAGTCCACCTCTGTTAGGTCAAATCCTGTAACATACCCACCACCCTCCCGAATAAATTGATTAGGTTGATTAACCTGCATTACTCCCTCTTCCAAAAGGATTAGTTCAACCCAATTTGAATTCCCCACCGGATAGGATACCATCAAATCCCAACCGATACGGCAGTAATAAGGGAATAGTAAAGCGAAGATGGCAAACAAGACATTACCCGGTCGAGACGAAGACTTCTCGGAATGGTACAACCAGCTCGTCATTCAGTCCGAGATGGCTGACTACGCCCCGGTGCGTGGCTGCATGGTCGTCAGGCCGTATGGCTGGGCGCTGTGGGAAAACATATCGGCCTGGCTTGACGCCGAGTTCAAGAAGACAGGCCATGTCAACGCCGCATTTCCCACGTTGATCCCGTTGTCGTTCTTCGAAAAGGAAAAAGAGCACGTCGAGGGTTTCTCGCCGCAACTGGCCGTCGTGACCCATGGCGGGGGCGAGGAACTCGAAGAGAAGCTGGTGGTTCGCCCGACGTCGGAGACGATGTTCGGCTACATGTATTCCAAATGGATCAAATCCTGGCGCGACCTGCCGGTTCTGATCGTCCAATGGGGTTCCGTCCTGCGTTGGGAACTGCGCACGAAACTGTTCCTGCGCACCGCCGAGTTCTATTGGCATGAGGGCCACACGGCCCACGCGACCGCCGAGGAAGCCCAGGAGGAGATGCTGCGCATTCTGGACATCTACGAGAAGTTTTCGCACGAAGAAGCGGCCATCCCCGTCATCAAAGGGCGCAAAACTGACTCCGAACGCTTCCCGGGGGCGCAAATCACGTCATCGATCGAGGCCATGATGTGGGACCGGCGCGCCCTGCAGGCGGGCACTTCCCATTACTTCGGCCCCAACTTCGCCAAGGCGTTCGACATCCAGTATCTTGACCGGAACAACACCCTGCAATACTGCGAGACGACCTCCTGGGCAATCTCCAGTCGCATGATCGGCGCCATCATCATGGTTCATGGCGACGACCAGGGGCTTGTTCTGCCGCCGCGCCTCGCGCCGATTCAGGCGGTGATCGTCCCCATCTTCAGGAGTGATGCCGAGCAGGGGGCGGTGATGGAAGCCGCCGATCGTATCTTCGAGGAGCTTAAGGCGGCCGGCGTCCGCGTTAAGCTGGATGACCGCGACAATGTAAGCCCCGGGTTCAAATTCAATGATTGGGAAATGCGCGGTGTGCCCGTGCGGATTGAGATTGGGCCGAGAGATGTGGAAAACAGGTCCGCGGCCTTGGCCCGCCGCGATCGGCCGGGCAAGGAAGGCAAATCCTTCGTCGCTCAGGCTAACCTCGTGCCGGAGGTGAAGGGGCTGCTGGATACGATCCAGAGCAGCCTCCTGCAGCGGGCCACTGAATACCGCGATGCCCATATTCACGAACCCGCCGGCTACGACGAATTCAAACAGATCGTCGCCGATGGTTGGGCCTATGCGTGGTGGTGCGGCAGCGCGGAGTGCGAGGCCAAAATCAAGGAGGAAACGCGAGCCACAACGCGCTGCATTCCGGCCGACCAGCCCGAGGGGCATGGCTCCTGCATCTATTGCGGCCGCCCGGCAAGTGAGCGGGTGTACTTCGCGCGCGCTTATTGACAGGCGGCCGATCAAATCCCGGCGTTCCGCATCCGGATGCAGGAGAACTGGAGTGTGGAGGCGGCGACCGCGTCATGCAGTGACCAAAGCGACGGCGTGATGCGCAGTTCCACGTCCCGCTCAGTGATCTCCTTCAGCAGGTCATCCGCTCGCCTGACACCCCTCGGCACGGCCGGCGCGGCCGACGCGTAATAGCCCGCGCCCTCGTCCAGACAGTCGAACCCATCGCTCGAAAATTCGTACAAGTATAAAACTGCCTCCCGGACGGCCGCCAGCCATCGTGATTCAATGGCCACCACGAAGCGGGCGGCCGTCTGACCCATCAGCCGAGTCACGTCGGTCGGGTTGCTGTCGGGCCGGGAGTAGAAGGTGACGCGGGGACAGTCGCGAGGCAACAGGTAGTTGTGGAGCAGCCGCTCGCCGACGGCCCAAACGACCGGCCGGCCGGGGGCATTGGGATGGCCGAGCCGGGCCGGGCGTGGTTTGAATAGGGTAATGTCCGGCTGGTCGCTAACATGGAACAGGCGGCCGGCGGTATCAACCGTCATTGATTGTTGCATATTGACAAAATGACTACGTTTCGCTTCCAGGCGGGATCAGCCCACGGAATAAATTCCGTGGCTGCCAGGAAAAACCGGCTAAAGCCGGTTGGCAATGCGCTCCGGAAACCGATTTCAACCCGTCCCCGGGTTCAACAGGATTTCGCCTAACAGAGGTGGATTTGAATTCGCCGATTCTTCTCCCCGCTCCCCTGCTCCTCTGCTCCCCTTCACCCCCTCACCCCCTCTCCACGGTCGCCGAGGCCACCGCCGCCCGCAAATTCTTCCCAAACGGCGGGTAGACGATGCCCGCCTCGGTGACGATGCCGGTCACATAGCGGTGGGGAGTCACATCGAAGGCCGGGTTGCGGGCGGTGATGCCCTCCGGGGCGATGCGCTGGCTGCCGACGATCAGCACCTCGTCGTCGTCGCGCTCCTCGATGGGGATCAGGTCGCCCGTGGCCAGATTGAGGTCGATGGTGCTGGTGGGCACCACCGGGTAGAACGGCACGCCGTTCTCTTTGGCCAGCACGGCCACCTGATAGGTGCCGATCTTGTTGGCCACGTCGCCGTTGGCCGCCGTGCGGTCGCTGCCCACGAGGACGATATCGACCTCGCCCGCGCGCATGAAATGGCCGGCGGCGTTGTCGGCGATGAGGTCAAACGAGATGCCGCGCTCCTTCAGTTCCCAGGCGGTCAACCGTGCCCCTTGCAGCCGCGGCCGCGTCTCGTCCACCAGCACGTGGATGCGCTTGCCCTGCTCGTGGGCGGCGAAGACTACGCCCAGCGCCGTACCCCAATCGACGGTGGCCAGCGCGCCGGTGTTGCAGTGGTGGAGGATGGTGTCGCCGTCGCTGATGAGTTCCGCGCCGTTGAAGCCCATGCGCCGGTTGAGGGCTACGTCCTCGTCGGCCAGCCGCTGGGCCTCGATGAGCAACGCATCGCGCACGTCGGCGGCCGATTGCAGCTCCTCGCTCGCGGCCACGCGCAGCAGCCGTCGCACACCCCAGGCCAGATTGACGGCCGTCGGCCGCGCCGCCTCCAGGTATTCCCCGGCGGCCGTCAGGTCGTGGAGCAGCGTCGCCCGGTCGCCGGCCACGCTTTGCCGGGCGGCCAGGGCCATGCCGAAGCCCGCCGCCGCGCCGATGGCCGGAGCGCCGCGCACGACCATGTCGCGGATGGCCGCGGCCACTTCCTGATAGGTGTTATATTCCGGCACGACCAGCTCGAACGGCAGCAGCCGCTGGTCGATCATTTTCATCACGTCGTGGTCATAGTCCCAAAATACGGTGCGCATAAAATCTCCGGGGAATTGTGAATTACGAATTACGAATTACGAATTACGTCTGTAGCTCAACCTGTCAGGTTGAGGAAGCCCTCTCAACCTGACAGGTTGAGCTACAGTTCTGACAGGTTGAGCTACAGTTCTGACAGGTTGAGCTACAGAACAAATTCTAGTAGAAGGCGGCAGGACGGCCAAATAAAGCCAGTTTGCCTTCAAAATATTATCGGTCATTCAGATTAATTCGGCTATACTTCCTCCATGCACCAGGACTTTACCCTCTTTGCTACCATAACCATGGCCGTGATGATCGCCTTCATTGGCGGCTTCGTGGCCCGCAAGTTGAAATTGCCCACACTGGTCGGCTATCTCGTGGCCGGGCTGATCATCAGTCCGTTCACGCCCGGCTACACGGGGGACACCAACGCTGCCGCCCAATTGGCGGAAATGGGCGTGGTGTTCATGATGTTCGGCGTCGGCCTGCACTTCTCGCTCAAGGACTTGTGGAATGTGCGGGCCATCGCCATCCCCGGCGCGATCCTGCAGACAACCCTCTCGACGCTGCTCGGCCTGGCAATCAGCCGGATGTGGGGCTGGTCGTTCGAGGCCGGGCTGGTGCTCGGTCTGTCCATCTCCGTCGCCAGCACTGTCGTGCTGCTGCGC
>CAZZJN010000180.1:0-5070 GCA_964654505.1 uncultured Ardenticatenaceae bacterium | reverse complement strand
AAAAAGGTGCTCCCCCTGTCCTGCGAAACAGGGGGAGCTGCAGAGAGGGGATGTAGCCTGCGAGCAAGCGTTTTATACGTCCGGGCGGGTTAACTAACGCCGGACGGTCGGTAAGCGTTACTTTCGTCGAAGGAAGGCGGGTACTTCGAGATTACCGGGAGCGAAGCGCGGCACCAGTTCCTCGGCAGCCGGTTCCTCCTCGCGCACGGGGCGGTTCTCCACCGGACGTTCCGGACGCGCCGGCGCCATAGCCTGCCGGGCGGCCGTCTCGAACAGGCCGGTATCGTTGCGCTGCATCATCTGCCGCCGCATGTGAACGTGGTCGAAGCGGGTGGCGATGACGGTGATGCGGATCTCGTCGCCCAGCGCCTCATCGATGACCGCGCCAAAGATGACGTTCGCGTCGGGGTGGGTCGTTTCGCGAATGACTTCGGCCGCCTGGTTCACCTCGTAGAGGCTCAGCGTGGACCCGCCGGTGATGTTGAACAGCACCCCTTGAGCGCCGTCGATGGTGACGTCCAGCAGATGCGAGCTAATGGCTTGCTCGGCGGCGATGCGCGCGCGGTCCTCGCCCGAGCCGCGGCCGACAGCCATCAAGGCCGCTCCGCCCTGGGTCATGATTGTCTTCACGTCGGCGAAGTCGAGGTTAATAAGTCCGGGTGTGGTGATCAGTTCCGTGATGCCCTGAATGCCCTGACGAAGCACATCGTCGGCCAACTGGAACGATTGATCCAGCGGCATGCGTTTGTCGGTGATGTCCAGTAACCGGTCGTTGGGTATGACGATCAGGGTGTCGACATGCTTCTGGAGTTGTTCGATGCCTCGTTCGGCGGCCGCGGCGCGTTTGCTGCCCTCAAAATGGAAGGGGCGGGTGACGACGCCGATGGTGAGCGCCCCAAGCTCGCGGGCTACTCGGGCGACAACCGGCGCGGCTCCGGTTCCTGTGCCGCCGCCCATTCCGGCGGTGACAAAGACCATGTCGGAATTCTGGAGCACGGTATTGATCTCCTCCAGTGATTCCCCGGCCGCTTTTTCTCCCTGATCGGGGAAGCCCCCGGCGCCTAGCCCTCTGGTCAGTTTATCGCCGATACGGACTCGTACCGGCGCGTCTGACCGTTGCAGGGCCTGGTTGTCGGTGTTGACGGCGATGAAGTCAACATCTTTCAGCCCTTCGGCGATCATGCGATTGACCGCGTTGCTTCCCGCTCCACCTACGCCCACAACGCGGATGCTGGCGGTGCTATCCGATTTCGTTGTCTGTTGCATCCTCTTTTTCCTTCCTTCCCTGCTGAATAAAGACACGGGACGGGTAAAATGACCGGTTATCTAGAATAGAGTCGCCTTGTTTCCCGGTCGCCCGTCATAGCCACTGGCAAACTGTTCCAATATAGAACGTTCAACCAGCCATTTGTTGCCAAATTTTATAGCCGGTAATTTTCCATCCCTGATTAGGCGCCTGACCGATTCAGGATGGATCCCCAGGCGCTTGCTTACTTGATCGACGTCAGAATAGTTTTCCAGTAAAGTGTCTTTGTTCATAATGACCGCCGCTGACTTTGAAGGCCCCAATTTCCAATTGAGATTTGATCCTTAAGAGAACTTGTCATGCGGGATACTACAACATATTGCAACAATACAACAGTAATTTCCCCAAGTCAATAGGCCTATCAACCTATCGGGATCTTTTTACATTTTGTCGACGATCTTTTGTTTAACGCTGATCTGGTGGCGAGCAAAGGGAAAACAGGAAGCGGGAATTCAATCCGGGCGGCCGCAGGGGGTTTATGGGTGATCGTATGGGGTATGGAGGAAAGAATCGACGATCTCTATGGACAAACAGGGGCGAAGCCGAGCGGGCCGAAGAGAACCTCGAAGAAGGGCGACAGGGGGCCGCAATAGAGCAAACGGCCTTGTTCATAGGCGTCGAGGATTAGAAACGTTCCGGCGCAGACGAGCAATAGCGCCACCAGCAGCCCACAGCCAATCATAAGACCACGGCCGCGGGATGGCGGCTCGTCCACAATGAATTCGGGCGGAGCCATGGCGACGTCGACGGCGGGTGGAGGGGTCTGCGGCCTGTATTTGGGCGGGTAAGGTGGGCGGGAGATCGCCGGCGGATCGTGTGGCGCCACCTGTTCGACATCGAATTGCCGGGGCTGCGCGACCATCTGGGTGGGGCTGTCCGTCAGATCGACAGAGGGTTCGGCCGTTGGTTGCCCCAGGGACATAAACCTCAGCCGCACGGTATCGCCCAGATCGATGGCATCTCCATCCTGCAAGAGGGTCAGGTGACTGATGCGCTGGCCGTTGACGAAAGTCCCGTTGGTGCTGCCGATGTCCTCGAGAGCGTATCCGTCCCCGCGTCGAATGATCCGTATATGGCGTCGGGAGACTTCCGGGTCGGCCAGGACGATATCATTGTCCGCGCTGCGCCCGACCGTCATCTGATCGCCTTGCAGAGGGATCTGGGTTGTGGGAACCGGGCCACGTTCGACGATGAGGAGCGCTTCGGATTCGTTCATGGCCCTCTAATATACCTGTGTTCTCATGAACGCGCGAACAGTGGTTCCGGCCTTATTCCCGGCGCGTGGGACGGGCGTCGCCGTTGATGGAATGCCATATCATGTGCCGGGTATCGGCGTCGGCCGTGCTCAGATAGACGGTGATGCGCCTGGGCGGCGGCAGATCGCCTTCGTCGCCGTTTTCCTGCGTTTGGCCGAACCGGGTGTAATCCGGCCCCCAGCGAGCCAGAAACGTGACCGCCAGGGATTCGATCGGGCGCGGGCCGTGCAAGAGCCAGCCGGAGCGAACCTCCTGCAAGCTCTCGGCGCTAAAGAACTGGTACAGAAATTTGCCGGGCCTCTCCTCGACCATGACGATATGCTCGCCCAGGGGAACGCGCCAATAGTTGGCGGGACGCAGCAGCAGGGTGTTCTCGCGGCCGCTGACGCTGAACAGCCCCGTCGCCGCAACAGCGATCTTTCGGTTGGCCGGCAAACGATCGAGAGCATCCGTTTCGGTCGATGGAGCATTATCGGCGATGAAGTGGTGGTAGTTGTTCCGCCTGGCTCGCCAGAGGCTGAAGTTGATCCACAGGATCATGATCGCCAGAAACAGCAGAAACCCGAAGGGCCAATGCCGTCGCCAGCCAAAGAGGAGGATGATCACTGGCAGCCAGCGAACGAAAGTGATCAGGCGAATCCCCAGAAGTGAACGGCACTGGATGGCATGCATCAGTGCATAGCTGCGGCCGAGCCAGGCGTAACAGGCGCGTCGCAAGGGGGATAATGATTCCATCGCGCCCATTTTAATCGAATCGGGATCGCCGGCCACCAACCATCACTGAGCGCGACCGTCGGACTTCCGGAAGACACCGACGATATGGATGCGGCGATCGGCCGGCAGTCGGTTGTCCAGGGCGCACATGAGGGTGAACAGGGTCTGGTTGAAAGCCAGATAGGTCGGGTCGGCGATAGTGTCCAGCGCAACGATTGAGAAGCCGGTTTGTTCCGCCAATCGGGTCAATGCTTGCGGTGTGTTGGCCCGGTAGGCCGTGGGGAAGGTGTCGTCTTCGGCCCGGCCGTAAAGCCTGTCGACGAGCCTCCCCTGCGTCCGTCCGAGCTGCCCGGCCAGCCTGTTCGCCCATCCCAGGGGGTGACGGCCATTGGGAGTGATGAAAACGAAATAGCCGCCGGGCCGCAATACGCGCTGGATGGCGGCCAGTGCGCCGGCCGGATCGCCAAGGTGCTCCAACAACCAGGCGGCGATGGCGACATCGAAGGAGTTGCTCACGAAAGGTAGGGTGTCACTAAGGGCCACGGCACGCGGTAGCCCGGTCATACGGTGCTCCGAAAGGGAGATGAAATCCGGGTCGACGCCGACTATCCGATCGGTCGCGTGACCCAGTTGCTCGATCAGCCCGCCACGGCCGCAGCCGATGTCCAGCAGGCGGCCGCCGGGCGAGAGCACACCACGCACATAGTCCGCGAACTGTTCCGTCGCCGGTTGCCAGCCGGGATGCCCGGCGCGGTACTGCTCGCGCCATTCGTTTTGTCGCTCCAGTGACAGCATAGCCGTAATTGTACCCGTCGCATGAAAAAAGGAACCTGTTACAGATGATAACAATGATTCGGGCTTGCCTCACCCCGATGGGATTCATGGGTGATGAGTTCATCGGCACCCACAAAATTCACGGAGGCTTGATCCATAAGAATCGTCTGAACAGCATACGCTGCTATTTTGGGAAAGCTTGTGGGTAGGTACAATCCCTCCTCATGCGCTCAATCATCCTGTTGTTAATCGTTGTCATTGGTACAGCATCCTGTCGTCTATTGCCGGGGGGAGACCCTCTTCTGGGTCAGGCGTCGCCATCGCCGACCACCGTGGCTATCGTCGAGGCTACGGAGGAGGCAAGCCTGGCCCCTTCACCTTCTCCGGTGCCGGCGAGGACGAGCACGCCGATATCGACCGCTTCTCCAACAACGACCCTGCCCGCGGCCACATCTTCGCCGGAGGCCACGCCTTTATCGCCGGTGGCTCTGGAGCGAGCGAGGGCCACGACGGCGGCCGAACTCGTTGACATTATCCCTCCATACCGCGACCCTATCGGCCTGGCCGCGGCCTATCTGGGCGTGGGGACAGTTGCGGCCACGCCTCCGTCGGCGACTGATCTGCAGGTCGGCGATACCCGGGAGTTCTTCATCAGCAATATAGACAGCAACACTGTGAGCGTGATCGATGCGGAGTTGATGAGCGTCGGCGAGCACGCCTACTTCTGGTTTGATCTGGGCGAGGGCGCGGTCGATCCCGACAGGACGGCTTTGGCATCCGAGACCAAGGCGTTTGACAAGGTGTTCGACCTCCTGTTCCCATACTTCGGCTCGGCCGAGGACGAGGGAAAGCGCGTCCATATTGTTCATGCCGCGTCGTCGAGTTTGTGCGATGTTCCTGACCAGTGCAGTTTGGCCGGGTACTTCTCGTCGCGCGATCTGCTGCCCATTTCCGTGGATCCACAGTCGAATGAGCGAAAGATGTTTGTCATGAATGCCGACCAGTTCGGCAGCATCACCT
>CAZZJN010000179.1:0-5147 GCA_964654505.1 uncultured Ardenticatenaceae bacterium | reverse complement strand
ATCATCGCCGAGGGGCCGGACGGCCTCTACCTCATCGACCAGCATGCCGCCCACGAGCGTATCCTGTTCGAGCAGTTCATGGCCCAACGGCAAGGGCAGGGGATCGCCTCGCAGGGGCTGGTGGCCGCCGCAACCGTCTATCTGTCCCCCTCGCAAGCTCACCTGGTGGAAGAGAACCTGGGCTTATTGACTGCATTGGGCTTCGAGATCGAGTCGTTCGGGCCGAACGCGTTCCGCGTTCGCGCCGTGCCGGCGATTCTGAGCCGATCCGATCCGGCGGCGGCCCTGGCGGCCGTGGTGGCCGATCTGGAGAACGAGACCGCGCCCTTGCGGGCGGAGACGGAAGCGATGGTCGTCAGGCGTGTCTGCAAGACGGCCGCGGTCAAGGCCGGTCAGGTTTTGACGCGCGAGGAGATGGAGGCGATGATCCTGCAACTGGAGGCTTGCGAGGTACCCCACACCTGCCCCCACGGCCGCCCGACGCTCATCCACCTGTCGGCCGCCGCGCTGGCCCGCCAGTTTGGGCGGACGTGAAACAAAAAAGGCCCCCGTCGCGGAAGCCCATTGTTTGCCCACCTTTCCGGCGAACCCACTAATTCTGTTATGTCGATGCCGAAGGTGGGAATCGAACCCACACTCCTTTCGGAACACGATTTTGAGTCGTGCGCGTCTGCCTGTTCCGCCACTTCGGCCGGACTGAACCAGGGGCAAGTATAGAACAAGACCCTGCCGGTGTCAATTTCGTCCCTTGCCTC
This sequence comes from uncultured Ardenticatenaceae bacterium, assembly GCA_964654505.1. Taxonomy (GTDB): domain Bacteria; phylum Chloroflexota; class Anaerolineae; order Promineifilales; family Promineifilaceae; genus Promineifilum. The sequence continues at coordinate 4,392 of CAZZJN010000179.1, read as the reverse complement.
AATGCCGAAAATTGATCTGTGCCCCATCACGCTATAGAATTTCACCGGTCGCCTGACGGAGCGCGAAGGCGGTGGACGGCCATCGAGTGAAAAGAATGATGCTCGCAAAGGCGCATGACAATCGGGCGGATGGAAACGGCACAGTCGGAGGCAAGGATAACCGGCTGTTGGCGCTATCCTTGCTGGCGGCCGTCACCGGCATCGCCGCCGGGCTGGCCGCCTATCTGCTCATCGCCCTCATCGGCTTCATCAGCAATCTGGTCTTCTTCCAGCGCATCGGCTTTCAGATTCCCAATCTGCGATATCACACGCTGGGGCCGCTGGTAGTCGTCGCGCCCATCATCGGCGGCCTGATCATCGGCCTGATCGCCAAATACGTCTCGCCGGAGATCCACGGCCACGGCGTCCCGGAAGCGATAGAGGCGGTGCTGACCAATCGCAGCCGGATCCCGCCCCGCATCGCCCTGTTGAAGCAGGTCTCCACAGCGATCGTCATCGGCACCGGCGGGCCGGTCGGCGCGGAAGGCCCGATCATCTCGACGGGCAGCTCGGTAGGCTCGCTGGTGGGGCAGATGTTCCGCCTGACGGCCGCCGAGCGGAAGGTGCTGCTGTCGTGCGGCGCCGCGGCGGGCATGGCGGCGGCGTTCAATACGCCCATCGCCGCTGTCATCCTGGCCATCGAACTGCTTCTCTTCGAATTCAAGACCCGCTCCTTCATCCCGCTGGTCATCGCCAGTACATTGGCCACGACGGTTCATTTCGGTCTGACGGGGCGCGGGCCGATGTTCGATGTCGGGCAGATGGACTTTGGCGTCCCCGCCTATCTTCCCCACTACGTCGCCCTCGGATTGATCTGCGGCTTTTTCGCCGTCGGCTACAGCGGCGCGCTCTATTGGGTGGAAGACCAGTTTGAGCGGCTGCCGCTCGATCCCATGTGGTGGCCGGTTCTGGCGGGGTTGGTGATCGGCGTCATCGGGTATTTCGCGCCGTATGTCTTGGGCGTCGGCTATGACAATATCACCAGCATCCTGAATAATGAGTTCGCGCCCTCCGTCCTGATCGTCATCGTCCTCGTTAAAAGCCTGGCTCTGTTTCTGGCTCTTGGTTCGGGCATGCCGGGCGGTCTGTTGACGCCGACGTTCATGATCGGCGCGGCTCTGGGGGCGCTGTTTGCCCTGGCGGTCAACGCCGTGGTCCCCGGGGCCAACCTGTCGCCGGGCGCATGCGCATTGGCAGCGATGGCCGCCGTCTTCGGCGCCGCCTCGCGAGCCACCTTCACTTTCATCATCTTCGCCTTTGAACTGACGCGCGACTACACGGCCGTCTTGCCGCTAATGCTGGTCTGTGTCGTCGCTGATCTGGTGACGACGCGGTTCATGCGCAACTCGATGCAGACCGAGAAGCTGGTCCGGCGCGGCTTGCGCGTCCAGCAGGATTACGAGGCCGACATCATGCATCGGATCACGGTGGCCGAGGTAATGGACAGCGACCCGCCGCGTCTGCCGGCGAAGATGCCATTGGCCGAGTTGGCCGACCGCATCGCCCGCGACGACCCGCAACTCGGCCGTCGCAACGGTCTGCCCATCGTCGACGAGGACGGTCATCTGGTGGGCATCATCACCCGGAGCGACGTATTGCGCGCGATGGAGCGCCCTGACCGAGCCTCATTATCCATCTTGCTGGCGGGGACGAGCAATCCCCGGGTGACCTATCCCGACGAACCCATGAACGACGCCATCGATAAAATGCTGCGCTATGATATCGGTCGATTGCCTGTCGTTCGCCGCGATCGGCCGCAGGAACTGGTCGGCTATCTCGGCCGAACCGGCATTCTGGAAGCGCGGATGCGGCGCATGAGAGAGGAGAACGAGCGGGAGCCAGGGTGGCTGCAGCGGGATCGATAGGCTGTCCGGGCGGAGGCGGCCAAGGCGACGGCCGAATGACGCTCTATGGCGGCTTGGGCCGTCGATGCGAACTTGTGTTCACGTTGGCCGGCGACCGACTAACCTCACGATTAGCCTTTCCTCACCGGCCACCCTATAATACCTTCGTCCGGTTTACCCAATCGTCGGCGTGGTAGCCTGGCGGCAAAATCGGCAATGTTCAGTTGTGTCAGCGACTTCGGGATGAATCGAGGGGACACCTCGCCTGATTCGTTGTCGGTGTCATGGCCGCTGAACGCCAACATTTCGGGGCGCACCCTTGATGAATGAAGAATCACTGATCCAGCAGGCTCAAAAGGGCGACATCGTCGCCTTCAACCGCCTCGTCGTCCAGCATCAGGAGATGGTCTTCAACGTCGCCTATCGCATCATGGGCGACCCGGACGTCGCCGAGGATGTGGCTCAGGAGACCTTCATCACCGCCTACCAGAGCCTGCGCACCTTTCGCGGCGGCTCGTTCAAGTCGTGGCTCATTCGCGTGGCCACCAATCGTTGCTATGACGAGTTGCGTCGCCGCAAGCGTCGCCCGCAAACTTCGCTGGACGAGATCATGGACGAAAACGAGTCCTTCGCCTTTCTGCGCAGCCCCAACGAAGGCCCGGAGGCGCACCGGCAGCGCGTGGAGTTGGCCCTGGCCATCGAACACTGCCTGAAGGAATTGCCCGACGACCAGCGAATTGCCACCGTCCTGGGCGATGTGGAAGGCTACGACTACCAGGAGATCGCCACCATCACCCGCGTTTCACTGGGCACGGTCAAGTCGCGATTGAGCCGGGCGCGGGCCAGACTTCGCGATTGCCTGCAAGCCGTCGGCGGGGAACTATTACCGTCGGCATATCGTCTAGAAACAAGAGGTAATTAGGCGAATAACGATGTTTGATTTTATGCGGGATCGCGGCTCGACGGCCGAGGAGAGACGTCTGGAGGCGCTTGGCGCTTATCTGGATAATGCCCTCGCGGCCGATGAGCGCGAGCGCTTTGAAAGCCGCCTGGCCCACGACGCCGAACTGCGCGCTGAACTGGAGCGGATGCGCGCCCTGAAGATGCAGCTGCGGGCCATGCCGCGCCGTCGCGTGCCGCGCAGTTTCGCGCTGGATCCCGCTCTCTACGGTCGGCCGAAACCGCAACCGATGATGCAGCTCTATCCGTTCCTGCGCGGGGCAACGGCTCTGACGGCCTTCTTCCTCATGTTCACCCTGGCTCTGGGCGCGTTTCGCGGGCAGTTCACCGGCGGAGGCGCCGCCGAGATGGCCGCGCCCCAGGCCGCGATGGTCGCGGAAGAGACGGCCATGGACGCTGCCCCGGCTCCGGAAGCAGCCCCGGCCGATTTGCCGGCCGAGGCTTCCGCGGCGCCGGGCGCTGATAATCGCACCCGGCCCGAGGCGTCGCCCAAAGCGGAGAGCCTCGGCGCCGGCGCATCAACGCTGGGCGTCGAGGGAACACTCGCGCCCGAGGAACTCGCCGGAGACGCAGCCCAATTCCCGACCGAGGCCACCGATAGAGAGACGGCCGAGATGCCGGAACAGGTGGAACCTGCCATGGATCAGGTCAGTGGCCGGAGCATTGGTTCCCTGTTGTTCCCGGCCCAGATCGCGCTGGCGGCCGCCTTGTTGCTCCTTCTCGCCCTGCTGCTGATCGTCCGTTCGCGTCTCCGTTAATTCCAGATTGGTGATTAATTATGGCTGAAGCCGTACACTCCGACAGCGCTCCGGCGTGGTTCGTCTATTGCCCGCGCTGCGCCACGCCCATGCAAACCGCCCGCAAGATGGACAAGCCGCGCCGCGTTTGCCCGTCCTGTCGTTATGTCTACTTCACCGATCCCAAAGTCGGCGTGGGTGTGGCCGTCGTCGAGGATGGCAAGCTGCTGCTGATTCGTCGCCGGATGAACCCGGAGCGCGGCAAATGGAGCTTGCCGGCGGGTTACGTCGATCAGGATGAAGACCCCGCCGCCACGGCCGCGCGCGAGGCGCTGGAGGAGACGGGGCTGATCGTGGCCGTCGAGAAAGTGATCGATGTCTTCTTCAACCCGCCCGGGCAGGGCGGGGCGAGCATCTTCATTCTCTATCGGGCGCGGCTGACTGGCGGGGTGTTGCAGGCGGGTGATGATGCCGGCGACGCGGGCTTCTTCGCGCTCGACCAATTGCCCGAGTTGGCCTTCGCCAGCACGCATGCGGCCGTCGCCTATCTATTGAACGATTCCAGGGATATTTGAGTAAAGCCTCGCGCCTCGGCGATATCACGTAATGCCAGTAAAAAAACTTCCTGGTCGTTTTCTTCAAGGGCTGCGTTAAGATAGGCAGCTGCCTCATGAGGGTCTATCAGGGATGCTTTCAGCCCGTCTTCATACTTGACGGTAATCTGGTTCATCTTGTCCTCCGGAGATAGTCTTCCTACTATAACACTAACTTGTAATGCCGGTGCCTCTTGTACCACTGTATCCCCATCGTCT
>CAZZJN010000178.1:0-5162 GCA_964654505.1 uncultured Ardenticatenaceae bacterium | reverse complement strand
TTCCCACCTTTCTTGCCAGCCCCAACCACTGCAACCGCCATTGCCGCCTCCAATGTCACCAACTCAGCTCCTGCCCTTCCTGTCGGTTCAGAATTCACCTCTTGCACAGAAGTTCCCACTACCTCGGCCACTGCCGGCGGAACGGCAGCGGCCGGCGCCTCGCGCAACTTGTCCTCGTCGCCGATCAACCCAATTTCAGCCGTAAACGACGCCCCGCATTGGGGGCGCGGGAGCGAAGGAACCTCTGCATGTGAATGGACCATCGGCCGTCTCCTGTGGCACAGATTATTTGCAATCAACAAGCACAATTCCAGTATAACAGATGTGTTTGGATTGGCTACGCGACGACATGATCTGACCCCGCCCAACCCCTTCTCCCCTGCTCCCCCGCTCCCCCGCTCCCCTGCTCCTCTTCTCCCCCGCCCCCCTGCTCCTCCGCCCCCAAATCTGCTAAACTCCCTCCATGCAAATCGGACTCGTCTACCCCCAAACCGAATACCCCATGGACCCGTCGGCCGTCCGCGATTATGCGCAGGCAGCCGAGGCGCTCGGCTACAGCCATGTGCTGGCCTACGACCACATCCTCGGCGCCAACCCCGACCGGCCCGGCGGCTGGAGCGGCCCCTACACCTTCCGCGACCCGTTCATGGAGCCGTTCCTGCTGTTCACCTGGATGGCCGCCGTCGCCCCGCGGCTGGGCTTCATCACCGGCATCCTCATCCTGCCGCAGCGCGAGACAACCCTCGTGGCCAAGCAGGCGGCCGTGCTCGATGTGCTGTGCGGCGGCCGCTTCCGGCTGGGCGTCGGCACCGGCTGGAACCCGGTCGAATACACCGCCGCCGGCTATGACTTTCACACCCGCGGCAAGCGGCAGGAGGAACAGGTCGAGCTTCTCAAGCTGCTATGGACGCAGGAACTGGTCACGTTCAAGGGGCGCTGGCACGACATCCCCGACGCCGGACTGAATCCGTTGCCCGTGCAGCGGCCGATCCCCGTCTGGTTCGGCGGCCATGCCGACGCGGTGCTGCGACGGGTGGCGCGCCTGGGCGACGGCTGGCTGCCCGGCTTCCGCACCGCCGATTCGGCCGCGGGCCATCTGGAGACGCTCGACCGCTACCTGGCCGAACACGGCCGCAGCCGGGCCGATATCGGCATCGAGCCGCGTATCCATTGGGGCAACGGCGACCTCGACGCAATCGGCCGCACGCTGGAGGGCTGGCGCGCCGCCGGAGCCACGCATGTCAGTTTGAATACGATGGGGTGCGGCTTCGGGACGGCCGATGAGCACCTGAATGCCATCCAGCAGTTCGCCAGAGCGTTTCTGACCTCAGGCTAAACCGCCGAAATATTCATCAGGTTCACCGTTCAGGGTAGTGGCCTATCAATTGGAGATAAAGCCGCTCCTCCAACCTTTTTGGCTCATTCATTCGTAATAGTTTCGCTGTTGCCCGACCGGTAGGGGTGCGGCCAACAATCGCTGCGCCTTCAATCGCGAAGTGGGTATTCCAGCGTTGCCGGCGTGGATTAAAGAGTCGAACGACCCTTCGGGTGAATGGATCAACCCCAGACAGGTTGCTCCCTTTGGCCCTGTTACAATGCATACAGGCCAGGGCCAGGTTTCGCTCGTCGGTCTCGCCCTCATGTGCCAGCGACACGATGTGATCCATCGTATGGCGATTGGAACTGTCAGCCTGATGCATACGGCAGTATTCACAACGTCCGTCAGCTCGCTCGAAGACGAGCGTGCGCAAGGATGCGGTAATGTATATACGGGCCACAGCCTTTCAAACTACAGCATGATTCCGGCGGAGGTACGCTTTCAGCAGGATGAACATATGATCGACCTCGGCAAAAGCGTCCAGGTCATCGCTATCCTGTTGGGTGAGGGTTCCTTCCCGATTCATATCGAGAAGATCCTCCAGGCGGTCCTGAGCTTCATCCGAAATCTTGAAATTTATAATCTCATCAATGGTTGGCTCGCCACCCAGAAACGCGAACACTTCGTTCCAGGGGGATCTCCGGCTTGATTCGTAAGCGTTCATCCTTTTGGGTAGCCCGGCCAAATCAAGCGCATAGGTCAGCAGCCCCGGCAGCCCGTCGCCGACATCTTCCAATTTCCTGGCCAATTCATCCGGAACCTCAAGCGTTATTGTTGCCATGGCCATAGTATAGCATAATTCGGATATGGAACTCCTCGGCGGCCCACTCTTTTCCGTGGCCGGGGCGGGCGAATCCCACGGCCCCGGCATCGTCACCATCGTCTTCGGCTGCCCGCCGGGATTGTGGCTCACCCGCGACGCCATTCAGGATCAACTCGACCGGCGGCGACCCGGCAGCACCCGCCACGGCACCCCCCGCCACGAGGATGACTGCGTCGTCTTTCTCTCCGGCATCTATCAGGACGACCACGACCGGCTGCTGAGCGGGCCGGAGGCGGCCGTCAGCGAGGCCCGCGTCGCCACTTACGAGGCGGGCTACACGACAGGCGAACCCATCGCCGCTCTCGTTCTCTCTTCAGCCGGCAAATCTGATCACTACACGCAATTCGCCGGGCCGGAGGGCGAGGTGCGCCCCGGCCACACCGACCTGGTGAAGTATCACCAATCGGGCGGGCTGGCCGACATTCGCGGCGGCGGCCGCTCCAGCTATCGCGCCACCATCAGCGACGTCATCGGCGGCAGCATCGCCCGGCTCTATCTCAAGGCGACCTTCGAGACCGTCTTTCTGTCGTCGGTCGTCCAGGTCGGCCCCCTGCAGGCGACACGCACCCTGGCCGAAGCCGTTCGCGAGTTCGGGCCAAACGTCGCCCCGGAGCGCATCAAGCCGCTGGCCGACGTCCTGGCCGCGTCGTGGTCGAGCGCCGGCATCCCCACCATCGACGCCGATTTCGCCGCCGAAGCGGCCGAACTCATCAAAAAGACCCGCGTCGAAGGCGATTCCCTCGGCGCGGCCGTGGAAGTCGTGGGGCTGAATGTGCCCGCGCTGGCCGGCGACCCGCTCTACCAAAGCCTCAAGCTGCGTCTGATGGGCGCGCTGGGCGGGTTGCACGCGGCCCAGGCCTGCGAGATCGGCGACGGCGCGGCCGTGGCTGCCCGGCTCGGCAGCGAGAACAACGATCCCATTCGCCAGACTGGCTATGCGAATAATAGCCACGGCGGCCTCATCGGCGGCATCACCACCGGCAACCCCCTCGTCGCCCGCGTCTCCTTCAAGCCGACCAGCTCCATCGTCAAACCGCAGCAGTCCGTGCGCAAAAACCTGGAGGAGATCGACTTCGAGCTAAAGAAAGGCCGCCACGATCCCTGTGTCGGCGTCCGCGCCGGCGTCACCCTGGAGTCGCGCATGGCCATCGAGGTCATGAACGCCGTCCTCAGGCACGCCTCCCGCCAGGTCGACCCCGGCGATTTCACCCTCTTCCCCTAGTCACCGGGCATTCGTCGCTCTTCATTCGTAATTTGTAATTCGTAATTCGTAATTCCTCATTCGTAATTTCCAATCGGCCAAATCCGCGTACAATTAACCTCGATGAACGGTCTGCTGAAGATATACGAGGTCGGCCCGCGCGACGGCCTGCAGAACGAGGCCACCCGGCTGACGGCCGCCCAAAAGGGCCAACTCATCGACGGGCTGGTGGAGGCCGGTCTGCGCCACATCGAGGCCACCAGCTTCGTGAACCCCCACGCCGTGCCCCAGCTGGCCGACGCCGACGAGGTAATGGCCGCGGCCGTGGAGCGCCATGCCGGAGAGGGGGTCGAGCTGGTGGGGCTGGTGTTCAACGAACGCGGCTTCGAGCGCGCCCTGGCCCACGGCTGCCGCTCGATGGCCTTCGGCGCGGCCGTCAGCGAGACATTCAGCCTGCGCAACACCCACAACACGGCGCGTCAGGCCCTCGACACCGCCCGCGTCCTCGTCGAACGCGCCCGGCAGGAAGGCGTCCGCACCCGCTTCTACGTCATGACGGCCTGGATTTGCCCCTTCGAGGGGGTCATCTCACCCCACAAGACGATGGCCGTCGTACAGGAGATCGCCGATTGGGGCGTCGATGAGATCGCCATCGCCGACACCGTAGGCCACGCCGACCCGCTTTCCGTCGGCCGTCTCATCGACCTCATCGCCCGGCGCATCGAGATCGAGCGGCTGGCCGTCCATCTCCACGACACCCAGGCGCTGGGTCTGGCCAACGCCACCGTCGCCCTGCAGGCCGGCATCCGCACCTTCGACTCCAGCGTCGGCGGGCTGGGCGGTTGCCCCTTCGCCCCGGGGGCGGCCGGCAATCTGGCCACCGAAGACCTGGTATTTCTGGCCCACAAGGTCGGCTTTGGCGCCGGGGTGGACTTCGAGCGGCTGTGGCAGGTGGTCTACGAGCTGGAGCGCGTCATCGGGCGGCCCATCGGCGGCCGCATTCGCCAGTGGTGGGAGAGCAATCAGGGGCACGAACCCCGGATCGACTTCAACTGACGAAGCTCCGCAATCCGTCCACCAGCCGGTCGATCTCCTCCGGCACGTTGTAGCAATGGAACGACGACCGGATGTAGACCCCCGTGCCCGCGTCCAGATGCTTGCAAACCACCACCCGCCGGTCATTGAGATGCGCCAGCAGGCGATCAGTCGTCTCGGCATCATAGCGCGACCGGAAGGTCACGATCGGCCCGGCGGCATCCAGCGGCGTGATGACCTCGTACCCTTCGCGCGTCAGGCAATCGGCCGCGTAGCGGGTCAACGCCGTTGTGTGGGCGTCGATATGTTCCGGCCCCAGCTCGGTCAGGAGCGACAGACTGGAGGCGACGCTCAACATGCCGGGCAAATTGGGCGTGCCGCCGGTGAAACGGGCCGCTCCCGGCGCCGGCGTCAGGTCATAGGCCAGCCAGTGCAGATAATCGACCGTGGCGTTGCCGTGGATCAGCCGCGGCCGTGCCGCCTCGGCCACTGCCTCGCGCACGTAGAGGAAGCCCGCCCCCGGCAAGGCCAGCAACGACTTCATCCCGCCGGTGGCCAGGACATCGATGTTCATGGCCTGCACGTCGATGACCATATGCCCGATGGCCTGGATGGCATCGACAATGAACAGGATATCACGCTCGCGGCAGAATCGGCCGATGGCCGCCAGATCGGCCTTCTGCCCGGTGAAAAACTGGATCGCGCTGACGGCCACCGCCCGCGTG
>CAZZJN010000177.1:0-5187 GCA_964654505.1 uncultured Ardenticatenaceae bacterium | reverse complement strand
TACGTCGGAGGCATCGGCTCGACCGGCAACTGGGGCCAGGCGGGCAACTTCCGAGCGACTCATTTTTAGTTAGTGACATCGAGTTAATCGGTCAATGATTGCAAGTTAATCATATGCGAATCAAAGCTCTGCTATATATTTTTATTTCAGCATTTATTTTATTGTTTTCTCATTCCCCTACACTAGCTCAGACTTGCGGGAGTCAACTGGTAGTTGATCACTATAACTGTATAGATACGAATCCGGATGCGTATGCGGCGGATTGTGTGCTTACTCACTCCGGACAAGGAACATATTCGTGCAGCATGCAGGGCAACCAATGCCAGACAAATTCGACTGTGTGCGATTCAAGTAATAATAGTAGCGTTTGTTACAAAATTAGTAATGGGACCGCATGTGCTACGGATTTTACAAAATGTGGCAAGGATTTATGTTGGGTGAGTGGTGGGCCGACGACGGCGCCCGGGCAGCCGACGCCGACCCCAGCCGGGGGGACAACCTACTGGCGAGCTTCGGGCGAAACACGAAACGCCACTAATGGGCTTTTGGGAGGAGTCACGCTTACTTTTGCATGGCCTTCCGGGTCGCCGCAAACCGTGAATTCCGGATCGACACAGTTTCTTAATTTAGGCGTGTACACCATGACTAAAAATGCGGCCAGTGTGCCCGGCAGCGGGAATTTTCAGGTTACCGCAGCCAAGGCGGGCCACAATGCCTTTGAGGCGACAAACGCAAACCCTGGCTATGGATGCACGCGCATAAACGGCAACAGCGCCTATAGTTGTCCGATGAGCATGGGGTTTAATAAGCCCGACCCGCCACCAAGCGTGTTGCATTTTAAGGAGAAGACGGCGACGGTGAATGTTGTGCCCAATGCGACCATTAAGGACGTGGTTAATTTGGAATACGATGATCTTTTGCCATGGACCGTGGAGGCCACCGATGCCAACGGGAACTTGCAGTCATCCGGTATCTATATTCACCAGGGCACTCCAGCAATTGGTGTAACGACTGGTTGGACACCGCTGAAATGGGTGGGGGGTCAGAATACGTCAGCCATGACGTTTAGACACTCTGACACGAATGGGGTTACTCCCTGGCAATGCACTGCCTTAAGACAAGGAACCTGGACGGTCACCACAAATGCAGTGGATACGGCAGGATTGAAATGTAGCGGGAACCCGATTGGAGCTGTGCCTAGATGTGCCTTGGTAGTGTCATAAATTGTGTGTAAACACTTGTTCTCGATGGCAAGCCCATCATAGCTCAACCCGTCCCTCAATCCAAACAACCGGTCGATTGGAGCAGGGCAATCGCATACTCCGCTGCTGCCGATGGATGAATCCATCCGCTGCTAACCCAAACGTGTCCAAACACGTTTCCAGCGTCCCGGTCACCCCGTCAACGGCTCTCCAAACCGGTTTTTAACCGGTTTTGCTTGTCAGCTGCGGGTTTGGAACCCGCACGCATGGGATGATATGCCAATCCGGACCGGGTATGCGGTTGCCCGGTCGATTGGAGTCACCAACAGGATTGACGGCACAGATTGAACTTTCTATACTTGGATGAGGAGCGCGCGATGACCATACCGGACGCGGCAGAGATTGTAGCCGAATTGGAACGCATATTACCGGACTGGATCGATCTGGAGCCAGGCCGCTGGCAACGTGTCGAATACGCCCTGCGCCGGGCTGAGGGCGGCGGCCCGGTGTTCCCGACGTTTGAATCATTTGTCGACTGGGTCGATGAGGATACATCGGCCGAATGGGTGGCGGGTGAGGTTTATTTCATGAGTCCGGCATCGACACGGCATCAATTACTGGTGGGGTTTCTCGCTCCGATAATCAGAGCTTTTGTAGAATATCATCAGTTGGGAAAAGTATTGACCGCGCCATTCAAGATGAAAATCCCCGGCTACGGAGCCGAACCGGACATCCTGTTCATTGCCAAAGCGCATGAGGATCGCCTGCGCAAGACTTTCCTTGACGGCCCGGCCGATTTGGTGGTCGAGGTCATTTCGCCCGACAGCGTGGAGCGCGACCGGATCAAGAAATATAACGATTACGAAGCAGCAGGCATCCCGGAGTACTGGCTGATCGACCCTGAGCGCGAATCGGCCGAGTTCTACCGGCTGGCCGGCGGCCGCTACGAACAGATCGCTACCCCGCAAGGTATCTACCGCTCCGGCATTTTGCCGGGCCTTGAACTCCCCCTGGCCTGGTTGCCCCACGGCCAACAACCCACCCTTGTGGAATCCATGCGCCGGATGGGCATCCTCTAAACCACGTTGCCCCCGCCACCAACTCTTCATATAATGCCTAATCAGGTGCGCGGCGGCCGTCCCTCATCTGTGACTCACCCATGCGCCCAAATCTCAACTTAATCGTATAATAGACAGAATAATCACCCGCCGGGAGATTCGCCTTTCGACGGAAATCATTTGCAGGAGAATATCATGGCCAAAAATCAGAAGAAGGTGCGCGTTGCCATCGTCGGCGTCGGCAATTGCGCCAACTCGCTCATCCAGGGCGTCCACTATTATCGGAACGCCGCCGACGACGCGGAGATCCCCGGCTTGATGCACGCCACTGTGGGCGGCTATCACATTCGTGACATCGAGTTCTCGGCCGCGTTCGACGTCGTCACCACCAAGGTCGGCAAGGACCTGAGCGAGGCGATGTGGGCCTACCCCAACGACACCATCAAGTTCGCCGATGTGCCTTACATGAACGTGCCCGTCCATCGCGGCATGACCCATGACGGCATCGGCAAGTACTTGTCGCAAAAAGTGGAGAAGGCCGAAGGGCCGACCGACGACATCATCAAAATCCTGAAGGACACCAAAACCGATGTCGTCGTCAGCTACCTGCCCGTCGGCTCGGAGATGGCCACCAAGTGGTATGTGGAGCAGGCCATCGAGGCCGGTTGCGGTTTCGTCAATTGCATCCCCGTCTTCATCGCCAGCTCCCCCTACTGGAGCAAGCGCTTCCGGGACGCCAATCTGCCCATCATCGGCGACGACATCAAGAGCCAGGTCGGAGCGACCATCACCCACCGCGTGCTGACCAATCTGTTCAAGGATCGCGGCATCCACATCGACCGCACCTACCAGCTCAACTTCGGCGGCAACATGGACTTCTACAACATGCTGGAGCGCGACCGTCTGGAGTCGAAGAAGATCTCCAAGACGCAAGCCGTCACCAGCCAGCTGCCCTATGACCTGGGCGTCGACAACGTCCACGTGGGGCCGAGCGACTACGTGCCGTGGCTGACCGACCGCAAATGGTGCCACATTCGCATCGAGGGGCGGGCCTTCGGCGACGTGCCGTTGAACATGGAGCTGAAGCTGGAAGTGTGGGATTCGCCCAACTCGGCCGGGGTGGTCATCGACGCCGTGCGCTGCGCCAAGCTGGCCCTCGACCGGGGCATCGGCGGCCCGCTGAATGTGCCCTCGTCCTACTTCATGAAGTCGCCGCCGGTGCAGTACACCGACGACGAGGCCCACCGCCTGGTGGAGGAGTTCATCGCCGGGACGCCGGTCGTCGAACCGGAAGCGGACGCCAAGCTCGTCGCCGCCGACTAGTTTCACGCGTGCAGACCTGAGGTCTGCCCCTACCATCCAATTTTATTGAGGGCGGGTGACGAACCCGCCCTCGCACTATCTATGAACCGAACGATCACCCTGCTACCCGGCGACGGGATTGGACCCGAGATCATGGCCCAGGGGCGGCGCGTGCTGGACGCGGTCGCCACCCGATTCGGCCACACCTTCACCTTTCACGAGGGGTTGATCGGCGGCTGCGCCATCGACGCCACGGGCACAGCCCTGCCGGAGGAGACTCTCGGCCTGTGCCTCACCAGCGACGCCGTGCTGCTGGCGGCCGTTGGCGGCCCCAAGTGGAGCGACCCCCAGGCCCCCGTGCGGCCGGAGCAAGGGCTGCTGGGCTTGCGGCGGGCGATGGGCGTGTTCGCCAACCTGCGGCCGGTGGTCGTGCCCGACGCGCTGGCCGACGCCAGCCCCCTGCGGCCGGAGCGGGTGCGCGGGGTGGATGTGCTGATCGTCCGCGAGCTGACCGGTGGCCTCTATTTCGGCACGCCGCAGGGGCGGGAAACGGTCAACGGCGAGCGCTCGGCCGTCGATACCATGCGCTACACCGAGAGCGAGATCCGGCGGGTGGTGCGGCTGGCGTTTGAGCTGGCGCGCGGCCGCCGGCGCAAGGTGACGTCGGTGGACAAGGCCAACGTGCTGGCCTCGTCGCGGCTGTGGCGCGAGGTGACGCACGAGGTGGCCGCCGACTATCCCGACGTGGAATGTGAGGACATCCTGGTGGATGCCTGCGCCATGTACCTGATCAATCGCCCGGCTGATTTCGACGTCATCGTGACCGAGAACATGTTCGGCGACATTTTGTCCGACGAGGCGTCGATGATCGCCGGGTCGCTGGGGATGTTGCCGTCGGCCTCGCTGGGCGAGCCGGGGCGGCCGGGGCTGTACGAACCGATCCACGGTAGCGCGCCCGATATCGCCGGGCGCGACATCGCCAACCCGCTGGCGACGATCCTGAGCGCGGCCATGATGTTGCGCTCCGGTCTGGGGCTGGCCGAGGAAGCCGCGGCCGTCGAGGCCGCCGTGGCGCAGGCGCTGGCCGAGGGGGCGCGGACGGCCGATATAGCCCGGCCGGGAGAGCCGTCGATCGGCACGGCCGAGATGGGCGCGCGCGTGGCGGCGCGGGTTACGATTCCGGGGTAGGCGCGGCCGTCGGGGTGGCCGTTGGCGTAGGCGTGGGCCTGGCTCCCTGCCACATGAACGACGACGGCCGGCTGCTTTGGCCGCCGAAGGTGTAAGTGAAGCCGCCGTCGCTGCGTCGCCCGGTCACCTGGACGATGCTCACCGTCCACTCCATGTGGCGCAACTCATCCACCGGCGGCCGCCACTCGGCCGGCAGGTGGAAGGAGGGGTCGCGGGTGAAGCCTCGCCGCGGCAGGCTGTCGCGCTCATTGGCGTCGCGCAACTCCACCATGTACCACTCATTCTCCGCCAGATCCTTCACGGCCGTCCATTGCAGCAGCACCGGCGCGTCGAGCGTGTCGATGACCGCCCCTTCGACCGGGTAGAGCAGCGACGGCCCGCCTGGTGGCGGGGTCAGCGACGGGGTGGGCGACGGCCCGGCCGTGGGCGGGATGGCC
>CAZZJN010000176.1:0-5199 GCA_964654505.1 uncultured Ardenticatenaceae bacterium | reverse complement strand
TGCTATGTCGCCATGCACTCGGCCAACGGAGTCGCCTTCGGCCCGGACGGCTACGGTTATATGGCCGTCGGCGGCCGCGCCGATCATGGCGAAATTCTGACGGAGGCGAATTACGGCAAGCAAGACGAATTGCACCCTTACGAGGCCAGTATCCTTCGCTTCAGCCCTGACGGCACAAAGATAGAAACCTATGCCCGCGGGTTCCGCAACAGCTTCGGGATCGCCTGGGACGCTGACGGCAGATTGTTCGCTACCGATAACATGCCCGATTTCGGCCCGCCCGAGGAATTCAATCTGGTCGTTCCCGGTGGCGAGCACGGCTACCCCTGGTTCGAATGCGACACCTGTTTCCCGCCTCCCGCCGGCGTGGAGATTGTGCCGCCCTTGCATACCTTCATCCCTCATTCCGCGCCGACCGGGGTCACGACCTATCTTGATGATGAGTTTCCCGGCTACTACAACAGCATTTTCGTGACGCTGTGGAGCGCCTTTCCCGAAGCACAGCGGATCGTCTGGTTTAGTCCGGGCGGTGAGGAGATGGCGACTTTCGCCACCGGGTTTGCCGCGCCGATAAATTTGACCGTCGGACCCGACGGAGCGCTGTATGTGGCCGACTGGGCAACGGGGATCATCTTTCGTATCGCCTACACCGGGGCGTAGCTGGATGAAATCCAACGGCCGCGGGGATCGTCTATATGGCGATCTCCCGCGGCATGGGTGAGCCAACTAAAGCGCTGCCGCCAGGCGCGCAATCATCTCGGCTGCGTCTGCGTTCGGGCCCACCTCAAAAGAAATCAGCCTTCGTTTGACTTCCCTCAGCGCGGCTGCATCGCCTAATGCCTGAGCTTTTTTCAGCACGTTGAAGCTCATGCTCGATTTTTCAGAGCCTGCCTCGTCGGGGATGGGCAGATCTTCATCGGCATCGGATACGAACTGGATGAACAACCCATTCCCGCTGTCGCCCTTGTGAAGTTGCCCCGTCGAATGGAGAAAGCGCGGGCCATAGCCGGCCGTCGTTGCCAGATCGGTTCGCAGATTAATGGCTTTGCGCAGGGATTGGAGCGCCGCATCCGTTTCCGGCGTGGGCCGCACATAGGCATGGATGGATATGTAATCTCCCAGCCGCGCCCGACCCAAAAACTTCTCGAGATTTGTGGGGTTTAACTGCGCAAAGTCGCCTGCCGGTAGGCTCCCCTTTTCACTATAATCAGCCACGATCTCTCTGGCTTTCACCTTGGCTGCCTCGACATTGGGCTGATCGAACGGATTGATCCGCAGGAAATATCCGGCGATAGCCGTCGCCATCTCCCACATGAGGAACTGACCGCCGATATCATACAGGTCTTTGAGATGGACGGTGATTACCGGATGGTCCGCGTCGACCAGCGCGGAGACGAAATCATCATCTCCGGCGTCGCCATCCAGCCGCATGTGGATGAATAGCCGGTCCTCGCCATAGCTGTCGACAGGCTCTTGAGGTTCGCCAACGACGGGGAGGATGCCCTTGCCCTCCTTGCCCGTGCTCTCGGCGATGAGTTGCTCCACCCAATCGCCGAAACTGGCCAGCGCGGCAGAGGTGATAAACGTCAACTTGTCGCGCTCCGTCAGGGCTGCTTGGCCCATTGCCGCGCCAAGTCGGGCCGCTAAGTTATCACCGATGATCTCGCATCCCGATAGCGCGTTGTTCGATGTCATGGCTGACGCTTTGGCCAGCAGGCGGCCGATATCGGTTCCGACGAGGGCTGCCGGGACAAGGCCAAAATAGGAGAGGGCGGAGTAGCGGCCGCCGATATTGGGGTCGTTCTCAAACACCTCCCGAAAATGATAACGGGCGGCCATCTCGATGATTTTGCTGCCCGGGTCGGTGATGGCGATGAAATGCTCGCCGACGCGCTCCGGGCCGACGACATGCGCCAGCTGATTGTAGAAATACTTGAACGCCGATAGTGTTTCAACTGTCCCGCCAGACTTGGTGCTGACGATGATTAAGGTATGCTTCAAATCGACTGCTTGCTCGGCCGCGCGGATGGCATCGGCGTCGGTTGTATCGACGACGATCAGGTCCAGATAGGGAAATGGAACTTCGGGCGAACGCGACGGGCGGCCGAACGTTTTCTCAAATAATTCAGGGGCCAGACTGGATCCGCCCATACCCAGCAACAGGGCATGGGTATAGCCTTCGGCGATGAGTTGGTTGGCCAGCCCGTTTAGACGGTCGACCTCGCCGTTCATCCTGTCCATGATGCGTAACCATCCGAGACGGTTCGTGATCTCGGTCTGTTGTGGTTTCCAGATCGAATAATCATGTTCCCAGATGCGGCCGATGATCCGTTCCTTGCATAACGCCTGCAATCCCTTATCGACCGCCGGTTGGAGGTCGCCCAATTGGGCTGTCATAATCGATTGGTTAATTGGGTGGGATTCTGCCGAGCCGTTCATCTTTACTCCTGATTCCAGCGAATTGATTCATGTTGATTGAAGGATAACGAGTTGAGCCTGATTCTCAAAAAGAGGTGAGGGCGGCAGGCTCAAATATTATCCCATTTGTAGATGATACTAACTTCGGAGCCACATTCCGACATATCTGTGAAAACCGCGTAGAAATTTCTCCAGCTACGTCTGATTGCGTTTACAATATCGGTATCGTCGACTGTAATCGCAACCAGCAAGCCCGGTAGCATTTACAAAGGAGAGAGCATGACCGACAAACCGCACATCGTCCGCATTGTTGCCGATGAGGCTCGCCGCCAATATTTCTGGCGACGGCGTGACTTGAACCTTCTGCCGCGGCCGCGCATCCAGGAAGACGAGATCGGTGTTGAATTCGACGACGGCCAGTTCATCCCCTATGCCGATCTGGGTTATAGCGGCGACATCGGCTTCTTTCGGCTGTCGGAGACGAGCGATGTGGACAACGATGCCGCGCCGTATGCTGCGAGCGGCCGACTCATCGATTGCGGCCAGATCATCGTCACCACCGGTGTCTCCGTTCGCCTGACGACCGAGGAGATTCGCCAACTGATTGAATGTCATGCCTCGGGCGATTTTGGCGAGTATGGTGAGTTCTATGATTTGGACGTCAACGAAGAACTCCTTAATGGGACCCGCCGCGACTTTCCCGGTTTCGGCCCGCTAAACAAAGTCAACACACTGACCGGCATGGATGCCGTTGTCTCGGCCTATGTCGTTCGTGAGAATCGCATCTGGGTTATCACCGAAACGGGCGAGAATCGCTCGACAATCATCCTCTTTGCCGGCCTGGCGCGAGACTGAGTGCCCGGATACTACTGCCCACGGTACTTGGCCCGACTTAGAAGGTCGAGATAGCGGATGCTGGTTTCGATTCCGGCGTAGAAGTTCGGCAGATAGAACCGCTCGTTGGGCGAATGAATGCGGTCGCCCGGTAGCCCGAAGCCCATCAACACCGTCGGCAATTTCAGATCGGACTCGAAATGATTGACCACCGGGATCGATCCGCCTTCGCGCATGAATGCTACCGGGTGGTTGAATGTCGCTTCATAGGCTGCCGCGGCCGCTCGCATCGGCGCCGTGTCGCGATCGATGAGCGAAGCTTTGCCGCCGCGTGATCGCTCCATCTTGACCGTGATGCTGGGCGGGGCGATCGAGCGGACATATTGTTCGAACAACTCGGTGATCTCTCGTGGGTCCTGGTCCGGGACGAGGCGCATTGAGATTTTGGCATGAGCGTATGACGGCAGGACGGTCTTGGTGCCTTCGCCCTGATAACCGCCGTACATGCCGGTGACGTCGAGAGTCGGGCGCGCGCTGATCCGTTCAACCAGTGAGTATTCCGGCTCACCCCAGAGCATCGGCGCGCCTGTCTCTCGCAGCCACGCCGCCTCGTCGAGGGGAAAGTCGGCCAGCAATTTTCGCTCCTCATCCGACAACGGCCGAACCCGATCATAAAATCCGGGGATGAGGATATGGCCTTCCTCGTCCTTTAGTTTGGCGATGATGTGGGCCAGGGCGTTCAGGGGGTTGTTGACCCCACCGCCATAGGAGCCTGAGTGAAGATCCCGGCTTGGCCCGGTGACGTCGATCAGCACGTAACAATTTCCGCGCAAGCCGTAGACCAGGGCCGGTTTGCCCTTACCCAGGATGGAAGAATCGGACACGAGGGCGGAATCGGCCGAGAGGAGCGAACCGTTGGCCGCGATAAAACGATACAGGTTCCGGCTGCCGATTTCCTCTTCGCCTTCAACGATGAACTTGACGTTTACCGGTAAATGGCCGACTGTTTTCAGGTACGCCTCAACCGCCTTTACGTGAATGTAGACCTGGCCTTTGTCGTCGGCCGAGCCGCGCGCGTAGATATAGTCGTCGCGGATCACCGGTTCAAACGGCGGCGATTCCCATAATTCCAGCGGATCGGGTGGTTGGACATCATAATGACCATAGATCAATACCGTCGGCGCACCCGGCCCGGCGTGGAGCCAGTCGGCATAAACCAGCGGGTGGCCCTCGGTCTCGTAAACAGTGACGTGTTCCATGCCGGCGTTCCTCATGGCTGTCGCCAGCCAGGCGGCCGCCCTGGCTGTGTCGTCATCTCGATCTGATTGTGTGCTGATACTGGGGATTCTGAGAAATTCGGATAATTCGGTTAGATATTTTTGGTGGTTTTGCTCGGCAAATTGAATTGTTTTTAACATGATTCGTTCCAAAACAGAGGGGTTGTGTTATCATCGCTATAATAACCGCTTGGCCTCAGATTGTCCTGTAATAATCAATGCGATCGGTCGCCAATTTGTGAATCCATGATTACGTCAAATTCGACATCCTCGAACGGAAGCGCCACCGCTTCGTCCCTCATGCTGCTGGAGAGTCTGTTGTTCGTCGCCGGTGGTCCGGCCTCCGTATCGCGTCTGGCGGCGACGCTGGAGATCACACCGGCGGCCGTCCAGAAGTTATTGCGCGAGCTGGAAGCCGACTATGACGCGCGCGGATTGCGGTTGCAATGGAGCGGCGACAACATGGTGCAATTGACCACCGCTCCTGAGGCGGCCGCGGCGGTTGAACGGTTTTTAGGCCTCGAATTGACGACCCGGCTTAGCCAGGCGGCGCTGGAAGCCTTGGCCATCGTTGCCTACATGCAACCGGCGACACGGCCGCAAATCGACCATATCCGTGGTGTGAACTCCGACGGCGCATTGCGATCATTATTGAGCAAGGGCCTGATCG
>CAZZJN010000175.1:0-5269 GCA_964654505.1 uncultured Ardenticatenaceae bacterium | reverse complement strand
TTGCGCACCTTCGCCGCGGTGGCTCTGGGGTCGTGCCTGTTCTCCATCATCTCCTACCACGTCGTGCCGGAGGGACGCGAGACAACGCGTATCGCCGCGCAGGTCGTCACCGGCATCGGCTTCCTGGGCGCGGGCGTCATCCTGCAGAGCCAGGGGCACATCAGCGGCCTGACGACCGCCGCCACCCTCTGGGCGACGGCCGCCGTGGGCATGGCCGTGGGATTCGGCCTCTACATCATGGCCGTCGTCGCCGCCTTTCTGCTCCTCTTCCTGCTGCTGCTGCGCAACGTGCCGGGCATCGACCACCACGACGAAATGAACGGCTTCCCACCCGACCCGAAATAAGGCACGGGCGTCACCTTTGTCATCGGCCGCCCAGCAGTTCGATGGCTCGCAGCAGTTGCGCGTCCTCGCTGGTGGCCAGCTCCTCGGCGGTCAAATCATCGGCCGTGGCGGGCACCACCAGCCGCACCGGCCCCGTCAGTTCGACGAGTTCGTCGGGCACGATTCCCTCGCGCCAGATGACACGGCCGTCAGGTGTCAGCCACTGCTCCGTGGCCAGCAAAATGGCCGAGCCGTCGGACAGCGGAAACTCGTTGAGCACCGTGCCCGTGCCGAAGGTCGTCTCGCCCACCAGCGTGGCCCGCTGGTGGTCCTGCAGCGCGCCGGAAACGATCTCGCTGGCGCTGGCGCTGCCCTGATTGATAAGCACCACCAGCGGCAGGGCTGTGGATTCGTCCTTGCCGGAGGTCCTCTCCTCGCGAATATTATCCTGGGCATCCTGGCGCAGGACGACGACGCTGTCGGGCGGCAGGAATTGACCGGCGACGGCGATGGCTTCGTCCAGCAGGCCGCCGGGATCGTTGCGCAGATCAAGGATAATGCCCGTCGCTCCTTGCGCCTCGGCCGCGTCGATGGCCGCCGCCAAATCCTTGCCGACATCGCGACTGAAGCCGGCGATACGGATGAAAGCCAGCGATGTGCCCGGCAGCATAGTCGAGGTGACGTTCTCCAGCTCGATACGTGCGCGCTTGATGGTCATCACCACCTCTTCGCTCGTCTCCGGGTCGAAGAATTTGATGGTCACTTCGGTGCCGGCCGGGCCGACGATGCGATCGACCACATCCTGCAGCGACATGCCGTTGGTCATGTCTTCGCCGTTGACTTCCATCACGATATAACCGGGCTGGACGCCCGCCGCCTGCGCGGGCGAGTTGTCGATGGGCGAAACGACCGTAACCAGGCCGTCACGCATCTCGACATAGGCCCCGATACCCTCGAACTCGCCGGCGGTGTAGTTGTGCTGCTCCTCCACCATCGCCGGGGTCATGAAGCGGCTGTGGCCCGTGTCGCCCAGAATATCGACCATGCCGGCCAACGCGCCGGTTTGCAGATTCTCGTCGGTGGCCAGCTCCTGGATGACGAAATGCTGCTGGATGATCTCCCGCGCCTCCTCCAGCAAGGCCGTGTCCAGCCCGCCCTCGCTGCCTCCGCCACGAAAAAGACTAAGCCCGCGCAAGGCGAAGCGGTCGAAAGCCAGGCCGCCGGCGAAGAATACGATGGCCGTGATCAATAAAAGCGCGCCAACCAGGAGAACTGGGGCGCGCCGGGATGCCGGTTGCGTTGTCGGTTGTTCCATCAAAATCTGTTTCCTGTCCGTTGATTCCCTATGCGCGATGCCCGTTCTTGTCGAGGCAAGCCCGCCATCCGACCCCGGCCCTCGCGCGAAAATATCACCTTGATAATCAAGTCTTATAGCATAGCTGCTTTAGGCCGCGATGAGTCCCGGTTTATGAAAACCTTAATCCACCCGTGCGGAAGGCCATTATCCGGTCAGATTAAGCCCGGCAGGTTCACTTAAACAAGTCGGGCACGAACGTCTGTTGGTCGATGGGCGGCCGAATGTAGCCGCTGGACTCCTTGCGCGGCGGCAAGACGATGGGCGGCGGCAGGATATCCTCATACGGGATCTGCGACAGAATATGGCTGATGCAGTTGAGTCGCGCCCGCCGCTTGTCGTCGGCATTGACCACAAACCACGGCGACTGCTTGGTGTCGGTGAAGTCGAACATCCGATCCTTGGCTTGCGAATACTCCACCCACATATCGCGCGACTTGATGTCCATGGGGCTGAGCTTCCAGCGTCGCTTGATGTCCGACGCCCGCAACTGGAACCGCCGCTCCTGCTCCTCGTCGCTGACCGAGAACCAGTACTTGAGCAGGATCATGCCCGACCGCAGGAGCATCCGCTCGAACTGCGGGCAGGAGGCCAGAAACTCGCGATACTCCTCCTCGGTGCAGAAGTCGTGGACGTATTCGGTGATGGCCCGCGTGTACCAGCTGCGATCGAAGAGGACGATCTCCCCCGCCGCGGGCAGCTGGGCCACCCAGCGCTGGAAATACCACTGGCCTTTCTCGCGGTTGTTGGGGATGCCCAGAGCGGTGACGTGGATGATGCGCGGGTTGGTGCGCTCCACGATGCGCTTGATGACGCCGCCCTTGCCGGCCGCGTCGCGCCCCTCAAAGATGATGGCCACCCGCAGCCCTTTCTCCTTCACCCAATACTGCAGCTTGGTCAGCTCTTCCTGCAACCTCACCAGCCGCTCCAGATAGAAGTCTTCCTTCAGCTTGCCTTTCTTGGTCAGATAGTCGGGCGGCGCATCCACCACGTCGTCGACGACACTTTCTTCAACCCGATCCGATTCAACGAAATCATCGGCCATCGGTTCGGCCGCTTCCGCTTTGTCGTTCTTCTTGCCTTTCTTGCTCATGGTGCGCCTCCCGTTGATGAGTATGGTTATGTTGTACCTTAATCCGGGCTTGCATACCATATTAATAACCGAAAAATTTGCCACTCTCCACCCAACATGCTAAACTAATTTTCCAGTGTGCAATCGAATCGACATACTGGCGGCGGCGCGAGCGGCCGAACACAACCACCGGGCGGATAAGCAGCCCGCCCGGCCATCCATCCTGTTTACCAATACCAGCCTGATCCAAGAGGATCAGGCTTTTTTTTGCCTGCAACCCGGCATTCGTAGCGTGTCACCATGCCTGATCTGATTTTACCCGGCCTCATCGACGTCCATACCCACCTGCGCGTGCCCGGCGGCGAGCACAAGGAAGATTTCGCCACCGGCACGGCCGCGGCGCTGGCCGGCGGCGTCACAATGGTCCTGGCCATGCCCAACACCAACCCGCCTCTGACCACGCCCGCCGCCTTGCAGACGGCCCGGGATGCGGCCGCCGCCGGGATTCGTTGCGACGTAGGCCTCTACGCGGGGGCGTCGGCCGAGGATATCGACTTGCTCCCCCAGCTGGCGTCGCGCGCCGTCGCGCTCAAAATCTACCTGAACGATACCTTCGGCAAGCTGCGCGTCGACGACCTGCCGACGCTGGTCGAATGTTTCCGGCGCTGGCCGCGCGAGAAGATGATCGCCTTGCACGCCGAGAAGCAGAGTGTGGCCGTGGCCATCGGCCTGGCCGCCACCTACGACCGGCCGATCCACATCGTCCACGTCAGCCGCCGCGAGGAGATCGAGCTGATCGCCGACGCCAAGATGCGCGGCCTGCCGGTGACTTGCGAAGTGTCGCCCCACCACCTGTTCCTGACCGTGGCCGACGCGGCGCGGCTGGGACCGCTGGGCGACATGCGGCCAGTGCTTGGAACGGCCGACGACGTGGCCGCCCTGTGGGATCATCTGGACGACACCATCGACTGCATCGCCACCGACCACGCCCCCCACACCCTCGATGAGAAGCGCTCGGCCAACCCGCCGCCGGGCATCCCCGGGCTGGAGACGAGCCTGCCGCTGATGCTCGCGGCCGTCACCGATGGCCGCCTGACTGTCGAACGGCTGACGGCGCTCATGCACGACAACCCGCGCCGCATCTTCGGCCTGCCGCCGCAGCCGGACACCTGGGTCGAGGTGGACATGACCCCCTGGACGATCCCGGCCGGGGGCTGGCGGACAAAGGTCGGCTGGACGGCTTTCGAGGGCTTGCGGGCCGGAGGCCGCGTGCGGCGCGTCGTCCTGCGCGGCCGGACGGTCGTCGATGACGGCGCGGTGCTGGCGTTGCCGGGGGCAGGATTGGTTATTTGGTGACCCGGAGGTCATTCGCGAATTGAAGGATTTATTGGAGATCGCAATTTAATTGCACAGAAGAGGCGAAACATAATGGAAACAGTCAATTTGAAACCGTTATTTAATCTGGCCGATATCGAAGCGAAACGCAACGGCAACGGCCGCGTCGCCAACGGCATGACCGGCTGGGACATTCTGTCGGTCGATCAGTTTGATCGCGAGAAGCTGGCCTATATCTTCGCCCGCGCCGAGGAGATGCGCGAGATGGTCGGCCGCGTCAACGGCGTCGACCTGCTGCGCGGGCAGGTGCTGGCTTGCCTGTTCTATGAGCCGAGCACCCGCACCAGCGCGTCGTTCATCTCCGCCATGGAGCGGCTGGGCGGCAGCGTCATCCCCATCACCCAGGGCGTGCAGTTCAGCTCCGTCAGCAAGGGCGAGACGCTGGCCGACACCATCCGCACGCTGGAGCAATACTCCGACGTCATCGTGCTGCGCCACCCGGAGATCGGCTCGGCCCAGCTGGCGGCCAACGCGGCGGGCATCCCGGTCATCAACGCCGGCGACGGTCCCGGCGAACACCCCACCCAGGCCCTGCTCGACCTGTTCACCATCCGGCATGAGATGGGGCGCATCGATGGGCTGAAGATCGCCATGGTCGGCGACCTGCGCAACGGCCGCACCGTCCATAGCCTCACCAAGCTGCTGCTCCACTTCGACGTCAGCCTGCGCTTCGTCTCGCCGGAGATTCTGCGCATGCCGCTGAAGATCATGAACGAAGTGCGCGACCGCGGCCTCAACGTGCGCGAGACCCACGACGTGGCCGACGTCATCGAGAACGCCGACGTGCTTTACGTCACCCGTGTCCAGAAGGAGCGTTTCAGCGACATGGAGCAGTACAACGAGGTCAAGGACAACTACATCCTCACGCCGGAACTGATGGAGCAGGCCAAGCAGAAGATGGTCATCATGCACCCCCTGCCGCGCGTGGGCGAGATCAGCCCCGCGCTGGACAGCGACCCCCGCGCCGCCTACTTCCGCCAGGTGAAGAACGGGATGTACATTCGCATGGCGTTGCTGGCGGCGGTGTTGGGGAAGGCGTAATCGAACGAAGGGATCGAAGGTATCCCCCCTTCCACGGTATGGTATAATCGACCCTGATTGGATTATGGGCAATAGGCAGATTC
>CAZZJN010000174.1:0-5270 GCA_964654505.1 uncultured Ardenticatenaceae bacterium | reverse complement strand
ACTGCGCGATAGTTTGAAGGTGACGGCCGCCTCGCCTGCTGCTCCGGAACAGGCCGCCCACTAGCCATCAGACGGGCCAACCTCCTCTCCCCCCACCCGACGGCTAACTGTAAGGCGCATCTTAAGATAAAATCCATAACCTTAAGCTTCAGGATACCCTTGGCAAAGGACAAGAGAATGAAAAAGAAACTAATGCAAGAAATCAGAAGCCGGCTCTATGTCTATTCACGACGCCTGCCCGCCGGCATGAGAGTATCGACCCAACGCAATCTGACCACCGCCCTGTATCATAATTATATGAAGGAAAAGCTGGGTCATTTTTATATCAATGTCGACGAAGGTCCCATTCCCCCCGACGACATCACCATGCGCACGTCGATTATGAGCCAAAAGGACGTCAAGAACGTCATCACCGATGACAACTTCTTCGCCTCGGCCTACATCCAGCTCTTCTCGTGGCTCTACAACCTCGAAAAACACGGTTTCAATATCCGCACAGCTTCAACCATCATGGAACTGGGCGTCGGCTCGGCCCGGTTGTTGCGCCATTTGCGGTGCATGTACGGCGTGCGGCTCATCGGCACCGACGTCGAGGCCGACAAAATCGAATGGTGCAAGCAAAACCTGTCGGGCATCGACTTCTACGCCCACGGTTACAACCCGCCCATCGAACAAATCGAGGACAACTCCGTCGATCTCATCTATGCCGCCTCCGTCTTCACCCATATCCCGCTGGCGACCCAGGACGCCTGGCTGGCCGAAATGCATCGCATCCTCAAGCCCGGCGGCTTCCTCGTGCCCACCATTCTCGGCCGGGTATTCGAAGACTGGATGCTGACGCCCGAGCAAAAGAAAACCATCCTTGAGGTCGGCCGCTTCGAGTTGACCTCCGAGGATGAGGGTGTGTCCGTCTCCTCCAAACTCACCGGCCAGTGGGACGTCTTCCAGCGACGGTCGGAAGTCATCGAGGTCTATGGCAAGTACTTCCACATCCGCGACTATATGCCCGCCCCCCAGGACCTGCTGATCCTGCAAAAACCCGCCGCCTGACACTCGACAATTACAACGAACAAACAAAAACCGCCCCGATGGTTTGGCATCGGGGCGGTTCTGTTTCCGCGCCCCTTCATTCGTGATTCGTAATTCGTAATTCGTAATTCCTAATTCGTCAGGATGTGCGTCACAATCGTCGCCCCACTCCCCCCGATGTTCTGCGTCATGGCCACCCGCGCCCCCGGAACCTGCAACGCCCCGGCCTGCCCGCGCAGCTGCAACGTGGCCTCCACCAGCTGATACAGGCCGGTGGCCCCCACGGGGTGTCCCCGCGCCTTCAGCCCGCCCATCGTCGAGATAGGAATGCGGCCGCCGGGGGCGATGTCGCCATCCAGCCCCAACCGCACCCCGCGGCCGCGCTCGGCAAACCCGCAGGCCTCCAGCGACAGCGCGGCCATGATGCTGAAAGCGTCATGCAGCTCAAACAGATCGATATCCTCCGGCCCCATCCCCGCCTGATCAAAGGCGCGATTGGCCGACAACTCGGCCGCCTTCAGCCACAAGATATCCTCGCGGTCATGAACCGACACCGTATCCGTGGCCGAGGCCGAGGCAGCCACCCGCACCGCCCCCGGCGCGCCCTCGGCGGCCACCAGCAGCATCGCCGCCGCCCCGTCGCCGATGGGCGAGGCGTCATAAAGACTGATCGGCGCCGCCACCTCGCGGCCGCGGTCATATTCGCGCTGGTCGATGGCGTAGCGGTGCAGCGCGTTGGGGTTGCGCGCCGCGTTGGCGTGGGCCGTCATGGCAAACGGGGCGAAGTCGCGATGGTCATAGCCGTAGACATGCATATAGCGGCGCATGATCAGCGCGTTGAGACCCACGAAGGTGATCCCCTGGTCGATCTCGAAATCGGCATCGGCCGCCGTGGCCAAGGCGGCCGTCGTCTCGCCGTGGGGCATCTCGGTCAGCTTCTCCGCGCCGATGACCAGCACGCGCTCCATCCGGCCCGAGGCGATGGCCATGATCCCCTGCCGCATGGCCGACCCCGCCGAGCCGCAAGCCGCCTCCAGCTTGACCGCCTCCACCCCGCGCTGCCCCAGATAGTCGGCCACCAGCGGCCCCAGGTGGCGCTGCCCCACCAGCCGGTCGCTGTTCATATTGCTGACATAGACGGCATCGACCCGGTCGACGTCGGCATCGGCCAGCGCCGCCCGCCCCGCCTCCACGGCCAGGGCGCGCAAGGAAATGTCCCAATGCTCGCGAACAGGCGTCTGCCCGACGCCTAAAATAGCTACTTCACGCATAATCACTCCATAGAAACCGGGTTTCATCTAAAAACCCCGGCTGCCATCAAGTGTAGCGGTTCCGGCTGCCAGAAACTATCAGGTTGCTTGTCACCTTTAGACCTCCTGTGTTATGCTGGCAACTGCCTGCCGCAGGACAACCTTGCGAACGGAAGCTCTCTCGATGTGAAAGCTCGAGGGCTGAAGATATCGTCCGTCCTCGTGCAGGCATGAAGAGAGCGGGAGGTGATCGAACAGGCGAGCTTATTGCTCCAGCTTGAAGTGAACTTCACCGCTCTCCTTGCCGTTTCCGTGTGACAATCATTCCTGTCTTGTCACACATTGGGTAACGTACAAGGTTGTGATCCTCGCCCGCCGACGGCCGCCCTTCCGGAGAAAGCCAGAGCATATGCCGGATGACTGACCGTCAGACCGGCCGATTGACAACATCAGGAGGTCATGATGCGACAACTGCTGCTTCGCTTTTGGCAATGGCTCGGCCGGCTGCTGGGGCAAGAGTCGCGCTACGACGGCGAGTCGATGGAGTCGATGGAGCCACCCGCGGCCGGCGGCGAACCCGGCCTCGTTGGTCGGCGGCGTAAACAGCCCCGCCTGACAATCGCTATCGGGGTCGCTCAAATCGGGCAGCCCCACCGTCGGAGCAACCTGGCAGGTAACTCCACAAGCTCAGTTATTCAATCCGATCCCTCTTTTCCAGATTGTGCCGGGCGCAAAGTAGCTGGATATTCTCCGCCCGCAACGAAGTCCCGCCTTTGGAATAGGGGATGATGTGATCAAAGTGCAGGTTATCCGTCGCCCCGCACGTGACGCAGCGGCCGTGGTCTCGCTGCCACACCGCCAGCTTCACGGCCGAGGGAATGAGGCGGGTCATTTCCAACTCGACTGATTCACCATCCGGCAATGGCGTGTCGTCGCGTGCGGCCGATAGCTTAAATTTGTATACATCACGCCGCCCGTCATGCTCGACCCACGCATCGACCAGTAAAAACAGGCCATTGTATGACCAGATGCCGTCGCGTATCTTCTCATATACCCGGACTCTCTGGGGGAGAGCCTCTTTGCTTTTGAACCGTCTCGCGGCTTCAACAAATTTACCGTTCTCAGTCAATGTGCCGCGAACCGTCTGGGCGGGTTGGTCGATCAGTTTGGGATCTGGCCCGCCCGCTCGCCGTGGCTCATCGTGACCCTCGTAGATGAGGGTTGCGCCTTCATCTTCGATCCGATCGCGATAGGGAGCGTTCGGCCGCTGCGACATGAGGATGATGGAGTAGTCAGCGCCGGCGCGGAAGTTCATCCCCTTCTGGAGGCTGAGACTCTCGCGCCGACACATCTCAATATAGGACAGGATATCGTTCGACATTTGAATTGCGGACGCGGCTCAGTATCTCCCCCCGCGACTCAGCGATCGGCCGCCATTCCTGCGCCTCGGGGTTTTGATAGTCCCGATTTCGCCAGCCGTTGGTGGGCTTTCAGTCAGCGGTTAGGAAGTCCATAACGGTATGATTCTCAAGAATGGTCGTGGTAATGATAGCAGCCAGCGGTAAGGGCGCAACCGATGGAGTAGCCGGAGCAATCACTTGCTCGTTGCTGATTGGCCCGTCGCCCCGTGCGTGCGGGTTTCAAACCCGCAACTGAGAAGCAATACCGGTAAAACCGGTTTGGAGGGTTGTTGACGAGGTGACCGGGGCTCCGGAATCGTGTTTTTACCCATTTGGTATATCAGCTGATGGATTCATCCGTCAGGGGGATGCGGTTGCGGCTAAAGTGCAATTTGACCGGTTGAGCCTGCAGTGCAATGGGGGAGGAATGGACGGCTTGGGAGGCGATCAGCAGTAGGCTATACGAAACGAACATCTGATCGACCATGAATTAATTACGAGTAGCTCATAATATATTCAATCCGCGCTCTATAGGGCGTGGAAACCGCCTGATGCCCCGCCTCCCCCGGCCGGAATGGGCTGATCGACGGCCGAACGGGCGAATCGCGCGGTTTCAGGCGGCAAATCCGCCCGACCAGGCCTCATTCAGCTTCGGCCAGTTGCGCCAGACAGGCATTATCCCCCTCGTTGGGGATGAACGATGTATTGAACCACGCTTCTATTATTTCAAGGGCCATCGCCTCGCTCGTCCGGCGCAGGGAGAGGCACAGCACGTTGGCGTTGTTCCACAGCCGCGCGCCGCGAGCCGTCTCGGCGTCGTCGCACAGGGCCGCCCGCACCCCCCGCACCTTGTTGGCGGCGATGCTGACGCCCGTCCCCGTCCAGCAAAAGAGGATACCCTCATCGGCCGCGCCGCCGGCCACCGCCTCGCCCACCGCGCGACCCACGGCCGGCCATGTTCGGTCGGTCGGGTCGGCCGCCTCGCCATCGCCGCCGGTCAGGTCCAGCACCAGCTCGTGGCCGCGCCGCCGCAGTTCGGCGGCCACGGCGTCGGTCACATGGGTGCACTCGTCCGATCCAATCGCCAGTCTCATCGTATGCCTCTCTTGCTGTTGGATAATAGCAGATTAATCAAGCGGCAGGGGTCAGGCAACCGGGCCACCGTCTTCATGGAAGCGCGCGGTCTCCCTTCCCGGTTACCTGACCCTGTTTGCTCTAGTCGACGATCTCGTAGCGCAGGAACCACGTCCCTTCGGGGTGGTCGCTGCCCTTGGGGGCGCGGTCGTAGTACAGCTCGAAGGCGCGGCCGCCGGCGGTGCGCACGGTGAAGAAGTAGCGGCCGACGCCCCACGATCCGCGCTGGGCGGCCCGCGCTGCGTGTTCGGGCTGCATGTTCATCGACATGCGGCCGCGTCGCCCGAAGTCCACCCGCTGGGCCAGCACCTCGACGATCTCGTACACCTCCCCGCCCCACTCGAAGCGGTCGGGGCAATGCGGCCGCTTGCTGAACAGCGGCGGCCGGTCGAAGGCCACGGTGATGATCTCGCCGATGTAGCGGGTGTCGTCGGTGGGCATGCCTATAGGATATACG
>CAZZJN010000173.1:0-5375 GCA_964654505.1 uncultured Ardenticatenaceae bacterium | reverse complement strand
ATTGATGGATACCCGCCCGTCGATAGCTCGCCTCGGCCGACAGGAGGTGAGCATTGACGCCGACATGGATATGTCGTGGAGGATTCAGTGGTGTCGGCAAGGCCACTCGCGGTCCCCGGCGATAGAAACAGTCGGCGCAATCATTCATCCAATTATACGATCATCCCGCCAATCGACACCTTGCCCCGGAGCCGATCGGACTTCATCTTGCCCTGAGCCACGCACTATGATAGACTGCGTTATGTATACATGTTGCATGTTTACATGCTGCATGTATACATGCTGTGTATCATCATGGCAACATGGCGATATGCGCCATCGTCACCGGAAGAGCCGACCCCTTGTTCCGGATGGCGAATCGCACCAATACCGGGCCGATAGCCCACCGCAGCCTTTGACGGCCGTCGGATGAGAAGGCGGCGATAACGAGGACCGAATGAGGAGGTCGCGCGTGAAACGCACTACGCTCTTAATGCTGATAACGACACTGATGGTTCTATTCGGGTTGACCGCCTGCGAGCGACCCGCGCCGAACAGCGTGGTCCCGCCCACGGTTACGCCAGGCCTTCCTGGGCTAAGCCCGACGCTCCTGCCGCCCATGGCAGCCAGCCCGACGCCTGCATTTGCGCCCACGCTTGATCCCAACGCGATCCTGCCCAGCGCAACGCCCGATCCGGCCGGCGCGCCCGCCGAAGCGCCCCCGGCCGAGGCCACGGCCGTCCCCGGACAGGAGACATCTCCGACAGGCGAGACGATCCATATCGTGCAGCCCGGCGATAATTTGTATCGCATCGGTTTGATCTATGGCTTCACCTATCAGGAGTTGGCCGCCTTTAACGGCATCGCCAATCCCGATCGGCTTGAAGTCGGGCAGCAGATCAGAATCCCGCCCAAGCCTTAATTAAAGCCCGGCAGCGTGACCGGGGCAACGCCGGTGATGATAACCTCATGAAACCACTTCACTCTCGAATGGTCTGGGAGGGGAAATGGCGCGTTCGCGTCGATACCTTCCAACAGGATGACGGAACGCAATATGAGCGCGGCATAATCGAGCATCCCGGCGCGGTCGTGATGGTTCCGCTGGTGAAGAGAGAAGGCGGCCGCCATGAGGTTCTCATGCTGCGTCAGTACCGCCCCGCGCTCAAGGAGACGATCCTAGAACTGCCGGCCGGCACGCGCGAAGGGGACGAACCCTGGCTGGAATGCGCCCAACGCGAGCTGCAGGAGGAGACAGGCTATCGGGCGGAGACGTTTGTTAGCCTGGGCGAGGTTTGGCCCCTGCCGGGATCGTCCAATGAGCGCATGGCGCTCTTTCTGACCACGGGGTTGTCGGTCGATCCCCTGCCCATGGATATCGACGAAGAGATCGAGGTCGTGTCTTTCGCGCTCGACGAACTCGTGGCGATGTCTCTGGATGGACGGCTTGAAGACGCGAAGAGCGCCGTCGCCATCCTGCGCGCGGCTCATTACTTGCGCCTGACGACGGGCTAATCTTCTTCGCTGCCGCTGCCGTCGCTTGAACTGTCGCGGTCTTCCCCAAATGATTTGAGTTCCGTTGCCAGCTCCCGCAGGCGCTTTTTGACGGTGGCGTGCACCGTACCCTCCGGATATTCACCCTCTTCGTCAGGCTCGCCGGCAGGAACGCCCGTCAGCAATTCGATACCTTCGTCGATGGTGCGCACCGGCCAAATATGGAATTTGCCATCCCGCACAGCATCGACGACGTCCTCGCGCAGCATCAGATTGATGACGTTGCTGGCCGGGATGATGACGCCCTGCTCGCCCGTCAGGCCGCGCGCGGTGCAGATGTCGAAGAAGCTCTCGATCTTTTCGTTTACTGCGCCGATAGGCTGGATGTTGCCGCGTTGATTTACCGACCCGGTGACACCGATGCTCTGCCGGATGGGTAGCTTGCTCAGGCTGGACAGCAGCGCGTACATTTCCGACGTCGAAGCGCTGTCGCCGTCCACCCAAATGTAGGCCTGCTCAAACGTCAGGCTGGCGTTGAGCGAGAACGGCTGGTGCTGGGCATAGATACCGCCCAGGTAGGCGCTCAGAATGAGCACGCCCTTTTCATGGTTTGGCCCGTCCATATCGATCTCGCGCTCGATGTGGATGACGCCGCTGTCGCCCATGAATGTTCGGGCGCTGATGGGACCGGGTTGGCCAAAGGTGAACTCGCCGATATCGTAGGTTGTCAGGCCATTGACCTGCCCGACGACGCTGCCTTCGGTGGCGATGAAGATCGTCCCTTCCAGAACCAGCTCGCGATAATGTTCGGCGTCTTGGCTGACGCGGTTGACGCGCTCGCTCAAAGCTTCGCGCACGTCCGCGGCGGTCACAATCTCTCGCCCGGCCATGCCCGCCCAATAGTCGGCCTCTCGCGCCACGTCAGTGATGATCCCAAAGCGCGTGCTCAGCTTGCCCTGATGTTCAGCCAGGCGCGATCCGTATTCGATGATTTTGGCCACGGCATCGCGGCCGAAGGGGCGCAGATTCTCTTCCTCGATGCGAGCGGCCACGAATTGAGCGTAGGACATCTCGTGTTCGTCGTCGCGCGGCATCGTGTCGCTGAAATCGGCGCGCACCTTGAACAGATCGTTGAACTCTTCATCGCCGGAGAAATAGGAGTGAATCTGATGCGGGCTGCCCAACAGGATGACCTTGAGCAGCAATGGAATGGACTGCGGCCAAAGGGAGTTGGCGATGGCCGGGCCGTCGGGGTGGGGCGGCCGCATCTCGATCTCGGCTGACTTCAACGCCCGCTTCAATGCTTCCCAAGTGTCGCGCTGTCGCACCACGTCCAGCGCGTACATCACCAGATAGCCGCCGTTGGCCCGGTGCAGGTCTCCGGCCCTGATCTGGGTGAAGTGGGTGGTCATCGAGTGGCCTTGTGACTCAACTTCAAGGCGGCCGAAGATATTCTCATAAGTGGGATTAAGCTGCACGATGACGGGCGCGCCGCCGCCCGCGCTGTTGTCCACCAGCACGTTGACGTCGTAGCGCCGCAAATCGACCTGTTGGTCAAAATCCTTGTCGTCCAGCGTCGGGGCAGCTCGCGTCACTTGCTCCAGCAAATCTTCGCGAACGGCGTTGACATAGTCGAGGATGACCGCTTGCTCACTGTATTGCTCGCGGATGGCTTCGAATTCGTCCTGGATGGCGGCCTCGGCCACCTGGCGATCCAGTTGGCGGCGTTCCTCGCGGGCGTCGCGCTCCATGATGCGCACCTGGCGCATAATATCCTGCAGTTCCACCTGTAACGCGCGTAGCGTGTCACGCCGGGATGCAAGGTCCCGCGATGGATGATCGTCGTTACCTACGCCGTTCTCATCAGCGGCGGCGTTTCCCTCGTCCTCTTCATCCGCCATTTCAGTAACGATCAAGCCTGAGGGCGATTCCTGGAGGGTATAGCCTTGCTCGGTCGCTTTTAGTTCAAGCGCGTCGAGCAATTCCTCGCGTTGCCCGATAATCTTTTGCTCCTGGGCATGCACGCCGTCGCGATAGGAACTGCTCTCGAGCACCTGAACCAGCGCGATCTCCACCGCTTCCATCAGCTGCTTCATGCGGTCGGCGAAGATCGTTCCCTGTCCCGGCGGCAGGTTGATGGCTTGTGGCTTGTGGTCGACCTCGAAGTTGTGGACATAGAGCCAGTCGTCGGGGGTCGGCTCCGCGCCGCAACGCTCTTGCAGGAAGTGACGGATCGCCGCGCTACGCCCGGTCCCCGGCGAGCCGATGACGAAGATATTGTACCCCTTGCTCTTCAGCCCCATGCCGAATTCGAGCGCCCGGGTGGCTCTCGGCTGGCCGATGATGGCCGTCGTCGGCTCTACGTCGGCCGTCGTCTCGAACGGCAGGCGAACAGGATCGCAAACCAGACGAAGATTGTCCGCAGAAAGTGGTTTTACTTGTCCCATATAGCGTTCGTTTCTACCTCGATGATTGGGGGTAAGCAAGAAATCATACTCCACTTGTAATGAATGGCAAATTTTTGAGATGCAGGAAATTGGTATCCGGCCCCGGTCGTGGTAGCATCTAAACATACTTCTGCATCATGAAATCTGATCGGCGGAGGCTCCCATGTTCAACTTCACAGATCAGGTCGTGGCGGTGATGGTCGCGATGATTTCGGACCATGAGCGCTGCTAACTTGACCGTTACGTCGCGGCTGCCCAAGGCGACCAAGCTCATATTCGGCATGGGCGACTGGGGGCCGTCGGCCGCTTCCACGGCCCGCAATGTCTTCTGGTTCGTCTTTCTGACCAATGTCGTCGGTCTGGGGCCGGGGGTGGCGGGCGGGTTGTGGCTTGTCGGCCGTTTATGGGACGCGATCAACGACCCTATCATCGGCAGCCTGAGCGACCGGTTGAGTTCGCGCTGGGGGCGGCGGCGGCCGTTCCTGCTCCTCGGCGCTATCCCCTTTGCGCTGACCTTCTTCCTGCTGTTTATCGTGCCGCCTTTTGAATCCCGATTGGCGTTGACCATCTATTACGGCGTGGTCTTTCTGCTCTACGACACCCTCTTCACAATCGTCAATGTGCCCTATCTGGCCCTGGTGCCGGAGCTGGCCGAGGGGTATGACGATCGCAGCAGCCTGACCGGATGGCGCATCGCCTTCTCCTTCCTGGCCCAACTGGTGACGGCCGGCGGATTCAAGCTGCTGGCGGAGCAGGTCTTCACACCCTGGTTCGGCGGCGGACCGGAGGCGATCCGGATGGGCTACGCGCTGGCGGCTGGCCTGTGGGCGATCAGCATGGCTGTGCCGCTGATCGTGCTGGCGCTGGTCATTCGTGAGCCGGACGGAGAGCCGGTGGAGTCGCCGGTCAGGCCGGTGAAGGATTTCAAGGAGGTGTTTCGCAACAAGCCGTTCCGGCTGGCGGCGCTCATCTATCTGCTCTGTTTCACGACGGGCGATATCATCATGATCATCTTCGTCCGCTTTCTGATCGACTACGTCCAGTTGCGGCCGGGGCTGGATAACCTCGTGCTGGCCCTGGTGCTGGGAACGTCGCTGCTGAGCATCCCGTTCGTGCTGGCTCTCATGCGCCGAACCGATAAACGAATGGCCTATCTCATTGGCATCGGCTTTATGGTGGCCGTGCTGGTTGTCGGCGCGTTTATGCCGGTGGGCGGCGGGAACCTGATATTTCTCGGCGTCGTACCGGCGGGCATCGGCTTTGCGGCCATGAGCATCATCCCCTGGGCCATCGTCGCCGATGTCGTGGACGTGGATGAATTGCAGACCGGCGAGCGGCGCGAAGGCCTCTATACCGGCTATCTCGTGTTTCTGCGCAAGTTCGGCACGGGTATCCTCGTCTTCGGCGTCGGGCAGTTGCTGTCGATTGGAGGCTTCATCAGCTCCACGAATGGCGGCC
>CAZZJN010000172.1:0-5396 GCA_964654505.1 uncultured Ardenticatenaceae bacterium | reverse complement strand
TACACGCACAACTCTAGGCATAATCCCAGCTTGACAGCATCACCTATGAAAGTCAAGACTTTGCGAGCCAAAAACGAGAGTCTAGAGCATTTATCGGTTCGCCCATGGATTGGGGTCAGGGTAAAAAACTTGGGGATTACGAGGCAAACCACTCAATCTTCCAAAATTACCGTCATGGGGGAAATACTCATCACCTTTTACATGAAAAGAGCTATAAGCTGAGTCAAGCCAAGGATAAATTGGATTAGCACGATCGGGAAATACCCCACCTTTTATCATAGCAAGGTATGATAAAAATAACGTATTTACGACATCAGCATTATTGCTAATAGTATTTTCGTTCAAATTAACTGCACGCAGCATATATTCCCTATAGCTGGGAGGAGCTTCTGAAACGAAATCGTTGTATTTACTATAAAAACATAAAGTAAGCATTCTGTCAGGAGTTATTCCCCACCCAATCATTACTGAACCATTATCACCAAGGCCAAATGCTCCCCCGTTCTCAATCACACTTTCTATAAAAGTAGCCACTCCGTTTTCGTTTTGAGAGTACTGCTCATATGTTGCTGTTACTATCCGCGCACCGTCAAACACCAGCCCTTGCTCCTTTACCTGCCCTTCCAAGTCTCCTTCCAAATACGCGTTTGAGTGATTTAAAATAATGGGTCCCAATCCGCTAAAATAAGTCCCAAATTGTGATTTCAGGTATATGTCATAATTATACGTCCCGTCGGGGTTAACGGTTTCTCGTTTTTTCAATGCCTCCTGCAATATCCGATACGCTTCCCGCATTGCTTCTTCATCAATGACCAGCCCGGAACTGTTGGGACTTTCCCTGTCTTCTTCAAACGCCCGCACCATCGTACCTTCGACAACGGGGTTCAGTGGTACTTCCACCAAGCTTCCTGTGGCAGCATTGACATAGCGAAACACCCCGGCCTCAGTATCAATGATGTCAGCATACCCCGCTTCTTCAAGTCCTACCTCTGTCTGGACCATCAGCTTGCCGTCTAAGACCGACACCTCTCCAATTACTGGCGCAAGTATCGCCGTCGGCTCCGCCGTGGGTTCTTGTGTTGGCTCAGGTGTTTCAGTCGGCACCTCGGTCATTATGACCTCGGTCACAACCGCCACTGCTTCCACCACCCACCATACCCCATCAGCACCCACCTCAGCCACCGGATTACTCCGCTCATCAGTTACCACCGCCTGGGTGGGGCTCATCACTACCAGATACTTTCCATTTGCCGGTACACCTTGTTTTTCAAGTTCAGCGTTTGCGCCGGCTACCGAAACCACCAATGGTTCGCCCGGCCTAAAACCAGACACCAGCAAAGCAGTATCTGTTCCTCCACCGTACACCTCGTTGATTGCCTCACCGGCCAGGTATGGAGTAACACCATCAACCGCCCACTGCACTGTATTCTCACCCAATTCACTCAGGATCGGCCCATCCAATTGTTGATCCCCGTCAGTGTCATACTCTCTGACAAAAAATGTTTGTCGCAGTTGCTCCAAAGCAGCGGCTCTCCCCGGTTCCAGGCTTTCAGGATCAAACCCGCCTCCCATTGCCTCTGCTACCAGCTCAGCATAAGAAGGTATGGTTGCCCCTGCCTCTGTTGTATTTGCCTGCTCTACAATTGGTTCTACTGTCTGCGGCCCCACAGGTGCACAAGCCGCCAATAAGCTCGCACCTAAAAGTGCGAACATCGCTGCAGGAGCAAGCCTCCTTTTCCCACCTTTCTTGTCAGCCCCAACCGCTGCAACCGCCATTGCCGCCTCCAATGCTGACCCGCCCCCCATAACCGGGGAATCGATCAATCCGGTCAAATGTATTAGCAGAATTGTACATCGTTCCTCTTGTACCTAACGTCACTATCGTCATTATGGTCACTGACGTCAGGGCAACCCGGCCTACGGGACAGGGCGGGTCGCAATCTGTAGCGCAAGCTTTAGCTTGCGAACTTGCGCGGATCGCAATCTGAAAAGATTGCGCCACAGTCAGCGACCAATAACCAGATTCTCCCCCTCGTCCACCGCGGCCGACCAGCCCGGCGGGACGATGGTCGTCGTGTCATACTGATAGACCACGGCCGGGCCGGGCAGCGCGTTCCCCGGGCGCAGTTGGGCGCGGTCATAGAGCGTCGCCTCGGCGAAGCCGGCGGTGAACCGGACCGGCCGGCGGCCAATCATCGCCGCCGACGGGTCGCGGCCGCCCGGTTCGTGGCGCGGCAGGCGCAGGCCCGCCGACGGGGCGACGGCCGACAGCCGCGCTGTTACCAGTTCCACGGCCGCCTCCGGCCGGGCGTAGCCGTAGCGGGCGGCGTGGACGGCATGGAAAGCCTCCGTCAGGGCCGCGGCGTCCATCTCAGGCGAGACGCCGACGGTTAGCTCGTGCGATTGCCCCCGGTAGCGCATGTCCAGCCCGCGCCGCAGCGACAACCGCGCCGGGTCGTACCCCTCGGCGGCCATCTCGGCCCGCGCCAGCTCGACCAGCGGGGCGAAGGGATCGGTCATCGTGGCTTCGGCCGGGGAGAGCATCACCGTGCGCGAATAATCGCGGGTGGGTTCGGCGGC
Source organism: uncultured Ardenticatenaceae bacterium (assembly GCA_964654505.1). Taxonomy (GTDB): domain Bacteria; phylum Chloroflexota; class Anaerolineae; order Promineifilales; family Promineifilaceae; genus Promineifilum. The sequence goes on along the minus strand of CAZZJN010000172.1, from coordinate 2,816 downwards.
GGTCATGCCCAGCGCCGACAGCACGCCGGGCACGAGGGGCACCAGCACGCGGGGGATGTCCAGCCCCTCGGCCAGCTCGCAGGCGTGGAGCGGCCCGCCACCGCCAAAGGCCACCAGGGTGAAGCGGCGCGGGTCGTGGCCGCGCTCCACCGAGATGCGACGGACGGCGCGCTCCATGTTGGCGTTGGCCACGCGCACGACGGCCCAGGCGGCATCCTCGACCGGCGCGCCCAGATCGGCGGCCAGCGAGGCCAATGCCTGCCGGGCCGAACTCTCATGCAAGGTCATCTCCCCGCCCAGGAAGCGCGCCGGGTCCAGCCGCCCCAGGACGAGGTTGGCGTCGCTGACCGTGGCCCGACCGGCGGCGAAGCGGGCGTCGAGGGCCGCCCGCCAGCGGCCGAAATCGGCGTGGTAGCAGGCCGGGCCGGGGTCGGCCCCCGCGCTTTGCGGCCCAACGTTGAGCGCGCCTCCGGCATCCACCCAGGCCAGGCTGCCGCCGCCCGCGCCGACGGTGTGGATGTCGATCATCGGCAGTTGCAGGGGCAGCCCGGCGATCTCGCCCTCGGTGGTGACCGGCGCGCGGCCGGGGCAGAGGGCCACGTCGGTGCTGGTGCCGCCCATGTCGAAGGTGATGATGTCGTCATGTCCGGCGGCCCCGGCCACGAAGCGCGCCCCGACCACGCCCCCGGCCGGTCCGGACAGGGCGGTGCGGGCCGCCTGTGCCCCGGCGACGGCCGCGCTGATGATGCCGCCGTTGCTCTGCATCACCGCCAGCGGCCGCGGGGCGATGCCCTCGGCCAGGCGGACGAGGTAGCGGCTCATCAGAGGGGCGACATAGGCGTTGATGACCGTGGTCGCCGTGCGCTCATACTCGCGGTATTCGGGCAGGATGTCGACGGAGAGCGAGATGAAGGCGTCCGGCCCCAGTCGCTCGCGGATGAGTTCGGCGATGCGGCGCTCGTGGGCGGGGTGGAGGAAGGAGAACAGCAGGCAGACGGCCGTCGATTCAATGCGTTCGGCCGCCAGTTGGTCCAGTACGGGACTCAGGGCGGCTTCGTCGAGGGGGATCAGCACCTCACCCGTGGCCGAGACGCGCTCGACGGCCTCATAGCGCCACGCCCGCGGCACCAGCGGCGGCGGCTTTTGGGGCACAAGGGCGTAGAGGTCGGGGCGATTCTGGCGGCCGATGGCCATCACGTCGCGGAAGCCCGCCGTGGTGATGAGGGCCGTCCGCGCCCCGCGCCGCTCCAGCAGGGCGTTGGTGGCCACGGTGCTGCCGTGGATGACGGGTGCGTCGGGTGGCGCGTCGCCCAAGGCCGCCAGCCCGGTGATGACGGCGCGGGAGGGGTCGTCGGGGGTGGCGGGCTGCTTGTGGATGCGCAAACGGCCGTCGCCGTCGACCCATACGAAGTCGGTGAAGGTGCCGCCGGTGTCGATGCCGATGGGAGTCATGGTTCGTCGTCGTCGGCTGCCCGTGGCCGGGCGCGCGGCACGGAGGGGTCGGGTTCCCCGATTGATGCCGGGTTGCCCGACCCCGCTACCTTGCTGTCTGTTTATTCAATCACGACTTGCTTGTTCGTCCACTGCAGGTAGGCCACCGTGAACGTCGATGATTGCCAGGCGACGAAGACGGCCGAGATCAGCGCCGTGACGACCATCGCCACCAGCAGGCCAAGCGTGACCAGGATTCCCTGCAGGACCGTCGCGTCGGACTGCATCAGGGCCACGAAGGGCACGCCGACCACCAGGGCTATCGGCGCCAGCACGGCCAGAACGATGAAGCCGACGACGAGGCCGATGAGGAAGAAGGCCAGCCCCAGGATGATGATCTCGCCCAGATTTGTCTTTACCACTGTCCAGCCGTGGCGCAGGCTCTCGCGGATGCCCATGTCGCGCAGGATGATGCCGCGGTAGGCGAACGGGTAGATGAGGCTCAGGGCCATCATGATCGGCATGAGCAGGCAGATGAGGCAGACGAAGATGAGCGCCATGCCCCCGATGCCGGCGGCCATCGCGCTCGGATCTTCGGCCCCGCTGGCGAAGTAGGCCATGCCGCCGATCGCGCCGAAGAAGCCGACGAGGACGACGATGAACAGGATGGTCGGCAGGATATAGAGGACGATGGTCATGCCCACCAGCCGCCATACCTTGCTCCAGCCCATGCGGAAGGCGCTGCGGAAGTCCGGCTTGTCGCTGCCCGTCTCCATCTGGGTCACGGCGCCGATGAGGCCGCCGCGGGCGCTCAGCGAGACGAGCCAGAGGATGATGCCGACGATGGAGGCCAAGCAGCCGAACAGGATCAGCCCGCCGGTCAGCGCGGCCATGCCCTCGGGCGACATCGTCATCCCCGAACCTCCAGTGCCGCCATTGTTGAAAGAGGAGTTCGAACCGGTGAAGGTGCTGCCGCTGCCCAGAGCGGCCAGGAAGCCCAGCGCCCAGAGGAATTTGTTGTTCCAGGTGTGTTCCCACCCCCGGCGAATGGTTGCCATGTAATCCATTGTTGTCTCTCCTTGAAGATGTCCGTTTGATGGCGACATCTTATGCTATGTTAATCATTACGTGACCGGTTGTGTTTGGGTTGCGGGTGTGGGAGCCTATTCTATCACGTATTGGTAGAGACGTTCCGCTGGAACGTCTTGGAGGTAGGCGTACCGCTGGAACATCCTGGAGGTAGAGGCGTTCCGCTGGAACGTCTTGGTGGTCGAGGAACGTCCCGGAGATAGAGACGTTCCGCTGGAACGTCTTGGAGAGGTAGATGTTTCGCTGGAACGTCTTGGAAAGAAGAAAGAGACGTTTCGGCGAAACGTCTCTACATG
>CAZZJN010000171.1:0-5396 GCA_964654505.1 uncultured Ardenticatenaceae bacterium | reverse complement strand
GTTCAATCAGTCTCATATCGTTCAGGCCAGATGCGGGGGTGATGATGGATTCGGCCGCTTGGGAGAGGACATTCAAGTGACATGCGGCAGGTGTTCAGGCACATGAGTAGGGCGGGTGGGACTCGAACCCACATGGGTGTTACCCCGGCGGATTTTAAGTCCGCTGCGTCTGCCATTTCGCCACCGCCCCGCAGAATTGATGCTCAACATTATATCGCCGATAAGGTCTCCTCACAAACGGCTCTCCAGGTATTTTCGGCCGTCATTGCCTGTCCTTTAAATGCCCCCTACAATTGACTTCGATGATCCCCCCGCATTCGACATTACCCATCGACGTCGCCCTTGATGTCGAGCTTGGCGACGAGCTGGCGCGCCTGGAAACCTATAACAAGCACCACTATCGGCCGAACACCTATCTTCACAAATGGTGGGGCCGGCGCTGCGGCACCACATTTCGCCTCATCCTGAAAGGACTGGTCGATGATCCTGAGCGACGAGCCTACTATAAGTCGGGAGGGCTGGAGGGCAAGGTTATCCTCGATCCCATGATGGGCGGCGGCACGACATTGCATGAGGCGGTACGCCTGGGGGCATCGGTCATCGGCGTTGACGTCGATCCGATCCCGGTGTTGCAGGCTCGTGCGACGCTGACGGATCGGCCGATTAAGCTCCTGCAAACTGAATTTCGGCGCATGTACGATGAGTTGGTTCAGTCTGTTGGCGACCTGTTCCAAACCCATTGCCTCGACTGCGACGAACCCGCCCCTTTGTGGTACGCGCTCTATGGGCTGCGACGAAAATGCGCCTGCCGGGAAGTGCTGGTTGTGGATTCCCTCGTCTTGCGGCATGAGCCGGACGGTCGTACCTTGCGCTGGTGTCCCGATTGCGGCGAATTGACGGATGGGCGAGACCATATCTGTCGGGAAGGCGATGTTCGTCTGATCGAAAAGAGGCAGGACCGATGCGAGCGATGTGGTGAACCGTTCAGCGATCTCACCGATCGGCCGTATTATGCGCGCTATGAAATGCTCGCCGTCGCCGGCCACTGTGATGTCCATGGCCTCTTCCACAAGTCGCCGGACTGGCGCGACAGGGCGGCGCTGGAGCGGGCCAACGCGCTCAGGGCATCCCTGCCTTTGAGAGCGGAAGAGTTCCGCATCACCGGCGGAGACAAGTCGATCCAATTGATCCGTCGCAATATCAGGAACTATCTGGATCTGTTCTCCAGCCGCCAATTGCTATTTCTGGATGCCGCCCTTCGTCATCTGCCGGATGATGATCCCGTCATTCGTCTCAATCTGGCCTTGCTGGTCTCGACCTCGCTGGAGTTCAATTCGATGCTCTGTGGCTATAAAGGGGTCGATAAGCGGCGTGCCGGAGCAGTCCGCCACACCTTTTCCCATCATGGCTACTCGTTTCCTTATACCGCGCTGGAGAATAATCCCGTCTATCCTCGCCGCGCATCGGGCACGCTGCAGAAGCTTTTCCAGAGCCGCATCGTGCGCGGCCGTCGCTGGGCGGCTGCGCCACAAGAGCGCGTCACTGGCGGAGGCTCAGCCCGGTTTATCCCGATCGAGGGCGAGCGTGACAGCGGGGTCGAGGTGGACAGTGCGGCCGATCTGCATGAGGCAAGCAGGCGCTTCTTCCTGATGCAAGGTTCGTCGGTCAGTCTGCCGGTTGAGTCGAGCAGCGTCGATGCTGTCGTGACCGACCCGCCCTATTACGACAGCATCCAGTACGGCGACCTGGCGGCGTTCTTCCGCGTCTGGTTGCGTCAATTTCTGCCCGGTGCGGCCGATTGGGATTATGATGAGTCGGCCGCGGCGGTCAATTCCGAACGGGCCAATGGCAGCGATCAGTATTACGAGCTAATGGGAGAGATTTTCGGGGAGTGTCGCCGGGTGTTGAAGCCTGAGGTCGGCCGCCTCATCTTCACTTTTCACCACTGGCAGCCACGGGCCTGGGCGGCGCTATCGGCCGCCTTGAGCAACGCCGGCTTCACTTTGCTCAATCGCTACGTCGTTCATGCCGAACATCCGATTTCGGTCCATATCAGCCGCATGCACGCCCTGACCCACGACGCCATCGTCGTTCTTGCTCCTCGCGGTCCGGCTGGTGCCTCGCGATGGCCTCGGCCGTGCGCGATCGATCGCACCGACAGCTACCGCTTCACAGAGACTTGCGCGGAGTTCATGGGCTGGATACTCGAACAGCCGGAGTTAACCAGGGGCGAAATTGAGCGTTTGTGGGCCGAATTCCTGCCTGTGAATGGCGGCCTTCAACCGCATTAGCCCGGTAAGGCATTTCCGGAATCGGCCTGATTGTTGATGAGTATGGCGATAGCCGTCAGGGGTATTAAAACTTCAGGCGCATTTGTCTCCCGGCGGTCAACCCCGGTCTGTCAGCGCGAACACAGTAGAGCAAGCCGTGGGGGCACTCCTCGCGCTGGACAATGAAACCGGCGGATTCCAGGGTCGCATGCCACTGTTCGCTCCCCGGCAGGGTGAATGTGACCGGCGCCGTCAGCATTGGATTGATTTGGGATCGGATCCGTTCGGCTACCAACAGTCTTCCCTCGGGGATTAGGATGCGAAACACTTCCGCCAGCAACCTGTCCCGCTCCTCGGACAGCCAGAACTCGGAGAGGATCTGATTCATGAACACCGTGCCGATGCTGCGATCGGGCAGGGGCAACAGGTCGATGCTGCCGTCTATCCAGTTGAGTCGCGGATCGTCGAGGGGCCGGCGGGCCTGGTCGCGGCCACGTCGCAAAGCGGCGCCGGTGTTGGATTGCGGATTGTAGACATCAATAACCGTGACCACTCCCGTCGTTATTCGTTGGGCGGCCGTCACAGCCGTGGCCCGCAGACCGAGGTCGATGCACACGATGTTGTCCGACGGCTGAGCTTGCGACATCTCGAACAGAAGCTCGGCCGCGTTGCTGCCGGGGGCGTCGTTCAACCGGTAGGCGACGTAGATGAAGGCGACCAGCAAGTAGGAGGCTACGAGCATCATCGCCAGGGAGAACGAGACGAACGAATACCAGCCGGACGCCAGTCCGACGCCGATCAGCAAAATGGCGAATACCAATATCCCGTAGAGGACGAAAAATACCGGCCAATGTGTCCGGATGTATTGCAGCGTGTGGCGCGGGTGTTTGATGGTTGCCATTGGTTGAAGGTCGAATTTCCAATTGCCGATGCCTTGTGCTATTGTACCCCAAGGACTTCATCGGGACGGCAATTCAGTTTCCGGTCAAACGGCGTTCCGCCCGCAGATATTCCCGACGCAGGTGTATCCAATGACTGACGATTCGACTCTCTACGACAGATTCCTGGGACGATATCAGGAAGGAGTTATTCCTTGGGATGATCCTGTGCCTCCACCGGAGATCGTCGCCCTGGGAACGGAGTTGCCTCCGGGACGCGCTCTCGACCTGGGATGTGGCTTTGGACGCACGGCTATCCATTTGGCGCGGCTTGGTTGGTCCGTGGACGGCGTGGATTTTATTCCCCACGCTATCGAGGTCGCCCGTGAGCGAGCCGCGGCCGCCGGTGTGGCCGAGCGCGCCCGGTTTCATCAGGCGTCCGTCGCGGAGCTTGATTTTCTGAAGCCACCCTATGATCTGGCCATCGATATTGGTTGTATGCATTCCTTCGACGATGATCTGCTGCGCGGGTACGAGGCCGGACTGGCGAGGCTCCTGCACCTTGGCGGTCGGTATGTGCTTTTCGCCCACCTCCTTGACGCGGCGGCCGATATGACAGAGCGGCCGCGCGGCATCGTCGAAAGCCGGATCATGGCATTGCTGAGCGACCATTTCCACCTTGACAAGGTTGAGCATGGCACCACCCGGATGGGTGACAATCCGGTCTGGAACTCCGCCTGGTACTGGTTCCGCCGCCGCTGAACGTCAGGCTTGTCGTCGGGACAGAGCGGCGAACGCCTCATCATAGCGGCCGGCCAATTCGCTCCAATCGAATCGGGCGACCGCCACCGCCAGCCCGCTAGTGACGGCGCGTGTGGCGGCCACATCGGACAACGCCCACCGCAAGCGATTCAGGAGATCGAGCTGCCCATGATACAGACAGTCGGGGTGGAACTCGGCCGGGATCAGTTCGGGATAGCTTAGACGCGCCGGCAACAACGGAAACGTGTGGCAGTAGATCGCCTCCAGAATGGAAATGCCAAAGTACTCATGGCCGGCGGTGGAGACGGTGACGGCCGACTCCCACAGCAAGCGGCTATAGGTGGCGTCGTCGGCGTACCCGTTGTGAATCACGCGACCGCCCAGAGTCTGAACTCCCGCCTCCCAACGCTCGCCCGGCTTGCCGAAGCGCTCGCCACAGAGGGCTACCCGAAACGGCACACCCTCCTCGGCCAGGGTAACCAGCACATTGATAAACCCTTCGGGATTTTTGTCATATTCCAGGCGCTGATTCCAAAGGACAAGCGGCGCGGCCGTGGGAGCGCCGGGTCTGGCGGCCGAATCGAAGCGCCGCAGATCGACCCCTACCGGCAGTACTTCGCTTTTCCGGCGCAATAACTCGATGCTGTCGATCTCGTTGTACTCGGGATAATGGCGTAGGAAGGGCGTCAATGCGGCGAAAAGGTTATCAAGATGGTATTGGGAATTGAAGAAAACGTGGCCGGCAGCCATCATTGAGGCGTAATTAATGAAACCGTAGTGCCGGTCGCGCTCCCCTAACTGGCGTCGCATCGGCCCGATGGTCGGATCGTCCGGCAACGGGTAGGTTAATTGATTCTCGTGCATGTAGAGGGCGCCGGGGATGGCGACCGTTGCTTCGCGGGTCAGGGCCAGAAATGTGGTCAGGTCGAGCAGGTCGGTGGCCAGGATGAGGTCGGGCGGTGGGGCGTTGGTAGCGAGCCACCGGCGGGCCAGCGTCACCGCGCCGCCATGCATGCGCCACTTCCAGAATCGCGCCGGCAATGTGAGCAGCGATACCTCGTGGGCGCTGTTCCTTTGATAGCCCTCGGCCCATGCTCGATGGCTGCCGCCATGATACGGAGAGATGAGAAGGATACGCATGGTGCAAGAATCAATCCCGCCGGTAACAATTGACTTGCAGATTTATGGCGGCATCAATTCGACCTCTGCAATATAATTGACTATACTTATCCATGATTTACCGACAGGATCTAAATTTTGTCCGATTATGAACCTGAACTGTTTTGGGATTCGACCTACGCTATCGTTGTTTCGTTAATGGAAAATTATCCCACACGACATCCCAATGATATCGGCATCGAGGAATTAGCCTCGATGGTCGAAACCCTGCCCGGTTTCCAGGACGATCCAGCCCAGGTGACCGAGCAGTTTTTACTGGATATTTTAACCGTTTGGTATGAGGAGGCGACATAGCTATGACCGTAGC
>CAZZJN010000170.1:0-5425 GCA_964654505.1 uncultured Ardenticatenaceae bacterium | reverse complement strand
ACAAGGGTCAGGCAACCGGGCAGGTATGCCGCGCGTTTCCATGGAGATGGTTGCCCGGTTGCCTGACCCCTACAGTACCCTTGATTAATTTGTAAATATCCTGTCAGGCCGACAAGTGGATTCAGGCGGCCGATCGGCGGTCTTTGGAGGAGGAATAAGGAGGAAATCCCACCGACCGGCCGTCTGTTTCCATGCCCGGTCATTCAGGCATACTGGTAGTTTGCAATGGAAACGTAAAAAATGTGTAATGTCCGGCTTAGGATTGGATGAAAGGCCATCGGCTGCCGGGCAGGCCTTTGCCAAGGCTACGGTTCTGTTTTTCCGTGGGGTATAATCGCGACCCATGATGAATTATCCCGACGGCAACACGGTTCGGCGGCTCTGATGGCCGAGTGGCTGGACAAACAGACGGTCTACCAAGGGTCCATCCTGACTCTGAAACGCGGCCGCGTGCGCTTCAGGGGAGGCGAGGTCGTCCCTTTCGACGTGGTCGAGCATCATGGCGGGGTGGCCGTCGTGCCCTTCCTGGGCGACCGGGTCGTCCTCGTGCGCCAGCCGCGCCCCGTGGTCGGCCGCGACCTGCTGGAGATCCCGGCCGGGAAGCTGGAAGGCCCCGATGACGACATCGTGGCCCGCGCCCAGGCTGAGCTGAGCGAGGAGACGGGCTATCGTGCCGGGCGGCTGCTGCCCGCGGCCGAGTTCTTCGTCTCGCCCGGCTACTGCACCGAGCGCATCCATGTCTTTCTGGGGCTGGACCTGGTCGAAGTGGGGGCCGCGCCGGAAGCCACCGAGGAGATCGAGCGGGTGGAGCTGACGCTTGACGAGGTGCGGCGGATGCTCGACGGCCGCGAGTTCCACGACAGCAAGACCATCATCGGCCTGCGCGAACTGCTGGCCTATCTGGGTTGATCCCCATCCGTCCCGCCATACGCCATAAAAACAAAAACGGGACGCGGCCAATCCACGTCCCGTTTTTGCTTTCCGTCCCTCCGGAATTAATTGGTAAGTAATTATACGCTTTTACTGCGCGAACGCGCCACTGCTTTCCAGATTTCCACAAAAACGAGCACCAGCAGACTGATGAGGAACGACAGCCCCAGGTCGCGCGCGGTCAGCGCCTCCAGATGGAAGAGCCGCTGGGCCGGGCCCCAATAGACGAGAATCAGCTGCAGCAGGATCGTCACGACGATCGCGCCCAGCATCGGCTTGTTGGTCAGCAGGCCGGTCCGGAACAACGATTGCTGCTCGGAGCGGACCGACAGGGCCATCGCCAGCTGGGAGAAGACCAGGGTGGTGAAGAGGGCCGTTTGCCAGCCGGTGTCACCTTCGTGCCACAGGGAGTAGCCCATGACGATGGCCAGGATGCTGAGCAGGATGCCAAAGACGGCGATGAAGGTCGGCATTCCGCGGCCGAAGACGCTTTCCGTGGCCGAATAGGGCGGCCGCCGCATGACGTCCTCCTCCGGCGGCTCGATGCCCAGCGCCAGTGCCGGCAGGCCGTCGGTCACCAGGTTCATCCACAGGATTTGCAGCGGCAGCAACGGCAGCGGCATCCCCAGGAACGGGCCGATGAGCATGACGGCGATCTCGCTGGCGTTGCAGGTGAGCAGGTATTTGATGAAACGCCGGATGTTGTCATAGATGACCCGGCCTTCCTCCACGGCGGCCACGATGGTGGCGAAGTTGTCATCCAGCAGCACCATCTCGGCCGCGCTCTTGGCCACGTCGGTGCCGGTGATGCCCATGGCCACGCCGATATCGGCTTTCTTCAGGGCGGGGGCGTCGTTCACGCCGTCGCCGGTCATGGAGACGATGTTGCCCTGTTTCTGGTAGACGTCGATCAGTCGCAGCTTGTGTTCCGGCGAGACGCGGGCGAAGACGGAGACGTTCTTCACCCGTTCCTCCAGTTCGCTGGGCGAGATGCGATCCAGCTCCTGCCCGGTGATGAAGTTGCCGTTATCGCTGATGCCGATCTGTTGGGCGATGTGGCGGGCCGTCAGCGGATGGTCACCGGTGATCATGACCGGCCGGATGCCCGCAGCCTTGCAGCTGGCCACCGCATCCTTCACTTCCGGTCGTGGCGGGTCGATCATGCCGAACATGCCCAGGAAAATGAGGTCGTGCTCCAGTTCCTTCTCGGTTGTCTCGGCCGGGGGCTGATCCCAGGGTTTAATGGCCACGCCCAGCACGCGCATGCCTTTGCCGGCCATGTCGTCGTGGGACTTCATGATGCGCGTCCGCCAGGCCTCATCCATCGGCTTGATGGTTCCCTCGTCCCACAAGGTGGGCGAGATATCCAGCAGGCCGTCGATGGCGCCCTTGGTGAAGGCGATGTAGGGCGGCCGCTCGTCGTCGGCGGTGAACTTTTTGCCCCAGATGGCGGCCACCGTGCCCGGCAGTTTTTCGTCGTTTTCGGGCAGCTTGTGCAGCGTGGTCATGCGTTTGCGCACGGAATCGAAAGGCAATTCGATCACGCGCGGGAAGGCGCTCTCCAGCTCCGGCTTGGGCAGCCCGGCCAGCGCGGCAGCGTGGACCAGAGCGGCTTCGGTCGGGTCGCCGATGGCCAGCATGGTGTCGCCCTCGGTGCTCAACGTGGCGTCGCTGTTGAGCGCGCCGCCGATCAGCAGCAGGTCGAGCGTCGGGTTGTCCGCCGTAGCCATATCGCGGCCGCCGGATCGCTCCATCTCCAGTTGATTCGTACTGTCGTTGTGCTTGAAGCGGTAGGAGTGGTTGGCCATGTCGAGCACCTGGACCGTCATGCGGTTCAGCGTCAGGGTGCCCGTCTTGTCGGAGCAGATGATCGTCACCGATCCCAGCGTCTCCACGGCCGGCAGGCGCCGGATGAGCGCGTGGCGCTTGAGCATCCGTTGCGCGCCCAGCGACAGGGCGATGGTGACCACGGCGGTCAGCGCCTCGGGAATGGCGGCCACGGCCAGACTGACGGCCGTCAGCAATAGCTCCTGAATGTTGTCCGTGCCTTGCTGGAGCAAACCCAGGACAAAGACCAGGATCACCAGCACCAGCGCGCCATAGGCCAGCACCTGCCCCAATCGGTGAAGACGGTGTTGCAGCGGCGTATCTTCCTCTTCCACGCCCTGGATCAGGTTGGCGATATGACCCAGTTCCGTGGCCATGCCGGTGTTGCCGACGACGAATTCGCCGCGGCCGTAGTTGATCAGCGTGCCGCTATAGACCATGTTCTTGCGGTCGCCCAGCGCGCGGTCGGCGTCGAAGACGCGGTTGTGGTCTTTCTCCACCGGTTCCGATTCGCCGGTCAGGGCGGCTTCTTCGGCCCGCAGGTTCACGCCGTTGATGACGCGGCCGTCGGCGGGGACGATGTTGCCCGTCTCCAGCACGACGATGTCGCCGGGGACGAGGTCGCGGGCCGAGATCTCGCGCAGCTTGCCGTCGCGCCGCACGCGCACGATGGGCACCGACATCTTCTTCAGCGCCGCCATCGATTGCTCGGCCTGGTATTCCTGCGTGTAGCCGAGGATGCCGTTGAGGACGACGATGACGAGGATGGCGACGGCCTCGATCCAGTCGCCCAGGAACATCGAGACGAGGGCGGCCAGGATGAGCAGGACGGTCAGGATGTTGGTGAACTGCTCCCAAAGGATTTCCAGTCGCGAGCGGCCGCCTCTCTCCTGCAGTTCGTTCGGGCCATATTCGGCGAGTCGCTTGTCGGCCTCGGCCGTTGTCAGCCCATTATCGGCCGAGGTGCCCAGCGCTTGCAGCGCTTGCTCGACGGTCAATTTATACCAATCTTGTTTCATTAATATGTTTTCCTTGCTCCATCATAAACGGAGACGGACTCATGGAGAACCCGCCATCCAGGGTTTTCAGAGTGTAATAATAAACATCACTCTTCATTGGGGCAATATTCCGTGGGGAAAAAACGGGAGGAATTCATGAATCGGCCCATCCGGTTGGAGGGGGCGGGATGGGCCGATTCGGGAGGAGATATCATTTGGTAGCGATGTCCGCGACGCGCCTGCCGGATGACCGGTTTGCACGCCGACGGCATAGCCTGCTTTTAAATCAACAGGCGGAGCGGGTTTTCCAGCAGTTCCTTCAGGCGCTGCATGTATTGAGCCGCCTCGGCTCCGTCGGTCACGCGGTGGTCGGCCGAGATGGTGGCCTTCATGCGCGTGCCGATGGCCAGTTGGCCGTCCTTGACCACGGGTACCTCGCGAGCCGAGCCGATGGCCAGGATGGCCGCCTCGGGCGGGTTGATGATGGCGATGAAATGATCGACATCGTAGACGCCCAGATTGCTGACGGTGAAGGTGCCGCCCTCGACGTCGTCGGGGCGAACCTTGCCGGAGCGGGCGCGCCCGATCATCTCGCGGTTGTCGGCCGCCACCTTCGACAGCGTGGACGTGTCGGTGTCCTTCTGGACGATGGTCGTCAAACCGCCTTCCACGGCCACGGCCGAGCCGACGTTGATGCGCCGGTGGCGAATGATCTTGTCGCCGTCAAAGGCCGCGTTCAGGTTGGGGAAGTCGCGCACCGCCAGCGCCGCGGCCTTGACGATGAGGTCATTGACCGACACCTTGCTGTCATCGGGCAGCGTGCTGTTGATCTGCTTGCGCAGGGCCAGCGCCGGGGCCATGTCGATCTCCGTCGTCACATAGAAGTGGGGGACGGTGGTCTTGCTCTCCACCATGCGGCGGCCGATGGCCGAGCGCAAGCGGGTGAGGGCGATCTCCTCGCTGTCCGGCCCGGCGACCACGGGTGTGGCCGCGGGGGCCGGGCGAGCGGCCGGGGCGGGCGCGGCCGCGGGTTGGGGCGTCTCGGCGTAGGCTTCCACGTCGGCGCGGACGATTCGGCCGTCGGGGCCGCTGCCGGGCACGCGGGTCAGGTCGATCTGACGTTCCTCGGCCAGCCGTCGGGCCACGGGGGTGGCCTTGACGCCGCCGGGGAAGGTCGCATCCGGCGCGGCCGGCGGTTTGGCCTCCGGAGCGGCCGCGGTGGGTGCGGCAGGGGCGGTCGTTGTCGCCGGCTTCGCTTCGGCCGCGGGCGCGGAGCCGTTGCCGCCGGCCGAATCGGCCACCGCCTCGCCGGCCGCGCCGACGACGGCCATGTTGGCACCGACGGGCACGACATCACCCGGCGCGTGCAGCAGTTGCAGCATTGTGCCGCTGACATGCGACTCCAGTTCCAGCGTGGCTTTGTCCGATTCGATCTCGGCCACGACATCGCCCTTGCTGACGGGGTCGCCCACCTTCTTGAGCCAGGTGTTCAGCACCCCCTCACGCATATCGAAGCCCAGTTTCGGCATGACGATATATTCGGCCATCAGACAATCTCCTTCACCGCGGCGATCACACGATCCTTGTTAATCAGCGCCGACTGTTCCAGCGCGCGCGAGTATGGCAGGGGGACTTCCAGTTGGGCCACACGCTTGATGGGGGCGTCCATG
>CAZZJN010000169.1:0-5511 GCA_964654505.1 uncultured Ardenticatenaceae bacterium | reverse complement strand
GAGCGGACTCCTGTCCGCCAACCTGTCAGGTCTTGGCGGCCCGCGCGCCCTGCCTCGCGGCGATGACCGTCACCACCAGGAACAGGACGACGGCCACCTCGTTGAGCATCCCGCCCCAAAGCCGCGCGGTCTGATTGAACCACAGGTCGCCCGCCACCCGCAGGATGAGCGACAGGTGCAGCAACACCAGATGGACATAGAACACCGGCCGGTAGGGGATCTTCACGCCCATCACGGCCGGGATGATGACCGGCGCGTGGCCGAAGATCATCGAGATGACGAAACCCAGGAAGATGGTGTGCAGCAGGGCGTCATAGATCGGCCCGGCGAAGGTCATGCCGTGGATGAGCCACAGCGCCCCGCCGATGATGAGCCAGACGTAGCCGGGCAGCAGGCAGGCGGCGATGTAGCGCGTCAGCCCCGTGCGACGGATGGTCAGGCGGGCGATGTCGAAGCGCAGCAGCCATAGCCCCATGGCGATCAGCCCCAGCCCGGCAATACGCAAGCCGAGCGCGGGCGTCAGCAGGGGGATAGTCGGCCAGATCGTCCCCAGCCCCATGACGGCCAGCCCGACGGTGAACAGCCCCACGACGGCGATGAAGGTCGCCCGCGCCCCTTTGGACATGAGCAGCACGGCGGCCAGCTCCAGCCGCTCCCCGGCGATGGTCAGCACGAGGAAGCCCGCCCACCAGGGGACGACCTGCGGCACGGGCGACCCGGCCAGCCAGAACAGATTGCCCACCAGCCACATGACGGCCGCCAGCAACATCACGGCGTGGTCGGCCCCCGGCTGCATGCGATAGATGACCACGAAGATGAGCACCAACCCCAGCGCGGAACCGGCCGACAGGGCCTGATAGATGACCGGCTCCAGCCGCAGCAGCATGGCCAGACCGCCCAGCGCGGCCAGCAGCGGCACGAGCATGTAGCGGTGGCGGCCGCCCAGATTGCGCCCCAACGCCACGGCCCGCTCCATGCTGATGACCGTGCCCAGGAAGCCGTTGACCATCAGCGGACCGTGGTTAGACAATGTTTGGGCGTCGAGGAGGGGCAGCTTCCAGCCCAGTCGCAGCAGGCCGGCCCACAGCGCGACGATAAGCGCCGCCATGGCCATCAACATCAGCGGCATCGGCGCCAGGCGCCTCCGTCGCGGCGGGATCGTCGTGGCGGGTTTCGTCATGCAAGTTTCTCCGTCAGATAGGCCTGCAGCACGACGGCGTCGTTATGCGCCGTATCGCGCGCGCCATAGACCAGGGTGATATGCCCCTGCCGGGCGGCTTCCAGCAGCGGCCGCCAGCCGTCGGGGTTGTTGTCCAGCTCGGCGCGATAGCGATGCTGGAACTCCACCCATTTGGCAGGGTCGTGGCCGAACCAGCGGCGCAGATCGGCGCTGGGGGAGGTGTCCCGAATCCAGGCGTCGAGCTTGGCTTCCTCTTTACTGATGCCGCGCGGCCATAGCCGGTCGATCAA
This sequence comes from uncultured Ardenticatenaceae bacterium, assembly GCA_964654505.1. GTDB lineage: Bacteria > Chloroflexota > Anaerolineae > Promineifilales > Promineifilaceae > Promineifilum. Next base: position 4,041 of record CAZZJN010000169.1, on the reverse strand, counting down.
AAAACGACGGCCGTCTGTGGGGGCCGCCTCTTCGTAGGCGCGTTTAATGGTGATCATGGTAATTCCCGGGACGACTCCACGGATTGAGCGATTTCATCAGGGGTGCATCCGTGGAGGCAGCGTCCATCTGCGAGATTGTAACATCCTTGACGCGGGAAAGGTTGGCGAATGGGGCGAATGGGGACGGATGAACAGGGGCAAGCCCTCGCGAGCTTTGCCCCTGTCAATCCTGGCCTCTTCTCCTCAAATCGGTATTAATCGTATCGATAGCGTGTTGCAGGTCTTTGGTCTGGGCGAAGACAGCCTCGACCGCGGTCGGGTTGTGGCGGATGACCGACCCGGCCAGTTGCGCGGCCATGGCCAGAACCTGTGGGTCGCGAGCCGCGCCGCTGTCGCGCAATTGTTGGCCGATGATCGCCTGCCGGTCGGCCGACCCGGGGCCGATGTCCAGCAGGTCGTTGGTCACGGCCGGGAATTTATTCCCCAGATAGCGTCGCAGGGCCAGATAGCCCGTCTCCACCGCCCGCTTCTCGAAGAAGGCATTGGGGCTGAAGCTCGACGCCGCGGCCGAGGCCATGGCCAGGGTGATGGCCTTGTCGTTGTCCATGTCATTGCCCCTTGCGGATCAGGTAGCGGTATTCGCGTTTCCAGAAGGGGCCGATGGTGCGGGCGTCCAGCAGGTCGTGTCCGGCGCGGGCCGCCCACTCGCGCAGCTCGCGCTTCGAGGCCGGGTCGGTGCTGCGGATGGCCAGCAGGCCGCCCACGGGCACCGTCTCCATCGTCTCCAGCAGCTTCACAAAGCCCGAGGCGCAGTCGCCGCCGCGATTGTCCAGCGTCTGGTCGGGAGTCAATTCATCCAGGATTGTCGAAACAGATTCCATTGCGCTCATGTCGTTACTCCTTGTTGGGAAAATGCCCGTCCGTTGACTTACTGCTGCTGGTCATACAGCTCGTCCAGCTTGCACATGCCGGAGATGGGCGAGCAGGCCCGCCACAGAGGGCAGGTCAGGAACACGCCGACCAGAGCCAGCACCAGCCCGATCTTGAGCAGGATGACGCGGCCGATGGGCGAAAAGAACAGCGCTTCGGGGCTGAGGCCCACGTAGCGGTAGGCCTGAATGAAGCCGGTGATGATCAGCGTCGGCAGGAAGATGCGCACCACCACGCGGAAGCGCTCCAGCTGCCGCCCGGCGGCGACGACCACCTGCACGGTGAGCGTCTGCCGGGCCGCGGGCACGGCGATGAAGATGTTCCAGAACGCGCCGCCCAGCCACAGGCCGAAGGCCGCCAGATGGGCCCAGCGAACGATCAGGGGCCAGAACGCGCCGCCTTGTGACAGGGTCACGTCGTAGGTTGCCTGAAACAGGGTGTGGACGACCAGTAGCACCATCAGCAGGTTGGCCATGGGCTGCTCGGCAAACGGCTCGCCCGGGCGACGGATGTACAGCTCGTAGAGGGTGAGCATGACGATGATGGCCAGCAGCATGGCATCGAGCCAGATAGGCCAGCCCGCGCCCAATTGGCTGAAGCGGATGAGGTCATAGACGGCGGTGACGGCGAAGATGGGCAGGGCCACGGCCGTGACGCGACGAAAGCGGTAGAACTGGGCCGAGGCGAACGCCTTGACCTCGTTGGCGCGGGCCGGTTTCCGCTCGGGTTCGGCCGCCGGACGGGCCAGCGCGCCCTTCCACATGTAGCCGCCGGCCAGAATGCCCAGCGTGAACAGGTGCAGCCAGCGGGTGACGATGGAAAGCGGGTCGCCCGCGTTGTGGAGGGTCATCGTCAGCCCCACGCCGACGAGCGACGAGAGGGTGATGATGGTCAGGGCCACCTTGGGCAATACGTACTTGTCCAGCAGTTTGGTCTGGGTGGACGGCAGCAAGGACGTGGGAATGGATTCGGCGGTCGAGACTCTGCCGGTCCCGGCCTCTTGGGGGAGGGTGTGTGTGCTCTGCATGGCAGGCTCCTTTAAATCGTTATGATGACAAATAATGGCAAATGATGGCGTTCGGCCGCGCGGCGGCCCAATCACGCTCCGGTCTAGACAAGGCCCAGCTCGGCCAGCCCTTCGGGGGAGATCATCGACGGGTTCCAGCGCGGCTCCCAGACGAGGTTGACATCCACGCCGGTCATGCCGGGGATGGCCGTCCACAAGGTCTGCTCGATGTCCTCGGCGAAGCTGGCGTGCATGGGGCAGCCGGGGGTGGTCAGGGTCATGGTGACGTCGATGCGGTTGTCGTCGTTGACGAACACCTTATAGACGAGGCCCAGGTCGATGATATTGATGCCCAGTTCGGGATCGATGACCGCCCGCAGGGCGTCGCTGATCAGCTCCTCCGTGATGAAGGCGCTGAAATAATCATGATTGCCGGCAGTGTCGTCGTCGATGGTTTGGCTGGTCGCGTTCATAGATCAACATCCTGATTCAGGTAATTTCTCGCAGGATACCCCAAAACGCGGCCGCGGGCCTTGACGCAGATCAAGTCGATTGGCTATATGCGCCGCCTTGGCCTGTTCGTTGGCATGAATATGAGCAATCGGTTAGAATGTCGGCGGGGTTGGCCGTCACCACTCGCGCGCATATCTCACGCAACGGCCGCCTGAGATCGATAATCCATGCGGTTATTCGGAGGTAAATTATGGTAACAGGGTTGGAGCTTTTGTGCGCGGTGGTCATCGCTCTGGGGTTCGGGACGCTGGTCGCCTTCAGCGGCTATCGCCTGTTCCTGAGCTTGCTGCCCATCTGGGGCTTTTTCTTCGGCTTCGTCCTGGGGGCGCAGACGATTCAGGCGTTGCTCGGCGGCGGCATGTTCGGCACGGCCACCAGCTGGGTGGTGGGCTTCTTCGTGGCTGTGGTCTTCGCCGTCATGTCCTATCTGTTCTACTTTTTCGCCGTGGCCATGATAGCCGGGTCGCTGGGCTACGGGCTGGGCGTCGGCCTCATGCAGCTCATCGGGCTGGACTTCGCCATCCTCTCCTGGACAGTGGGCATCGTCGCGGCCATCGCCCTCATCGTGGTCACATTCCGCTATAATCTGGCCAAGGTGGTCATCATCGCCGCCACGGCCATCGGCGGCGCGGCTCTGGCCGTGGGCACGCTGGCCCTGGGGCCGGGCGGGGTCTCGCTGACCAGCGCGTTCACCAACGCCGTAAAGGCGGTGCTGGACGCCGGGGTCATCTGGGCCGTGCTGTTCATGCTGATGGCCGCGGCCGGGTTCTATGTTCAATGGCAGGCCAACCGCGCCTGGACGGCCGAGCCGTATCCGAATCGTATCTAATCATCAATCAGTTTAAGGAGTTATCACTATGTCTGCTTCTCCCCGTCGTTCGCGCACCATCTGGGTGTGGATTCTCGTTGTCGCCGCGGCGATCATCGGTATTTTGGACCTGATCGACGCCCTGCGGTTCATGGGCATCAATATCGGCTGGAACAACCTGCGCTTCTTCTCCGGCAATATCTCCTGGATCGGGGCGTTTTTGTCGTTCCTGCTGGCGGCCATCTGGCTGTCGGTGGCCCGGCAGTTGTATAACCTGGACCCGCGCGGCTGGCTGTTCGTCGTGGCCATCGCCACCATCAACCTGATCTTCCACGCCATGAGCCTGTTCGGCGGCAACACGTTCGGCGACATCGGCATCAATGTGGTCATGAATGTGCTGGCGCTGATCATCGGTCTCCTGCCCAGCACGAAGGCGGCCTTCGGGCAGCCATAAGGGAAATCTCCAGGGCCTGACAGGTTTTCCCAAACCTGTCAGGCCTGACCATAGGGGCCAGACAACCGGCAACCTGTAGCGCAAGCTGTCAGCTGGCGCGCTTGCCCCGCAATCTGACGGATTGCACTTCGACCCAACGGCCCCCATATTGGAGAACTCCGCGTCCGCCGGCCTGTCCCCCCTCTCCCGCACAACGCAGCAATTATGCAAGATTACGGCCTCACAGCGCGTATTTGATCAACGTCGCGGGCAGCGTGGCGCGGGGTTGCGCGGGAAGCTATGCCCCCGCGGGTTGAAGCGGCCGAACGGCAGGCATCTGGTCGGCGCGCA
>CAZZJN010000168.1:0-5541 GCA_964654505.1 uncultured Ardenticatenaceae bacterium | reverse complement strand
CGACGACCGGATTGATCGAAAGGAGATACTCCCGCAAGCCGACCGTTTCCGGTTCGCTGAAAGGAGCGCTGCCGCCCGAGACTGATTGATCGCGCCACAGGGCTATCGACGACCAGTTGCAATCCCAGTTTCGGTTGAGATCGACGTCGTTGCCGTTGAAGCGTCCCGGGAGGTTGTCGGCGCTCATGTCGGCCGGCTTGAATGATCCTTCGCGCCCTGTGACGGCGAAAAGGCCGTCGGGATTGGCGATGGGGATGATGTGGAGCGACAACGCGGCCGGCACGCTTTCCGGGTGGAGCCGGAAGTGTTCCAGCAATTGTTGTGCCAGGAGGATCGAATTCCACTCGTATCCGCCGTGGATGCCGCCGACGAGAACGACGGCCGTCTCGCCGGAGCCGAGACGATAGGCATGGATGGGGCGGCCTTCGGCAGATGCGCCGATCTCCTGGCCAGAGGGCCACGGAACGGAGGGCAAAACTTGTGCCGGCGTCTCAACGGATTCGGCCGCCGGGAATTCTGCCGGAGGCGGCGGGACAATTGTGGCCGGGATGAGCGCGGGCATTGGTTGGGCGGTAGTTGCCGTCGCGAGGGATGGGGCGGGCTCGTCGCGCTCGACCGGCGCCTTGAGCGGCGTTTCGGTCTCATTTGCCGCGGCTATGGGAGCGCTGAGTTGACTGCCCCGGGATTGGCTTTCGTCAAACATGACTGCCGGAGCGCCCGCTTGGGGAACACAGCCCGACAAGGCGGCAATGGATATGGTCAGCCACGCGCCGGCGAGGAGCCGCCTACCGTCCATATTCCTTGATGACGGCCATGATGCCTTTCAGATTGGCTTCCCAGTCGGAGGTGTCATAGCGCGGTAGCAGGACGGATATGGCCGGGATGTCGATTGAGTCCAGCCAGTTGGTGCCGTCGCCATTCAGTTCCTGATTGGTCAGACTCTCAAAGTCGTCAACGCGATACCCGGCAGCGCCGCCGTACAGGCTGGCCAAGCGTCCCGATGGGCCAATTCGGCCGTCACAATTTCCGGGCGAGACCAGGCCGCCATCGGCGCGGGCTTCCCAAAACACGACGGCGGCGGCGTCCTCGGCCAGGATAAAGTCGGCCAGGTCGCGCACCTCCGGCTCGGAGAAGGGCGCGGTTCCGCCGCTGCCGGGAATGACCTGCCCGCGCCATTTGGCGTCCTTTGCCCAACGGCAATCCCAGTTCCGGTTGGCGTCCACGCCGTTGCTGTTGAGCCGTCCGGGAAGCTCGCCCGGCGCGTAGGGGGTATCGGGCGAGGCCGAAATCACGATGACAAGCGCCACCCCATTGGGGACGAGTTCCGGATGGCTGCTAAAGTACGCGATTGCCTGATTGGCCAGGGCGACGGAGCCGGGCGAATATCCGGCGTGCAAGCCACCGATGAAAATGAGACTTGTGCCGCCGCTGCCGAAGCGAACTGCCTCGATAGCTGTGCCGCGAGAGGTGCGGCCGATGACGAGCGACTCCGGGCCGCGATCCGGCGGATTGGTCGGCGGAGGGATAGCCGTTGGGGTGGGGGGGACTGGTGTCGGCGAGAGGACGGGCGCGTATGTGGAGGAAGGCTCGGGTTTGGTGTTGGCGGATTCGACGACAGATCGACTTGGAGAAGACTCCTCGGCCGTCTCCGTGGGCGCTTCCACGGCAACCGCCTGGACCAGCTCGCTGTCGCCTGTTGGGGGTGTCGGACGGATCCCGGTCATCCGGTCGTCCTTCGAACCGGCGCCTCCACCCGACAGGAATACAAATCCCGCCAACGCCAGCCCGACCAGCGCGATGAGCCAGATCCAGGCCGGCGTGCCCTTTTTCCCGACAGGCGCTCCGACAAAGGGCGACGGACGGCCGCCGCCGGCCACGCGGCGCAAATCGGCGGCCAACGCCGCGCCGGTCGGGTAGCGGTGGGCCGGATCCTTGGCCAGCGCGCGGTTGATGACGTTCTGGAGGGCCGGGGGCAGGTCGGGCCGTCGGGCGCGGATGTCGGGGATGGGCGCGTTGACATGCTGCATGGCCTGCTGAAGCTGCGAGTCGGCGTTATAGGGGATGTCGCCGGTGAGCATCTCAAAGATGACTACGCCCAACGAATAGATGTCGCTGCGGCCGTCGAGCGGCCGTCCCAAGGCCTGTTCGGGACTCATGTAAGCCACCGTGCCGATGATCAGCCCCGTTTGGGTCAGGGATTTGCCGCCGGCCGGGTTGGCGACGCGGGCGATGCCGAAATCGGTCAGCCAGGCCGCGCCGGTCTCGTCGAAGAGGATGTTGCCGGGCTTCACATCGCGGTGGACGATGCCGTGGGCGTGGGCGTAATCGAGGGCGGCGGCGATGTTGTCAATGACGGCGATGGCCTCGCTTGGCGTGGCGACGCGCCGGCCGATTCGGTCGGCGAGAGATCCGCCGGGCAAATAGCGCATGACGAGGAAGGGCCGCCCGCCGTGGTTGCCGTATTCATAGAGCGGGGCGATGGCCGGGTGTTCCAGCCGGGCCACGGCTTTGGCCTCGATCTTGAAGCGGGCCAGCATCTGCGAACTGGCGCCCGCCAGTTGGGGTATCTTGATCGCCACCTCGCGGCCGAGCGAAGTGTCGCGAGCCAGGTAGACGTCGGCCATGCCCCCCGAACCGAGGGGACGGATGATCTGGTAGCGGCCGATGGTGGTGGGGGTCATATGGTCCCGCTGGTGGGCACGGTCACTTTGCCCTGACTGGCAACACCCTCGTTGGGTTCGACCCGGACCTCCATGTATTGGTCCGGTCCTAAACGCCCCCACATTCCCACTTAAACTCAATCGGCCAGGTACCACGGAAATTGGCCGGTCTGTTACAGTCGGCAGGCTCTATTAAAGCGATCGCGCCTCCCGACGGGGCAGGGAGAGCCGTATTCGGTCCTGCTGTCGGAGGCGCGTCCGGCGTGGGGCTAATGGTCGTTGTCGCCGCAACATCGACGGGCTCTCGTACTATCTCCACATCCGCGGCGCAGCGAAAGCCGAACCCATTATAGGCCGAGTTTGGGAAGCCGCGGCCGCGATTGGCGGCGTAATGAATCCCCGGCCCGTGAACCCAGGCTACGCCACGGATGACGCGCAACGCGCCCGAATCCGGACCGGTCGGGTTCACTCGCGGCGCTTCGGTGTAGGCGTCTTCATCATACCAGTCGTTGACCCATTCCCACACGTTGCCGACCATATCGAGCGCGCCGACCCAACTGGCCCCGCCGGGATAGGAACCGACGGGCGCGGTGTAGGCATAGCCGTCATCGACGGTATTGTCGCGCCATTCATAGGGACAATTCACGTCGCACGAATTGAACAGGGAGGCGTCGCGCGCCATCCCCCAGGGGAACGGCAGGCTTTCGGGGCCACGAGCAGCGAACTCCCACTCGGCTTCGGTGGGCAGGCGGCCGTCGGCCCAGGCGCAGAAAGCGTTGGCTTCCTCCCACGTCACCAGCACAACGGGATGATCGGGCACGGCCGCGCTGCCCGGCCCTAGTGGATGTTGTCGGTCAGCCCCCTTCAGCGGCTGCCAGCTATCAACAGAGTAGGCGTATCCCTGACCCTCCCGTTCAGCGGTGGTGATCAGTGACGTGGCCCGCGCGAAGGCATCAAATTGCGCGTTGGTGACCTCGGTCCGATCGATCCAAAATGCGTCGACGGTCACGTCGTGGATCGGCTGTTCCTCCGCCTTGCCGCCGTTGGTGCCCATGCGAAACGATCCCGCCGGCACGAAGACCTGTTCCACCGACAACCCGCCACGCTCGACGACGCGGACGTCGCCCGTCGCCGGCGCGGCGAGAGTTTCGCGGGTTACACCAGAGACAGCCGCTGGCCCGCCCGCCGCCCAGGAGGGGTAGGCTCCTCGCTCGGCTAACAGGCGAACCCCGCTGCCGTCGGCGTTCATGATATATAGGTCGTCGGTGGTGTCGGCCTGGGTGACGGAGAAGACGATTTGCGTCCCATCGGCCGACCAAACCGCACCCCAGTCCTCGCCCGGGCTGTTATAGATGAGACGCACGTTGCTGCCGTCGGCGTCCATCACATAGATGCCGCCGTCTTCCGTGTCGCGTTCCGAAAGGAACAGGATACGCTTGCCGTCGGGCGACCATTCAGGCGACCATTCGTCCACTGCGGAGTCGGTCAGTGTTCGCCGATTGCCGCCGTCCAGTCCGGATGAAAATAATTGATAATTCCCCGCCACGGTCATGTTGTAGACCAGACGATCATCTATCGACCAGCTCACGTGGCCTTCCCGCTCGCTCGTTGTAGTTATTTGCTCCAGCCCGGTTCCGTCGTCGTTCATGATGAACAGATCGCCAACCCCGTTGCGCTTCGACTGGAAGACGATCTGTCGACCGTCAGGCGACCAGGTGGGCACGATGTCATCGGCCGGGTGGTCGGTCAGCCGCGTCTGCTCGCTGCCGTCGCGGTTCATGACATAGATTTCGGGGTTGCCATCCCGCTCGGAGACGAAAACGATGCGGCTGCCGTCGGGCGAGACGCGCGGGTACATATCGGCGCCCGGGCTGAAGGTCAATTGGCGGCGATTGGCGCCGTCGGCTTCGACGATGAAAATCTCATGCTCACCGGTGATCGAGGAATAGAAGACGATCTCATCGGGCAGGACGGGAACCTCCAGCTCGTTGCTGTCTGCCGGTTCATCGGACGGGGTCGAAGTCGGCTCCTGTTCGGCCGTCGGTTTGCCGGCCGGCGTGCTCGTCGCTTCCGGCACGCCGATTTCGCTTGCGCCTGTGTCGGTGGCCGTCGGTGGGGCGGCAGGGGTTGCCTCGTCGTCGGTCAGGCCTGTAAATCCGGTCTCGGCCGCCGGTTTCGGTGGCGACGGCCGATTGAACAGGAGGAAGGCCGCCAGCGCCAGCCCGACCAGCGCCGCCGGCCAGACCCAGATCGGGAAACCGCGCTTGCCGCCGCCGGTCACGCGCCGCAGATCGGCGGCCAGCGCCGCGCCGGCCGGGTAGCGGGCGCGCGGGTCCTTGGCCAGCGCCTTGTTGACGACATTCTGCAACGCCGGCGGCAGGTCGGGCCGCCGGACGCGGATGTCGGGGATAGGCGCGTTGACGTGCTGCATGGCCTGTTGCAAACTGGAATCGGCCTTGTACGGGATATCGCCCGCCAGCATCTCGAACAGTACCACGCCCAGCGAGTAGATATCGCTGCGGCCGTCGAGCGGCTGCCCCAACGCCTGTTCGGGGCTCATGTAGGCCGCCGTGCCGATAGCCAGCCCCGTCTGCGTCAGCGATTTCCCGGCGCCGAGGTTCATGATACGGGCGATGCCGAAGTCGGTCAGGTAGGCTGCACCAACCTCATCGAAGAGGATGTTGCCGGGCTTCACGTCGCGATGGATGACGCCGTGGGCGTGAGCATAGTCGAGAGCCGAGGCGATCCGCTCGATAATGCCCAGCGCCTCATTCAAGTTAAAAACGCGCTGCTGGAGACGATCGGCCAAGGAGCCGCCGGTCAGGTAACGCATCACCAGATAGGGGCGGCCGTCGTGGTCGCCGTAATCATAAAGCGGCAC
>CAZZJN010000167.1:0-5542 GCA_964654505.1 uncultured Ardenticatenaceae bacterium | reverse complement strand
CGGACGTGGCAGGAGTCCGAGGAACTGGCGCGGCTATTCCCCCGAACCGGCGATCACTATGTCGACGGCGGGGCGATCGACAATATGCCGACCAACAGCGCCATCGACGCCATCAAGGACTGGATCGCTGAGAACAACGCCGGCAATCGGGATGTCCAGCTGGACCTTTACACGGTCTTCCTGCACCCGCCGCCCGATCCGGGCGAGCTGGTGACGGAGATGATCCCGTCATCGGTCGAGACGGTTCAACGGACGCTGGAGATCAAGAACGCGGCCGTGCTCGATTCCGACGCCGCTCACGTTCGCTTTGTCAACAAGACGGCGCAACTGGCTGAGGATACCAGCCGTACGATCATCAGCATGGCGACGGCGCTGGAGGAGATACTGGCCAAGGTGCCGGACTCCCCGTCGCTGCAATTGAGTGAGGAGCAAAAAGTGGCGCTGAAGGCGGCCGTCGAAGTGCAAGTCTCGGCCGCGCTGCCCGCCCGCAAGGACAAGGATATCGCCGGGCGTCTGGCAGGGATTAAGGACGAATACGAAAAGATCATCGATGAGAAGCTGCCGCTCCATGTCAATCCGATAGAGATCCATCCCGAGGAAATGCCCATGAGGACGCTGCAATTCACCGAGCGCCTGGGGTTCAGGAAGGAGAACGCCATCAGGATGATCACCAGCGGCTGCTACAGTACGCTGTGGTCCTTGCATGAGTATCTCTCGGACAAGCTGAAAGATAACCCCGATGAACGCGATGAGCAGGCTCTCCGGCTGGCGAAGCACTGGATGGGACTGGATATGGCTGAAATGCCGTCCGACAAGGCGGCGTTGCGCAAGGCGTGGCGTTGCAGCCGCGTCGAATGTGTCTTCCACGCCAAACATTGCCGCCATGGAGCCGATCCCGCGCTGTAGTGCGGAGCGATGATTCCGATGCCTTGACCTCTTCCGGATGGTGCGCTGCTGATGCAGGTAAACAAATGAATGCGATATAGGGTAGGGGTAGGGGCGAGGCAGCGGCGAAATCATCACCGTTTTGCAGAACTACCCTCATTCGCCGCTGCCTCGCCCTCTTCGCGGAAGGGGCCCCTACCGTACCCTTGATTAATTTGTAAAAATGCAATAGTGCAAGGTTGATTGAGATAATGAAATAGGGGAAAGTCGTTCTTGCGGTTGTTGACGAGGTAGAATATCTGCCTTGAGGCAACCAATGGTCTACTTTCTCATTCGAATGGCGATCTACACGACGGCCGCGGCGATTGTGATGAACGTCGTGCCGGGGTTACGGCTCGATCCCTATCCCTATTTAGGCGAGCCGTTCACGACGATCAGCGCCTACGTCATGATCGGCTTGATCTTCGGCACATTGCATACCTTCCTGCGGCCCATCATCCTTTTCCTGACCGGCCGGCTCTATATCTGGTCAATGGGCCTCGTGGCCCTCGTGATTGATACGTTCATCTTCTTGCTCCTGTCCTACCTTGCGCCCACTGTGTGGCAAGTCGGCGGTACGAGGGTGCTGTCGGCCATACTGGGCGCGATGCTGATGGGCATCATCGTGCTTGGCCTGGAGGCTCTCTTTGGCTTCGATGGCCCGCGACTGCATGATACGAGCAAGTCCGCTTTCTACTGGCGATGGCTGGGCATGCTGCCGACGGGACAACGCAATCGGCTGGTCGAGAATCTGCGCACCCAGCAAATGGTCAATATCATCCAGAGTTATGCCATCGACACATTGGTTGGCCTCTCGCCGTTCCGTGGCTTCCGACGCGCCATGCAAGAGGTGCTATATCGGGATCGGCCGCGCCTGATGGAAGACAATCCGGCCGTCAAACTGCGACTGATGTTGCAGGACCTTGGTCCGACATTCGTCAAGTTCGGACAAATGGCCGCCGGTCGGGTGGAGATGCTGCCGGCCGCCTGGCAAGCTGAACTGGAAAAGCTGCAAGACGACGTGAAGCCATTCGCCTATACCGAAGTCGAGCAAATCATCCGGCGTGAACTGGGAGCGCCACCCGACCAAATTTTCGCTTCATTCGATCCGCGACCCCTGGCGGCCGCTTCCACGGGACAAGTCCATGCGGCCACGCTCCCCGGTGGCGAGGAGGTCATCGTCAAGATACGACGGCCCAATATCGGAGTCACGGTGAAGGGCGATCTCAACGTCATGCAAGACGTCATTGACACGGCTGAGCGACGTCTGGCCTGGCTTCGCCGGTTCGGTCTCAGCGCCTTGTTCCACGAATTCTCCCAGAACATCCTGATCGAACTGGATTACACCAACGAGGCCTATCACGCTCGCCTGTTGCGTCACAAGATGCAAAAGCTGCCCAATATCCACATCCCCATGGTTTATGACGACTGGAGCACGACGAGCGTCCTGACGCAGGAGCGCGTGGCGGGGGTAAAAATAACAGACGTGGTCGCCATCGACGCGGCCGGCATTGACCGCGAAGAGTTGGCGCTCAACTTCTTCCGGGCGCTGCTCCAGCAATTGTTATTCGACGGCTTCTTCCACGCCGATCCGCACCCGGGCAACGTGTGGGTCGAGCTTCAAACCGGCCAGATCATCTTTCTCGACATGGGTATGATGGGTCACCTGAGCCGAAACGACCGCTTTGTGCTGGGCAGGCTGATTTGGGCCTTGCAAGACCGCGACGCCCGAATGGTCACACGAAATATGGTCGCCATGTGTGTGGCGACCGACAGGCATGACGCTGCTGCGCTGGAATACGATGTCGAGCGATTGATCAACCGCCATCTGCTGCTGGCAAGCACGCCACCCGAAATGACCGCGATCATCAACGACATGGTCGGCCTGCTCATGCGACATGATTTGCGGCTGCGCAAGGAGTTCACCCTTGCGTTCAAGGCGATGGGTCAGGGCGAAACCATCATGCGCGCCCTGATGGGGGACAAGTCGCCTGATGCCATCCTGGACATCACATACGCTACCATGAAGGAGCGGCTCCTGGCCCAAATCAGGTCGCAGGATCTGGTTGCCACGGGAAAGCCGATGGCGCGGGAGGTTGCCGATCGACTGCCGGAATTGCTGATCGCCACGTCTGCCCTGCTGGATGATTTCCAGCGCGGCCGAACGCCTCTGTTGCCCGGCCGGAGAGAGATCGGCGAGCTGACCGATAACCTGCAACAAAGTGTGAGACAAGGTGTGCGCCGGATCGTTATGAGCGTATTGCTCGCCGGTCTTCTAATCGGTTCGTCGCTCATGCTTCTCGCCCCACTCGAAGGCCGGGTTAGCGAGTATGAGGCCCTTGCCGTGCGCCTTGTCGCTGTTTCCGGGTTTGTCATCAGCGCCGCGGCGATCCTGATCATGTTGTTGGCCGTGAGCGTGGGCGCAATGCGGCAACCTGGCGGTAAATAACAAGTAACCGGCCCTACGTTGCCGCGATGGCGAGGAGATCCCTGACAACAATGAATTCAGTGGCGGCCTCGGTGCCCAACGATTCCAACTCTCTGATTGCCCTTCCGGTGGCCGCGTCATTGATGAAGGCCTGACCCAGACGCCGGGCATTGGTCTTGTAGTCAGGTTGGGCGAGCAAGCGTTGAACCGCGCCGGCGATCCTTGCCGGACCGGCTGAAGGCTTTAGCTGCAATCCGGCCCCGCGGGCAACCACGCGAGTCGCATTGTCATTCTGGTCGCGCCCCATCGGCAAGCAGAGCACGGGCACGCCGCAGGACAGCGCCCGCACCACTGTACCGTGACCGCCGTGGGTGATGACGGCCGCCGCGTCGGGAAAGACCCGCGAATGCGGCGCCGAGGACGTCGCGACGACATTGGCCGGCACATTGAACGGCGTGCCGTTCATGGCTGGGCCGGTCGTGACCAGGCCGCGAACTTGCAGCATACCCAGAGCCGTGATGATGTTTTGCAGGACGGCCGCCTGATTCTGAAAGGTTGTGGACAAGCCGGCGACTACCAACGGCCGTTCGTCGCTTGCCGTCCAGGGGTCGGACCATGCCTCGACCCAATCGGGGTCGTCAAGGACGGGGCCGACGTAACGGACGTTCGCCGGGGGTGGCGTGATGGGGAAATCGAACGCCTCGCTGGTCAGAATAAGTCGCCGATCAGCCCGATGATACTCGCCCACCAGATCTTCGGCCGATTTGAGCAGCGGCAATCCATAGTCTCGCCTGATCCCGTTCATCACCGGCACATAAGAGCCGATCAGGGTCAGAAGAATGCGATTGAACAGGCCGTCACGCGCGCGGCCTATGAAGTCCCCACGCGGCAGAAAGCCCGATCCGGCCGCTGGTTTGCCCGGCCCGGGCAAGTATTCCGGCGAATGGAAGAGGACCACCCGCGAGATGCCGGCCGCTTCGGCGGCCACCAGCGCGCCCGGCAACAGGTAGTCGACCACGACGACATCGGGGCGTTTCCTCTCGATGGCCCGGCGCGTCTCCTCGGCCACAATCGGGGCCGGGCCGAAGACGACATTGTCGAATATATGGCGCAACGCGCCGATGGGCGTCTTCGCCTGCCAATCGCCCATGATGTCCTGCCGGGCGCAGTCCTCGCGGTCAAAGTGGCGGCTGAACGCCTCAAATCGTCCGCCGAAGCCGACCACGGTGTCGCGCAGACACGGCTCCGCCAGAACGCACACATCGTGGCCGTGCTCGACCATGCGGCGGGCAATACCGAGTACGGGCGGAACGTTGCCGCCACCTTCCCACGTCACGAACAAATAGGAGCGACTGTTTTGCATGATGATCACCTCATTGATTGGATTGGGATAAGACAATTAGCCCGTCGATCAGGCGGCGCATGACGTGACGAGTCTCGTCGGCGGAGCGGCCGAGATCGCGCCGCAGCAGCTTCCAGATAAAGATGTCGGTCGCCGCCACGCAGGCATCAAGTCGCGCGGCATATCCGGGATTGTCAGATTCAGGCAGGTAGTCGGCGAAGATACGGGCACACGCTGCGCGATGAACCCGCCGCCCTTCGTCGGTGATGACCCGGGCGATGGGGAACCTGTTCTCGACTGACAGGGTGCGCAGAACGACATCGCCGTCTCGCTCGTAGTGGGCCAGCAGGTCATCAAGTGCCTGATCCATGTCGCCGGGCGCGGCAGTCATTCTCTGGGCCTCAATGCCACTGGCGTCGCGCTCGATACATGCGGTGATCACCCCATCTTTGGACCCGAAGCGACGGATGACGGTCTGGACCGTAACCCCGGATCGCTCGGCGATCATCTGAAGGGTGATGTCGTCGATCTCCTGTTCCCGCCACAAGGCAACAGCCGCAGCCAGAATGTTGCGTTCGGTCTGTTCGGCCGATTCAGCGCGAGTGGTCATATTGTATGTTCGAGTTGGTGTGTTCATATTAATGTTAATCATATTAACATTAAATTGACAGAAGTCAAGTGACAAGTAATTTCTCGTTGACAACATAGAATACATGTTCTATTATGAGGGCGTTGACTTGGCGATGGGTGTATACTCATTGTCCGGGGATGCCGCTATACGTCTTTCACAGGAGAACACAATGAGCAGCGTAAGAGTATTGGTTGGTACACGTAAGGGCGCATTCATC
>CAZZJN010000166.1:0-5564 GCA_964654505.1 uncultured Ardenticatenaceae bacterium | reverse complement strand
GCCGCCGCTTTCGTTTTCGGGTGGCGGCTCCGCGCTGCCCAGCACCAGCTGCCAGCGACGCCCGCGCTCGGCCGACAGGCTCATAGCGACGCCTCCTTCGGCGGCTCGGCCAGCCCCAGCAGCCGCCGCAAGACCGGCACGACGGCCGCCGCCCGTTCGGGGTCGAAGCGCGTCTGCGGGGCGGAGACGCCGGTCGGCCGCGGCCGGCCCTCGCGCACGCGGGACTGCAACTGCTCGCGAATAGCTTCAGGATAGGACGAGAAGGTGCGTCGCAGCAGCGGCAAAATATCGGTGAACTGCCCGTCATCCATGCCGGTCAGCCAGCGGTCGATGGCCCCCCACAACGTCCGGTCGTGGACGAGCAGCAGGCCGCTGTCGCGCAGGAAGCCATCGAGCCAATCGGCGGCGAAGCGGGTCACGCCGACCGAGCCGCGCGGCGTCAGCGCTCGCTCCAGCCGGGCCATCATGAATTCCGCGCCGCGCGGCCGAATCGCCGCGTCATCGAACAGCAGTCGGGTGGCCCGCCCGGCGACGGTGGGATTGATATCGGGCAGGTCGGCCAGCCGGGTCAGCGCCGTCTGCCAGCGCTCCAGCGCCTGCTCGTTGCCCACCAGCCGGACGGCCGCGGCCGCCGCCGACAACCGCTCGATCATGGCCCCGGCGGCGGTCTCATCCAGCGAGCGACACGCCCCGGGCAAGCCGAGGCAGGCCCGCGTCAGCAGGCGGTCGAACACGTGGCGCAGGATGGGCTGGTGTTCGGCCGTCTGGCGCAAGCCGCCATAGCGCAAGGTGTCGGCCAGAGGCGGCAGCGCGGCCAGCAGTCCGGGCACATCCCGGCTGAGGGCGGCCAGCTCCTCGACGCGGGTCAGAATCGCCGGCATCACCTCCGGCAAGTCGGCCGAGATGATCCGGTCGACCAGATCGACCAGCTTGGGCAGGTCGTTGTGGCCCGCCACGCTATCGCCCACCCGGGCGGCGGCCGCGTCGCGAACGGTGTTGCCCCACATGGCCGCGGCGATGACCTTGGCCGACAGATCCGGCAACCATTGCAGCTGCCACACCTCGGCGTAGGTTCCGGCCTGCGACCCGCGAGCCTTGACCGGCACGCCCCAGGGGATCTCCAGCAGCCACAGGCGATGCAGCAGGCGGCTGCGCTCCATGTCATTCGACTGGCGCAGATCGAGTGTCAGGGCGATCTTTTCCGGCTCGGGCCACAGCTGGAGCCGCGTTTGCTGCGCATTGAGGTCGCGCTGCAGTGGGACGGTGGGCGCGTCGGGCGGGATGATGCCCATGCGCTCGCCGACGATGAGCCGGCGGCGGATCAGTTCCAGCGGCTCACGGTCGCCGTCGCACATGACGCTGAGCGTCGCCTCCTCGAGTTCGGGCAAGGTCGGGAACGGCCGCCCGCGCAAGGCGGCCAGCGCCTCGGCCAGACGCACGGCCTCGATGACGTGGCCGGGCGAGGTATCCATCCCCTCGCCGCGCAAAAGTTCGGCTACGCGCGTCAGCCACAGCGCGCTCATCGCCGAGGGCGACAGCCCGGCCTCACCGGACGCCCACAGATGGTCGTACCAGCCGGGCGAGGCAAGCCCCGCGCCATAGCCGCTCGATTGCGTCAGGCGGCCGTACGTCCACGGCACCCATGTCGCCTCCACCTCGACCGCGGGCAACCCGGCCAGCAACGCCTCGTCGGCCGCGCCGTCGGTTGCCGGCGCGTCCGTCAGCGCCGGGCCATGCCACGCCCCGCACACCGCGGCGATGCGACGACAGCCGCCCGCGGCCGCCTCGCGGATGCGCCGCCGCATGGCCGCCTCTCGCTGCCGGGCCAGCCGGTCTTCGGGAGACTCGTCCGCCGGTGGTGCGGGCGGATCGACGGCCAGCCTCATCTCCTCGGCCAGCTGCAAGATCGCCGGAAACAGCTCGGGGCCGCCGCCGGTCTGCTCGATGGCCGCGTTCCACCACGCCTCGTAGCTGTCGTAGCCGGTGCGGGCCGCCAACGCCTGAAACGGAGCCATGGGCGGCATCGTCGGCCCATAGGCCAGCGCCAGCGTGTGGCGGCGCGGCAAATCCATGAAGCCGACGACCAGACCGCGCTCCAGCCCGTACCGCAAGGCGCGATATTCGGGCGAAAACGCGGCGAACGGGTAGAAATTGGCCCGCCGCGGCTCGTCGGGCCGGTAGACCAGCAAGGCCGCGGGCATGACCAGCGACGGATGGGCCAGCCAGTGGATGACGCCGTCGGCGTCGGGCGGCCCTTCGACGAGGACGCAATCCGGCGCGAACTCGTCCAGCCCGGCCAGCAACGCTCGCGCCGTGCCCGGCCCGTGGTGGCGCACGCCAAAAACGCGCAGCTCGGCGTCGCTCACTGCACCAGTTCCCGGCAGGCGCTGTACAGGTCGCCCCAGCCCTCGCGCTCGCGCATGACCGTCTCCAGATACTCCTGCCAGACGAGGGCGTCCTGCACCGGGTCTTTCACTACCGCCCCGGTCAGCCCGGCGGCCAGGTCTTCGGCGGCCAGCGTGCCGTCGCCGAAATGGGCGGCCAGCGCCAGCCCACTGTTGACCACGGAGATCGCCTCGCCCGCGCTCAGCGTGCCGCTGGGGGACTTGACCTTGGCCCGGCCGTCCTCGGTCAGGCCGCTGCGCAGCTCACGAAAAATGGTGACGACGCGGCGGATCTGCTCGACCGCGGGCGCCTCGGCCGGCAGCTCCAGCGCGCGGCTCAGCTCGGCCACGCGGCTGGTGACGATGGTCACTTCCTCGTCGGCCGTGGCCGGCAGCGGCAAGACGACGGTGTTGAAGCGCCGTTTCAGCGCGCTCGACAGCTCGTTGATGCCCCGGTCGCGGTCGTTGGCCGTGGCGATGACGTTGAACCCCTTGACCGCCTGCACCGCCTCACCCAGTTCGGGCACGGGCAGCAGCTTCTCGGACAGGATGGTGAGCAGCGCGTCCTGTACGTCGGACGGGATGCGGGTCAGTTCCTCCACGCGAGCCACTCGCCCGTCGCGCATGGCGTTCATGATCGGGCCGGGCACCAGCGCCGCGGCCGACGGCCCGCGGGCGATCAGGTCGGCGTAGTTCCAGCCGTAGCGGATGACCTCCTCGCCCGTCCCGGCCGTGCCCTGCACCAGCAAGGTCGAGTCGCCGGAGATGGCCGCCGCCAGATGCTCCGACAGCCAGGTCTTGCCCGTGCCCGGCACGCCGATGAGCAGCAAGGCCCGGTCGGTGGTCAGCGTGGCGATGGCTATCTCCACCAGCCGCGAGCTGCCGATGTACTTGGGGGTGATGGCGGTGCCGTCGTCGAGCGTGCCGCCCAGTATATAGAAGGCCACAGCCCAGGGGGACATGCGCCAGTTGGGCGGTTTCGGCCGCCGGTCGGCCTGCGTCAGGGCGGTCAACTCGTGGCCATAGGCCTGCTCAGCCAGCTCGCGCTGGATAGTCGATACGGTCATGCAATCCTTCTCCTCTCATCGTTAATCGGCCTTGCTCAGGCCCCGGCCGGCGGCGAACCGGCGCCAATCGTCGCCGCCCACATCTCGCGGCGCAGCGCCAGCGTGCGCAGCAGATAGTTCACACTCACTTCCCAGGCCTTGTTGGCCGCGCGGCCGTGCAGCAGGTCGGCCGCCTCCCCCGCCAGCGATGGCGGACAGCGCAAGGCGAACTGGCGCATCAGGAAGCGCAAGGTCAGATGGAGCCGCCCCTCGACCGGATCGGCGCAATAGCGGCCGAAAAATTCCAGCAACAGACGACCGCTCGCCTCGTCCCAGGGGCTGGTCCAGCGCCTCAGGAACACCGACACCGATTCGTCCCGCCCCGCCTCGATGTGGGCCGCCAGTCGGACATGGCAATCCTCGGCCGTCAGTGACGCCAGCAGCATGCCGGTGCGCTCCGTGTAGCCGTCCTGCTCCAGCAGTGGGTCGATCCAGCGCCTGTCGCCCTGTCGCTGGGCGGCGGTGGCGAACGCGGCCAGCAGCGCCCGCGGCCACTTCCCGGCCAGCGCCGCGGCGACGATGGCCTCCGGCTCGAGGTCAAACCGCGCCTCCCAATGGCTGAGGGGGATCGCCCCAACGGTGCGCAGGATCAGCTGCGACCACTCGTGGGCCGTGCGCATCCCGTCGGCTTGCTTGTCGCGGGCTATGCCATCGCGCACCATCGCATCGCTGACCGGCCCCCGGGCGGCGGGCGCCGGATGGCCGTCGCGCAGGGTCAGGATGTCCCCGGCGGCGGCCGTCATGCGGGCCACGAGGCGCGACTGGGGCAGACAGGCCAACAGATCGGCCGCCTTGCGCCTTACCTGCGCGTCACGATCGTCGAGCGCCCGCTCCAGGAACGGCTCGTCCGCCATCGACAGACCGGTCTCCAGCGCGGCCAGCAGGTCGCGGCGGATGAGTTCCGATTCAGCTCGCCAGGTGGACTCGATCAGCCGCCGGGCGACCGCGGGATCGCGGCGGCGCATCGTCGTGGCCAGAAACGGCCGCCCCGCCGGATCGTCCCGCCAGGTGGCCCGCAGCT
The DNA here is from genome assembly GCA_964654505.1 of uncultured Ardenticatenaceae bacterium. Taxonomy (GTDB): domain Bacteria; phylum Chloroflexota; class Anaerolineae; order Promineifilales; family Promineifilaceae; genus Promineifilum. The sequence goes on along the minus strand of CAZZJN010000166.1, from coordinate 1,053 downwards.
GCTCAAAATCGGTCGGGTCGACGGCGGCATAGCGCCAGGCGGGATTCAACGAGGCCAGCCAGCGGCCGCGTTCGCCGATGACCGGCAACAGCAGCGGCCGCAAGCGCGGAATCTTCACCCCGCGGGCCAGCACTCCCGGCAACAACCTGTCGGGCGCGCGCATCCCGGCCTCGTCCAGCAAGGTCAGCAGTTCGGGCAGGTACTCCGGGTCCCGGTCGGCGAGCATGCGCTCCAGCAAGCGCTCCGCGGCGGACGAGCACGGCCGCAAATCACCCTCCTCGCGGAAGGCGGGCAGCCGCCACTCGACAGCCGGCACGCGCTCCGGCAGATGCCCGGCGGCCTCCTGGAACGCCCCCGCGCCGACCAGCAGCAGCAGCGTCTCCTCCGGCGGGCGGGCGGCCAATTCGGCGCGCAACCCGGCGGCCGGCGGCGACAGGTCGGCCGAGGCGGGCAAGTCCGAGCGACCCATGCCGACCAGCGCGGCGGTGACGAGGGCGGGCGACAGGCTCATACAACCGCCTTCCAGCCGCTCAACGACCGCCAGCCACCGGCGAAGATGCTCACCGGGGTGAACAGCATCCCGTCCCACTCGCCGAAAAGGGTCATCGGCCGCCCGGCCGACAGCGCCATCAGGCTCCAGCCCTGGCCGAATTGGGGCGGAAGGGGCAACACACGCCCCGACCGGTCGCGCAGCCGCCACGGGCTGCCGGTCAGTGAGGGCGGCTCCGCCCACACGTCGTAGAGGATCGTCGGGAAGCGACGCAGCCAGGGATTCAGCGCCAGCGCCGCCGACCAGCCGCGCATGGCGGCGTCGATATCGGCGTGGGCGGTCGTGGGGCCGCTACCCTCTCCACGCACCAGCTCCAGCGGGCCGACCGGCTGGGCCATCAGCGGGTAGGCGCTGGGCGTGAAAGCCAACTCGCCCCGAAGGTCCGCGCCCGCGGGCAGGCAGGTGCCACGCAACTGCCCGGCGGGAATGGCCTGCTCCAGCCCGGCCCAGCGGCCCGTGGCCCGGCCGCGCAGCCATGTCCGCGAGCGGCCGACGCGGTTCTC
>CAZZJN010000165.1:0-5621 GCA_964654505.1 uncultured Ardenticatenaceae bacterium | reverse complement strand
CGGGTGATGATCGCCTGCATGGCCTGCACGCCCGGCACCTGCGCGGAGGCGAAGCGCAACTGGTTGGGATGAATGAACATACCGCGCACCTTGACCGCCTCGCCGCGACGGCCGACGAGGATGATCGATCGTTCCTCCTGGGCACTCTCGCCGGGGCGCGGGTCGATGTTCATCGCCAGGTCGCCCGTGCCGAAGCGGATGAGCGGGTAGAGGCGGTTGTCGGTGGTGACGACGACCTCGCCCGTCTCGCCGGGGCCGACGGGCCGGCCGCTGTCGGGGTTGACCACCTGGATGAGCGGCTCGGGCAGCAGGCGCATGGCCATGCTCCCGTCGGTGTTGACGGCCAGCGCGCCCAGTTCGGCCGTGGCATAGGTGTTGACGATCTCCAGCCCGTACTGACCGGCCAGGATCTGGCGCATGGCCGGCGGCAGTGGCTCGGCCGTGGTGACCGCCCGGCGGATGGACAGGGTGATGCCCTGCTCGCCGGCCTTTTGCAGCAGGTTCAGCAGGAAGCTGGGCGCGCCCACATAGCCGGTGGCTTTCAGGTCGTGGGCCATCTTGAGTTGCAGGTCGGCCGGGCCGGTGCCGGCGGGGATGACCGTCGCGCCGAGGCGGGTGAACGCGCCGTCGAACAGGTAGCCGGCCGGGACGAGATGGTAGGACAGGCTGTTGAGGATGACGTCGCCCGCGCCGAAGCCCGCCTCGCGCAGCAAGCCGACGGCCACGTCCCAGGCCGCATCGTCCTCCTCCGGCCCCGGCTCATAGAGCGGGCCGGGGGAGAAGAAGATGCGGCTGACGGCCGACAGCGGCGCGGCCAGCATGCCGCCGAAGGGCGGGTCGGCCGCCTGCAACGCCGCGGCTTCGTCCTTGGTGAACACCGGGATGCGGTTCAGGTCGTCCGCGGTGCGGATGCTCTCCGGCTTGATCCCGGCTCCGTCCAGCCGCGCCCGAAAGGCGGGCGAATGGTCATAGGCGTGTTGAACAAGCGCTTGCAATTGTTTCATGGTTCGGTCCCGTTCCCTCTTGTGGTGAAAGCAAAAAGGCGAGACATCCGGCTGACGTGGTCCGTACTATTGGACAACTGTCATTCCCGACCGTCCCGCCCCTGCGCATGGGTCATTTGGTATTATCCCAGCCAGCGCTTGCGCCGCTTGTAATGCTTCACATCGCGGTAGCTCTTGCGCTCGCCGACGGCCGTCAGGCCCAGGTAGAACTCCTTGATGTCGGCGTTCTGGGCCAGTTGTTCGGCCGTGCCGTCAAGGACGATGCGGCCGTTTTCCATCACGTAGGCGTAATCGGCCGTTCGCAAGGCAACGTTGGCGTTTTGCTCCACCAGCAGGATGGACACGCCCGCCTCCTTGTTAATTCGCTTGATAATTTCGAATATGTTTTGCACCAGCAGCGGGGCCAGACCCAGCGACGGCTCATCGAGCAGCATCAGGCGTGGGTGGGCCATCAGCGCGCGGCCGATGACCACCATCTGTTGCTCCCCGCCGGAGAGATAGCCGCTGGTGCGCGTGCGAAATTCCTGCAGACGGGGAAAATAATCGTAGACCATGTCGAGGTCGTTGCGCAGCGCCGCCCCCGACGTGCCGCGAAAGAGCGCGCCGGTTCGCAAGTTTTCCTCGACGGTCAGGTGGCGAAAGAGCGGCCGCCCCTCGTGGACCTGGACGATGCCGCGGCGGACGATCTCCTCGGGGTAGTGGTGGTCGATGCGGTCATCCTGGAATTCGATGTTGCCACGGGTGACCTCTCCTTGCTGAGTATGGAGCAGGCCGGAGATGGCTTTGAGCGTGGTCGATTTGCCCGCGCCGTTTGCGCCCAGCAAGGCCACGATCTGCCCCTCGCCGACCTCCAGCGTGACGCCTCGCAAGACCAGGATCACGTCGCTATAGACGACCTCGATGTTGTTTACTTTCAACATGGGAAGACCATCCGCATCCATCGCGGATTAGGCAGATTGGCGCAATGAATACGACCAATCTGCCTAATCCACGGCTAGTCGATTCTTACTCCGCGGGCGGGCGAGTGTCGGGCAGTTCGAAGAAGTCTTCGATGACCACGAACTCGATCTTCCCGTCGGCGTTCACTTGTGCCTGGCGGATCTGCGCCTGGCGCGGCGCACGATCTTCGCCCATGGCGTTCAGCGACATCAAACCGCCGGCGTCGATGGTGCCCATCTCCTGCATGGCATTGAAGAACGCCTCGCCACTAAGCCCCTCGAAGCCGACGTCGTTGAGCGTCTGGCGCAGGATATTGGCTATCGCGTACATCTGGCCGTAGCTCAGCAGATAGCCGACGTCCTTCTTGGCATCCGGCAGGCCCGACGCCGTGAAGTCTTCCATCACGCGCTGGACACCTTCATTGTCGGTGTCGTTCCACCAGTAGTTGGGGAACACGCCATAGTAGCCGTTCATGATGGCGGCTTTCTCGCCCAGGATGTTGACCACGTCGGTGTTCATGCTCCAGTTGACGCCGCCGATGATGATATCGGCCGGGGCGGCACCGGCGGCCTGCATGCCGCGCAGCGTGCCGATGACCTGGGCCGGGCCGAAGGAGAGCGACTGCGACCAGATGACGTTCGCGCCGCTGACCAGGAGGTTCTGCATCTGGCCGGTTACGTCGGCCGTCGGCGAGACTTCCTGCTGCTCCAGCGGCAGCACGGTGATGCCGCGGCCTTCCAGGTATTCAATAGCCTGATCGGTCGTCGCGCCCTGGCCGAAGGCGTTGGCCCAGCCGATGACGCCGATGACGATGTCGTCACCCGCACTTTCGGGCTTCACATCGGCCCAGTTATCCTGCAACCAGGCGCCGAATCCGGCCAGCTGGTCCGAATAGATCGGGCCGGTGCCGAAGGTGTAACCATCGCGCGGGATGTAGAACGAGTTGGCGTCCAGACCGGCGGTGATGTGGGGGATCTTGTCCTCGATGACGCGATCCTTCAGGACGATCGCCGCGCCGCTGCCGTAGGACAGATGGAACAACGGGGCCGGGTCTTCGGCGGCAAAGCGCTCATAGATGGCCAGCTCCTGCTCGGGCGCGTATTGCGAATCTTCCAGGTGGATCTCCAGCATCACGCCGCAGACGCCGCCATCGGCGTTGATGCGATCGACGGCCGCCTTCGAGCCGTTGATGAAACCGTCGCCGAGAATCTGGGCCAGCGGGCCGGTCAGACCGGCGGCCTGGTGGACGTGGATCGACTCGCCATCGTACATCGCGGCGCAGTCGTCGTTGGTCGACTCGCCGCTAATCACAGCCGGCGGCTCGGGGGTCGGCTCCTCGGTCGGCACTTCCGTCGGCGGCACTTCCGTGGCGACGACGGCGGCAACCGTCGGGGCTACTTCGGTCGCCACGGCGGCGATGGTGGGGGCGACTTGCTCGACCACGCTCTGGACAGTCGGGGCAAGCTGTTCGACGGTTGGCGCCGCCCCACCGCAGGCGGCCAACATGATAATCATGGCCAGTAACAGAGAAACCAGTGAAATCTTCTTCATCTCATTATCTCCTATCTATTTGATGCGAAATCTCCAAACCGGATGAAACGAGCCTGCAGGGTCTTCGATAAGCGTTGCCTCCTCTTGCACAAGTTGAAATAAACACAGTCGACAAGCAGCTAACGCGCGAACGGCCGCAATCGCCAGGCAGCCTTGAAAATCTGCCAGCGATGGGCCAGTCCGCGCGGTTCAAATATAAGGAACAGCATCAGCACCAGGCCGAAAAAGATCGGCCGGAACGACGTCAGGAAGCGCGCCGCCTGCGTCGGGAACAGCTTGGCCATCGTGCTGCCGGCCACGCCGGCCGTGTCTTCCAGCAATACCACCATGGTAACGCCCAGAAACGGCCCCAGATTCGTGCCCAGGCCGCCGATCACCAGCATGCCGAGCATGATGATCGACTCCGCCAGGCCGTAGCCGAGTTCGGTGCCCACGCCGCGCTGGCTGTGGGCGCGCAGCGCCCCGGCGACGCCCGCCAGAAACGAGGCGATGAAGAACGCCCGCAGCTTGTAGCTGAACAGGTTGACGCCCAGCAATTCGGCCGCCAGGTCGTTATCGCGCAGAGAGACAAACGCCCGCCCCAGCCGGGAGCGGCTGATATTGAGGACGGCGACGGTGGTGATCACCAGGGTGATGAGCGACAGGTAGTAGTAGTTGCTGACGTCGCCGAACGATATGCCGAAGATAACCGGCACTTGGGCGCTGATGCGGCCCGCCGGTCCGCCCAGCAGATCGGGATAAAGGTGACGGCTGACCCAGGGGATGATGAATTGCGCGGCCAGCGTCGCCATGGCCAGATAAAAGCCCTTGACGCGCAATGACGGCAAGCCAAAGAGCAACCCCACCAGCCCGGATACCACCCCGGCGATCAGCAAGGCCAACGGGAAGGGGACCGACAGGTGGCTGGTCACCAATGCCGAGGCGTAGCCGCCCACCAGCATGAACGCGGCCTGGCCGAGCGAGATCTGGCCGGTGTAGCCGACGAGGATATTGAGACCCTGCACGGCGATGACCAGGATGAAAATCCGGTTGGCGGTCGAGACCAGGTAAGTGCCCGCCCAGCGTGGCGCGGTGAGCAGCAGCAGGAAGCCGACGGCCAGCGCCACCCATTGCCACGGTTGGCGAATGACGCCCATATCCTGCTCATAAGTGCGGTCGAAGTCGCCCGCCGGTCGTAGTGCTGCCATCGGTTAGACCCTCTCAATCCGTTTTTCGCCGAAAAGACCTTCCGGACGAATGATTAGGACAATCAGCAACAGGATATAGGGCGCGATATCCGACGAGCCGCGGACCATCTGCACCGACGAGGCCTGGACAAGCGCCTGCACAAGGCCCACCAGCAGGCCGCCGATGATGGCCCCGGGGAACGACTCCAGCCCGCCCAGCAGGATGGCCGGGAAGGCGACCAGAGTGATGGTCGCCAGACTGAGGCTGACGCCGGTGACGGTGGCCAGCAACACGCCGCCGATGGTGGCGATGATGCCGGCGATGGCCCACGAGAGACCGAACACGCGCGGCACGTTGATGCCCACGCCGCGGGCCAGCTCATGGTCTTCGGATGTGGCCCGCATGGCCAGGCCGACGCGCGTATACTGGAAGAAGAGCATGAAGATAACGGCGGCGATGATGGCGACGATGGCCGTGGCCAACAGGGCTTGCTTCAGGATGATCACGTCCATGAATGCGCCGGGGAAGGGGATCTTGATGACGTCGCTGGGCGAGAAGGGCGCGGGGAAGTTGTTCTTGGGTTCGGTGCCGAAAATAATGGCGGCCGTCCCGTCCAGCAATTGCGCCAGCCCCAGCGTCATCAGGATGATCGCCAGCAATGGTTGCCCGGTCATCGGGCGCAAGGCCAGACGCTCGATGAGCAAGCCCAGCCCGGCCATGACGAGGATGGCCAACGGGATGGCCCCCCACAACGGCAGGTTGAAAATCTCCTTGCCGTCCTCAGCTCCGCCGGCGAACCACCAGGTCAGGAAGGCCCCCAGCATGATGAGCTGGCCATGGGAGAAGTTGAACACCTCCGACGAGCGGTAGATGAGGACGATGCCCAGGGCGATGATGGCGATAATGCCGCCGTTCAGCAGCCCTGTGGCGAATTGTTGTGGGACGAGTTGCCAGTTCATA
>CAZZJN010000164.1:0-5646 GCA_964654505.1 uncultured Ardenticatenaceae bacterium | reverse complement strand
TCATGGTATTCATGATGGCGCGAAACTCATTGATTAGCCCCAGCGGTCCGGACAGATCGGCTACGACTACCAGTGAGCCGATGGCCGCGGGCGCGGAGATGATTTGGCCCCATTCTTCAATGGTAAATGAATCACGATCGAACATGATAACTCCTTGTAATACGATTGAGTATGGTCCCAAGCGACCGCCGGTGTTTTTATCCTAATGGCCGCGCCAGGGCAATCGCCCCCGTACTTTGTAAGGATAATCATATATTTGTTGTCGATTTGCGCATAACTGTTAGCGATGCGTTCCGGTGCACCAGTCGGTCAATATGCTACAATTTGACTCCAGACACCCATGAGACAAGAACAGTCGCGAGGACACCGCAGGTTAAAATAGTGCTCCGAATCATTCGCTGTACCAGCCGGCACTTCGACCGGATGATCGACTTCGTGTGCCGTTTTAACCCGGCGGCCGAACATCATATCGGCTACTTCGGCGTGACGCCGGAAGATATCCGCCACTCCGTCCTGATGCTGAACTTTCGCTACGATCGGGGCTTTCGTCTGGCACAGGTGGGCCAGGAACTGATTGGCGTGATGGGCGTGGATTTCGACCGGCAGATCGGCCGCGCCTGGCTCTACGGGCCGATCGCCGTCGCCGCTGATTGGGCCGGGACGGCCGATGCCCTCTATGCGGCCGTCCGGGAGGCCATCCCCGCGGGCATCAACGAGCATGAGATGTTCGTCGATTCGCATAACCTGAATTGCCGGGAATTCGCCGCCCGTCACCACTTCACGCCCAAGGGCGAAATCGCCATCTTCTTCATCACGCCCGACAAGCTGATCGAGCTGCCGGAAGCGACGACCGCCGACTGGGACGGCCGCTACGCCGATCAATTCCCGGCGCTCCACGATGAGCTGTTCCCCAATTCCAACTACACCCTCCAGTATATCCTCGAAGAGGTCGGCAAAGGTGCCGTGTTACTGGCCGAGGGCGACGGCGATCAGCTGACCGGCTACTTTTTCGGCCGCGCCGAGACTGAATCGGGCGAAGGCTACGTCGATCTGGTCGGCGTCCGCGACGGCTACCGGGGAACCGGGCTGGGTCGTCACCTCATGTTGGCCGGATTATCCCGCTTGCGACAGGCATCGGAACTGCGACAGATTAATCTGACCGTCAATGCCGGCAACGATCCGGCGTTGCGCCTCTATGATTCACTTGGCTTTGTGAAGGAACGGGATATGATGGCGTTCCGCAAGAAAGTGTCACAGGTTTAAACCCATGAAACCGACCAAAATACTCATTCTCACCGCCGACGCCGGTTTTGGTCACCGCAGCACAGCCAACGCCTTGTGCCGGGCATTCGACCTGCGCTACGGCGATGCCGCTCAGGTCATCATCGTCAATCCGTTGGACGGCTCCACAGCGCTGTCCTTCCTGCGCAGCGCCGAGAGCGACTACGACAAGCTGGCTCGCGAGTGGCCGCAGTTCTACAAACTCGGCTACAAGATGACGGACCTCAGCCTGACGACCAATGTGACCGAGATGGCCTATGTCATGATGATGTACGACAACATCTCGCGTCTAATGAAGCAGCACGATCCCGACGTTGTGGTCATCACTTTCCCGACTTATCAATACCCGATCTCCGCCTATCGTCGGCTCGGCGGCCGTCAATTTCCCATCGTCACCGTCGTCACCGATCTGATTTCCTTGCAGAAGATGTGGTTCAGCCAGTCGACCGATCTCTGCCTCGTCCCGACGGATGTCGCCGCAGGCCTGGCGCTGGAGCGTGGGCTTGAGTCGGATGCGATCCGCGTCACCGGGCTGCCTGTCAACCCCGAATTGGCCGATTCGTCCATCTCGAAGGCGGACGCGCGACGAGCGCTGGGCTGGCCGGAAGATAAGTTCACCGTATTGGTTGTGGGCAGCAACCGCATCGAGGGGCTGAGCGGTTTCACCCATATCCTGAACCACTCGGGCTTCGACATCCATTTGGCGGCCGTGGCCGGAGGCAACGAGGCTCTCTATTATGCACTCCAGGACACGGATTGGCATATCTCGGCCTCTGTTTATGACTTTGTGAAGGATATGCCCGCCCTGATGCGCGCGGCCGACTGCATCGTCAGCAAGGCCGGCGGATTGATCATCACCGAGTCGCTGGCTTGCGGCCTGCCGCTGATCGTCATGAAGATCATCCCCGGCCAGGAGACCGGCAACGCGCAATACATCGTCGAACAAGGCGCGGGCGATGTGGCCCTGGAGCCATTGGCCTTTTTGGAAACAATGGCTCATTGGCTGGCCGACGACCGGCGCGTTTATCGCGAGCGCGCCGCCAACGCCGTCCGTCTGGGCCGCCCGCGTGCCGCCATTGACGCGGCCGAGCTTATCTGGCAAACCGTCCGGGATGGCGTGGACATACGCCCCAGCCGCATCTATGTCTCCAAGGAAAAGCTCAAGACATTGCTGCGGCAATTCAGCGGGAGCGATAAACCGGCTACGGCATGATCCTGCCCTATGCCGCTTGCGGCCTCCAGGCCGGCAAGACCCGGCGCGCTGCCGAATCACGAGGGATGATGAAACGAGGATTGAATTTCGTATATATGTTAATGGCGCTTGTCGCTCTGTTGGCGGCGTGTACGTCCGGCGGCGGGAGCGGGTCGGCAACGATTGCTCCAACCATGCCGCCGGCCAACGAAGGGCCGGCCCTCAGTCAGGTCACATCGGTCGCGGCCAACCCCACGCAGGCTTTGGCCACAGAAGCCGGGGCCACCACAGGCGAGTCCTCCACCGACGAGCCATACCCACCGCCACCACCGGCGGCGACGACCGAGGGCGCCTATCCCTCTGTCCCCCAGGCGACCATGCCGCCGTCTGCCTACCCGGGCGCGGCCACCCCGATTATCACCGGGCCACCAATCACGCCCTCGCCGCAGCAGAACAAACTGATCGAAGCCGCCGCCCGCGACCTGAACGCGCTGACCGATGTGCCGGTGGATGAGATCAAGCTGATTTCGGCCGCGGCCGCCACCTGGCCCAATGGCGGGCTAGGCTGCCCCGAAGAGGGGATGAGCTACGTCGATAGGGTGATCGAGGGGATGCTGGTCACCCTGGAAGCCGGTGGAAAGGCGTTCGCCTACCACACCGACGGGGCGACTCAGTTCGTCTTGTGCGACAATGGGAAGCGGATCTCCAGCGGCGTTGTACCCTGATATCGGGGAGAATCCACCGATTGCCTGGATAATCGCCAGGCGAACTCGAGTCTACCGGGATTTGTCACGCTGGATGTGCAGGTGTGACAAAAACTGTTGCGTCCGCTCATCTTTGGGCGCGTTGAACAGTTCCTCGGGCGGGGCGATCTCCGCAAAGCGACCCTCGTGCATGAACATGATCCGGTCGGCGAAGCGGCGGGCGAAGCTCATCTCGTGCGTCACCGTGACCATCGTCATGCCTTCTTCCACCAGTTGCTGCATCACCGCCAGCACCTCGCCCACCAGCTCCGGGTCCAGCGCCGACGTCGGCTCGTCGAAGAGCATCACCTTGGGCTGCATGGTCATGGCCCGCGCGATGGCCACGCGCTGTTGCTGGCCGCCGGAAAGCCGCGACGGGTATTGATCGGCCTTGTCCGCCAGCCCCACCTTGTGCAGGTTTTGCATCCCCAACTCGGTGGCTTCCTCGCGGGCCACCTTCTTGACCGTGACCGGCCCTTCGATGATGTTTTCCAGAGCCGTCATGTGCTGAAACAGATTGAACGACTGGAAGACCATGCCCGTCTTGAGACGCAGGTCGTGAACCTGCTTCCGCCAGTCCCGGCCGTGGCCGCCGCATTTGACCTCTACGCCGTCGATCGTTATCGTGCCGAAGTCCGGCTGCTCGAGAAAATTGAGGCAGCGCAGCAGAGTGCTCTTGCCCGACCCGCTGCGGCCGATGATGCACACCACTTCCCGCGGCGCGATCGCCATGTCCAGGTCGCGCAACACGTGGAGTTTGTCGAAATATTTGTCGAGATGGGAAACCTGAACGATAGGCGTGGTCATGATAGCGTTCGCTCCCCGCGCGCCACTCGCGCTTCCAGCCGATCCTGCAGGGCGGAGAAGATGATGGTGATGATCCAGTAGAACACGGCGGCGACGAGCAGAGCCTCCAGACTGCGGAAATTGGCCCGGCCGACCTTCTGCGCCCGCCACAGAATCTCCCACACGAAGCCGGTGGTCGCCACCAACGAGGTATCCTTCAGCATAGCGATGAACTGGTTGCCCATAGGCGGGATGGTCAGCTTCAGCGCCTGGGGTAGGATGATCCGGCGCATGATCTGGTTGTTGGTCATGCCGATGGCCAGCGCCGCCTCCCGCTGCCCCACGCCGACAGACTGGATGCCAGCGCGGACGATCTCGGTGTTATACGCGCCGTAGTTGATGCCCAGCGCCAGCACGCCGGCGGTCATGCCGGTCAGCACGATGCCAAGCTGGGGCAGGGCGAGGAAGAAGAAGAACAGTTGCAGCAACAACGGCGTGCCGCGAATGAGCGAAATGTAGAAGGTCGCCAGGGCGTAGGCGGGAGGGAATTTCGACAGGCGGCCGAGCGCGCCCAGGATGGCCAGCACGACCGACATGGCTATGGCCAGCGCCGACAGCAATATCGTCAGCCACACCCCCTGGAAGATGAACGGGGCATAGGTGGCGATGAACTCAAAATCGAGCTTGATCGTGCGGATGGTGATGCCGCCGATTTGTGCCTGGAAGCCGCTGAACAAAAACGCCAGCAAGAGGAACAGCACGAGGTAGGAGACGCGGACGCCGAGTGAAAAGCGACGTTCGCGCTCGCGGCGGCGGCGCGCCAATTGCTCCGCCTGCCTTTGCAGACGCTCGACCTCGGAAGCCTCATCGGGATCAGCCGTGATGCCCATCGCTTGCTCCTCCTGATTATTAATGAAATTGCGAAGGGCCTGGCGGATCAGCATTGCGATCCGCCAGGCCTGAGGGTTGGACGATGTTACTTGGTCGGGCTGGCTGTCAGGTCCGCGCCGAACCATTTCATCGACAATTCGCGCAATGTGCCGTCGTCATGCATGGCCTGGATGATCTCGCCGACCTTCTTGACGGTCGAGGCGTTGTCCAGCGTGCCTTGCTTGTCGAAGGCTGCGGCCAGGTTCTCGGAGAAGACGGGCGTGCCGACCTTATGCACCGGGATTCCACTGCCGATGGCTGCTTCAACGACGGTGTTGGAGGTCAGGAACACCTGGAAGTCCTGCCGTCCGGACTGGATCGACTGCGGACACTCGGCGTCAGTCGGCAGGGGGATAACCGTGACGTCGGTCGGCGGCTCGGCGTAGAAGTTCTCCTCCGGCAGGCCCAGCTCATCCTTTGCGCCGTTGAGCCAGGTCTCATAAGTCGTGGAAATGGCCACGCAGACGGCCTGACCGTTGACGTCGGCCAATGTATCGATGCCCGAGCCGTCGGCGGCGGCGAATTGGGCGGGGGTGTAGTAGTAGGCAGGGCTGGCGAAGTCGAGCACCTTCTGGCGGGCGGTCGTCACCGTCATGGAGCCGACGCTGATGTCCCATTGTCCGGCCCAGTTGCCGGCGGTGATGACGTCCCAGTCGGGGGTGACGAATTCAGCCTCGACGCCCAGCCGTTTGGCGATCTCGCGGGCGACGTCCA
>CAZZJN010000163.1:0-5650 GCA_964654505.1 uncultured Ardenticatenaceae bacterium | reverse complement strand
CGCGGCCGCGCCGGTCGGGATCTACGTACCACCCCTCCAGATAGCCAATACGGCCGGTATGGCAACCCGGCGCGGACTCGCGGATCGACACCTCGACCAAACCGCACAGCCCGCCCTCCGGCCGCTCGCAAACGAAGGCGGCCATGAGTGTCGGCGATGGGTAGCCGGCCAGGAACCATTCGACCTCGCCGCGCTCGTCATCGGCCGAAGAGTCGGGCCTCGACGAATCCGACCCCGACGGGTCGGGCCATAGCGCCAGACGCATCCGCAGCCATTCGGCCGCGTCGGCAGGTTCAACAGCTCGTGTCAGCATGTCAATCCAGTTTCACTCGTCGCAACAGCTGGGCATTAATGGCGACGATGATCGTGCTCAACGACATGAGCACCGCGCCGGCCGCCGGGGAGAGCAGGATGCCCACCGGAGCCAGCACCCCGGCCGCCAGCGGCAAGGCGATGATGTTGTAGCCGGCCGCCCACCACAGGTTCTGGATCATCTTGCGGTAGCTCGCCCGGCTCAGCTCGATGGTCTTCACCACGTCGAGGGGATCGCTGCGCACCAGCACGATGCCCGCCGATTCCACGGCCACATCCGTGCCGCCGCCGATAGCTATCCCTACGTCGGCGCGAGTCAGCGCCGGAGCGTCGTTCACGCCATCGCCGACCATGACCACGCGCTTGCCCTCCACCTGCAATTGGGCCACCTGGCGATCTTTCGTCTCCGGCAGCACCCCCGCGAAATAGCGTTCGATACCCAGTTCGCCGGCCACGGCCGCGGCCACTGCCTCGCTGTCACCCGTCAGCATCGCCACCTCAACCCCCATCTCGCGCAGGCGACGCACGGCTTCGCGGCTCTCCGGTCGAATGACGTCGGCTAGGGCGAAGGCGGCCACGACATGCTCGCCGCGAACCAGATAGATGACCGACTGTCCCTTGCGGTTTGTCCCCTCCGTGAAGGCTTCGATGCCGGTCGGCAGTTGCAGGGACAGCATCTCCAACAGGCGCGGCCCGCCGACATAGACTGTCTCGTCGCCTGATTCAGCGCGCACGCCGCGCCCCTTCAGCGCCTCGAACCCCTGGATTGCGGGAAGCGACAACCCCCGCTCCTCGGCCGCCTTGCGAAACGCGCGGGCGATGAAATGCTCCGAATCTCTCTCGACGGCCGCGGCCAGCGCCAGCGCCGTCGCTTCATCCGTCCCTTCGATGGCCGTCATGCCGACCACGCCGTGGGACCCCTGCGTCAGGGTGCCCGTCTTGTCGAAGATGACCACGTCCGCCTCGCGGATGGTCTCCATGGCCGACCGGTCGCGCACGAGAATGCCGTTGCGCGCGGCCAGCGTGGTGGAGATGGCAACAACCAGCGGCACGGCCAATCCCAGCGCGTGGGGGCAGGCGATGACCAGCACCGTGACGACCCGGGCCACCGTCTCCGAGCCGAAGCCGATGGCCACCGTCCAGGCGATCAGGGTGATCGCCGCCGCAGCCAGGGCGACGTAGAACAGCCAGCCCGCGGCTCGGTCGGCCAGCAGTTGTGTGTGTGATTTGCTTTGTTGCGCGTCCTGCACCAGTCGCATGATGCCCGCCAGCGCGGTGGCTTCGCCCACAGCCGTCACTCGCGCCCGCAGGCTACCGTCGCCGCTGTTGACTGTCCCGGCGATGACTCGGCTGCCCGGCTCCTTTTTCACCGGTCGGGATTCACCGGTGATCATCGCCTCGTTGATATCGGTTTGGCCTTCGGTTACTTCGCCGTCGGCGGGGACGCCGCCCCCTGGTCGGACAAGAAACACGTCTCCCTCACGCAACCGGGCCACCGGGACTTGTTCGATGCGGCCGTCGGCCGTCACGCGCTCGGCCGTGTCCGGCAGCAGCTTGGCCAGTTCGTCCAGCGCCCCGCTGGCCTGGCGCACGCTGCGCATCTCCAGCCAGTGGCCCAGAAGCATGATCGTCACCAGGGTCGCCAACTCCCAGAAGAAATCGGCGCCGATGGGAATGAAAACGGTGGCAAGGCTGTAGACAAAGGCCACGGTGATGGCCAGCGAGATGAGCGTCATCATCCCCGGCTTGCGGCCGCGAATCTCCGGGGCGGCCATTTGCAGGAAGGGCAAGCCGCCATAGAGGAAGATGATCACGCTGAGGACAGGGGCGACCCACTCGCTGCCGGGGAAGGCGGGCGGGCGGAAGCCCAGCAACATCTGGACGTGTTCGGAATAGAGCAGGACGGGGATGGTCAGGGCCAGACAGACCCAGAAGCGCCGCCGGAACATGGCCTCATGACCGGTATGGTCGGCGTGGCCGCCGTGGTCGGCGTGGCCGCCGTGGTCGGCGTGGCCGCCGTGGTCGGCGTGGCCGCCGTGGTCGGCGTGGCCGCCATGATTATCGTGGCCGTCATGGGTTTCATGTGGGGTGGCGTGGTGGGCATGCCCGCCGCCATGGACGGTCTCATCAGCTGTAGGCCGCACCAAGTCAGCGGACCGGGGTTCCGCATCCGCCGCCGAATGATGTTCGTGATGGTCATGATGGTCATGCATCTCGTTCCCCGCTCGGCCCCCCAATGATCGACGACAGAAATTATCGGATGCTACATTATCGCCCTCTATGGCTACTGGACAACCAGGATACCGCGCATCCCCGCTTCCCGATGTCCCGGAACAGTACAATAGAACTCATACTCGCCGGGCGTGGCAGGCGTGAACTCGACGCCGGCCTGATCACCGCTGGGGGCAGCCACGTGGACGGCCGGTTGATCGGCCATGTGCCCCATGTCATGGGTCATGTCAGGGGCCATATCAGGGGTCATATTATGACCGGCCATCTCGCCGCCCGGGTCCACAGCGGCCGCTTCGCCGAACAGGGGGATCTCGGTGATGCTGAAATCATGCTCCAGTACGCCCTGATTGTCCAGCGTGAGACGTATCGCCTGTCCTGCGCCGGCCTCAATGCGGTCCATGTCATAGGCGATGTCCGTGGCGACGAGCGTGATTGCCTGTGGCGGGGGTGCGTTCCCGGCCGCGTCATCTCCCGAACAGGCCGCCAAAACCGGCAGCCCCGCAAGCAGGATGAGTACCAGGGTAATTCGTTTCATTCGTGTAATGTTCGTGTTGAGTTTCTGAATCCGATGCGCTTACCATGGCGACTATTGCGTCGTTCGCTCCCATTGATAGCGACGTATATCTTCCGGCCAGGTGCTCTTGATGTAATTCAGCACGGCGGCGATCTCCTCGTCGGTCAGGGTATCGCCATAGACGGGCATGGCGCTCGTCCCGCCGACATCGGCCGGGAGCCGCGCCCCGCCAAGCCGGACGGCGTCTATCAGCTGGGCGTCGCTGTGATGCCAGGTGTGGCCGCTGGCGTCGTGGGGTGGCGCGCGAAACGAGCCGTCGGGGTTCTGCAATTTCCAGCCGGCCTCGCCTTCGAGGTTTACGCCATGACATTCGGCGCAATGAAGGGCGTAGATCTCCACGCCACGGGCGACCTGCTGCGGGTCGAGAGTGGGTGGGTTGTCGGCCGCCGCAGTAGGCGCGAGGACGGTATCGCTGCTTGCCCGGCAGCCGGCCACCAGCAACAAGACCGTACAGATAAGGATATAGAGGGTGCGTATCATTACGCTATGAGTATAGCCCATGATGCGCAAGATCAAATGCGCCAATTGGCGCTATTCCACGACCCAAAATTGTGACTGGGCGTTGCTGGAGAAACCTCGACACAGTCGGGGATCCGGGGTGAACATGGATCGAATACCCCGATCGTGTATTAAATTACATTATAAGGATCGCCGTGAGCAGATCAATACCCTCTGGTCGTTCTACCCAAGTGACTTGCGGTAAGAAGTCGCGCGGCTCTCGACGGAAAAACCGCAATCCTCATAAATTCGGGTTGCCCCGGTCAGGTTTTCGGTGTCCACGGTGAGGGCCGATTCGGTCATCCCGTGCGCCCTCTGAACGCGCAGGCTTTCGGCGATGAGCGCCCGAGCCAAACCGCGCCGCCGGTAGGGTCGCCGCACGCTGATGAACTCGGTATAGCCGCGCCGCCGGTTGTGTTTCTCATTCTCCAGCTCGTCGATGAACGTACGCACTTGTCCGGCTATCTCGTCGCGTTCAGTATCCCAGGCGATCTGCCACAACTCCGGTTGGAAGATTACCGGATCTTCCAGCCACTCCTGGTAGTATGCTTCCTCGCTTGGGCTGAATCCCCAATGATCGCGAAAAGCCTCTTCGGCGGCATCCCAGATTAGGCGGTAGTGGTTCGGCTCCACGGGTCTCATCTCCAGGCCGGGAGGCATGGGGAAGTCAGGCAGGCCTCCGTCCAGCGGGCGGGTCATCTTGTTGAAATAACGCACCGGCCGATAGCCTTCACTTTCCAGCAGAGCGGCCAGGCTATTCGCCTTTGGCCCCGTCCACATGGAAAACGCTTTGTCCGCCTCAGCCGGATGTCCGGCGGCGACTTGTCGCATGCGCGCTTCGATCCAATGCAGCATGGCCCGGCGAATCCCTTGCCCGCGCCACACAGGCGACAGCAGAAGGGGAACCGGGTAACGATAAAGGCCCGACACTTCCAGCAGCCACTCGCCGCGGGAAAAACCCACTATCTCGCCGTTGATTTCGGCGATGATCATATCCCGCAGCGGGTCGCTGTTGACCAGGTGACTGTATTCACGGGCGATGTCGTCAACTGTCAGCACCCATTCCAACCCGTCGACCTCGCGCGAGGCGTTGTCGGTGGAGGCGATACCGGGGTAGTCACTTTCGCCGCGAAACCCCCGAAAAACCAGGCCAGGGATGTTGGGCAATTCGGGGAATGCTACGACTTCATCAGGTTGTGCAAACATGGGTTATTGCTCCGTCGTTGCTTGTTGAACTTGTCGATGTAAGAGCAGAGGGATACAGGATAGCACAAAAACAAACGCCAAATCAAGGAGATGGCTACTGGCGTTCAGAGACTTCGCATCTTCTGAAACGCATTGACCCTGACTATCGGGATGACCGATCGACAATCTCCCACGCATGGTCCAGCACGTGCCAGGCGACGCGACGGATAAAATAGCGTGGCGGCCATCTGACGCCGCCACGCGGGCCACGTTCGGCTATCTCGCCGCGCATTGATGCCGCCAGGCCATCATGGATAGCCTGGCGAATCAGCCGGGCTTCCTCGTTCAGGTCGGTTGCCACATATTTGGGCATTTTCCAGCCGAACGATGATAAATAACCCTGCTCAGCTTCCAATACATGGCGGGTGATCTTTTCCAGGTCTCGGCCACCGCCGCGCGGCCCCTTGCGCAGCTCCAGGCCGACGGCCGCCGCGGCGATGGTGTCGTAGACTGTCCAGCAGCCTGCCAGCAACGCCCCTTGGCGTGCCAGATCCGTCGAATCGAACGGCCGCCGGTCGCTCGCGGGAATCAAACCCGGCACGCCAAAATCGGTCGTAGCATTCCCCGACAAGCGCTCAGTCACCATGGAGCCGGCTGTTGAATCGGGCGAGACAAACGGTATGCCTGCGCGCTCGGCTACAGCAGCGTAGCGCGGGGCGTAGTCGAGCAGTGTCTGAAGCGCTGTGCTCTCGTCACGGCCGCTGCGTGCCCAACCCGGCCAATCAAGTGCTACGGCCAATGTGCGTTTTTGGCCAATCTCCAGATAGATATCCATACCATCACTTTCGC
>CAZZJN010000162.1:0-5730 GCA_964654505.1 uncultured Ardenticatenaceae bacterium | reverse complement strand
CTCGGCGAAGTCGTCGGCCATCTGGCGCGCGTGGGCGATCGCTTCGTCGTCGCCGTACTCGGCGCGATAGACCCCGGAAATCGAACGAATCACAGCCCTGTGCCTCCCCCAGACGCGCTCCAGCGCGTCCGATATCTCGCCCAGTGTGGCCCGGGCGCGCGCCGCCGCCACGGCCAGCTCGAGCAAATTGCCTTCGCCGTCGGCCGCGGCCCGGCTCAGCGCGGTGAGCGTTTCCTCAACCGCCCCACTGTCGCGCCCGGCGCGAACGGCTTGCAGCCGGGCGATCTGTTGCTCGCGCACGGCCGTGTTGTCCACTTCCAGGATGTCGAGCGGCTCCTCGCGCGTCAGGCGGTACTTGTTCACGCCGACGATCGTCTCGGCTCGGGAGTCGATGCGCGCCTGTCGCCGCGCCGCCGCCTCCTCGATGCGCATCTTGGGCAAGCCCGTCTCCAGCGCCTTGGCCATGCCGCCCAGCCCGTCGATCTCCTCGATGTGGCCCCACGCCCGCCGCGCCAGTTCGTCGGTCAGCGTCTCCACCAGATACGAGCCGCCCCACGGATCGACAAAGCGGGTGATGCCGGTCTCGTGCTGCAGGTAGAGCTGCGTGTTGCGGGCGATGCGCGCCGAGAAGTCCGTCGGCAGGGCGATGGCCTCGTCGAGGGCGTTGGTGTGCAGCGACTGCGTGCCGCCCAGAACGGCGGCCATGGCCTCGATGCACGTCCGGGCCACGTTGTTGAACGGGTCCTGCTCGGTCAGGCTCCAGCCGCTGGTCTGGCTGTGCGTCCGCAGGGCCATCGACTTCGGATCGCGCGGGTCGAAGCCCTTGATCAGCTTGGCCCACAGCAACCGCGCCGCCCGCATCTTGGCGATCTCCATGAAGTAGTTCATGCCGATGGCCCAGAAGAAGGAGATGCGCGGGGCGAAGTCGTCGATGGCCAGCCCGGCCTTCAGCCCCGTGCGCACGTACTCCAGCCCGTCGGCCAGCGTGTAGCCCAGTTCGATGTCGGCCGTGGCCCCTGCCTCCTGCATGTGGTAGCCGGAGACGCTGATGCTGTTGAAGCGGGGCATCTCCCGCGCGGTGTAGGCGAAGATGTCGCCGACGATGCGCATCGACCCCTCGGGCGGGTAGATGTAGGTGTTGCGCACCATATACTCTTTGAGGATGTCGTTCTGGATCGTGCCCGTCAGCTGGTCATGGGCCACGCCCTGCTCCTCGGCGGCGACGATGTAGAAGGCCATCACCGGCAGCACCGCGCCGTTCATGGTCATGGAGACCGACATCTTGTCCAGCGGGATGCGATCGAACAGGATCTGCATGTCGGCCAGGGAGCTGATGGCCACGCCCGCCTTGCCCACGTCGCCGACGACGCGCGGGTGGTCGCTGTCATAGCCGCGGTGGGTGGCCAGGTCGAAGGCCACCGACAGGCCGCGTTGCCCGCCGGCCAGATTGCGGCGATAGAAGGCGTTGCTCTCCTCAGCTGTGCTGAACCCGGCGTACTGCCGCACGGTCCAGGGCTGCACGACATACATGGCCGGGTAGGGACCGCGCAGGTAGGGCGGCAGCCCGGCGGCGTGGTCGTAGCGCGTCGTGACGGCGGCGTCCTCGGCCGTATAAAGCGGCCGTACGTCGATGTCCTCCATCGTGTGCCACAGGAAGTCGGCCGCCGGGCGACCGGTCTCGCGGGCCACGGCCGCCTGCCAGTCGGCCGGCGATTGCCGCGGGTAGTCGGATTTATAGGGGATTTGGGTGAAGTCGGGGTTGGTCATTTCTTGTTACTTTATGGATTGGGAATACGCTCAATCAACCACTTATTCATCGCCGCACAATCCGCCCCCAGATAGATAAACTCATCCACGCCGGCCTTCTTAAGCGCCTCTACCTGATCGGCCGGGCGACCGGCGAGGACGACGGTCACGTCGCGGGCCTTCCGGCGGATGGCCTTGACCAGCGGCGGGACGAGTTCGGGGTAGGTCTCGTCGGTGGAGCATATGACTACCGCCGGCGCGCCGGATTCCAGCGCCGCCGCGGCCGCCGCCTCGAGCGTGGGGAAGCCGTTGTTGGTCAGGACCTGGAACCCGCCGGCCTCGAAGAACCCTTGGGCGAAGTCGGCGCGCGCCTTGTGCTGCTTCGGCGGCCCCATGTTGGCCAGGAAGATGCGCGGCCGTTGCCCGTGGGCTTCGGCATAAGCATCGGCCCGGCGACGCAACGCCTCGAACGGCTCGGCCGCGCGGGATGACGACAGGGGGGTAACGACCGGCCGCGCGCCGTCGTTCATCCGCAGGGCGTGGGTCAGCTCGCCCAATGTCGCCCCGGCCTCGGCCGCGGCGATGGCCGCCTCAACGACCGTCTCGGGCGCATTCATCGTCGCCTCGCCCAGCCGTTGGAGCGCGGCGCCGGAGCCGGCCGAACGCTCCGCGCGGTATTGCTTCATCCGCGCCGTTCGCTCTTCGTGGAATGAGCCGTAATCGAACTCATCGGCGGCCGGCGGGGCCTCGGTCGGGTTGGCGAACTGGTTCACGCCCACCAGCACATCCCGTCGGGTGGCCAACCGGGAGGCGCGGTCCTTGGCCACACGCTCGACCTCATTATTCGCATAGCCATCTTTAAGCGCTTCCGCCATGCCGCCGCGGTGCTCGATCGCCTGGAACAGCGCCCAGGCCTCCCGCGCCAACTGGTCGGTCAGCGTCTCGACGGCCCAGGAGCCGCCGGCCGGGTCGATCACCTGCGCCAGGTGGGCTTCCTCTCGCAATATGACCTGCACGTTGCGGGCGATGCGCCGCGAAAATTCGTCGGGCGGCCGCGTCGGCTCGTCGTAGGGTGTCACATGTAGGCTCTCCACGCCACCGACGGCCGCGGCCAGCGCCTCGGTCGTCACCCGCAGCATGTTGGTGTGGGCATCGACGGCCGTCTTGTTGCGTCGCGCCGTGCGGCCGTGGATCTGCATCTTTTGGGCGTCCGCGTCGCCGCCGAAGGCCTCGACGACTTGCGACCACAGCAGCCTCGCCGCCCGCAGCTTGGCGACTTCCATGAAGAAGTTGCTGCCGACGGCGAAATCAAAGCGCAGGTGTCGCGCGGCCGTGTCGATGGCCACGCCGCGCCGCGCCAGGGCGCGCAAATAAGCGACCCCCGTCGCCAGGGCAAAGGCCAATTCCTGCACGGCGCTGGCTCCGGCGTCGTGATAAAGGCAGGTGTGGACGGCCATCGTCGCCAGTTCCGGCGCGTTTCGCTCGGCCCACAGCGTCAGTTGGGCCATCTCATCGTAGGCGCGTTCCAATGACAACGGAACCGACCCCTCGCGGGCCAGATCGCCCAGTGGGTCGGCTTCCAGGCAGCCGCGCAGGTCACTCGCGGCCCGTCCGGACTGGCGAACATGGGCGACGAGCAGGGCCAGCAGCGGCAGGGCGGCCGTCCCGGCCCGCGCGTAAACCGGCGTCGCCAAATCGACCCCATCCAGCGCCTCGGCCACATCCGCAACCGTGGCCAGCGACACGCCGCCGCGGCCGACCTCGCCCGACCGGGCATGGTCGGGATCCTTGCCGGCGCGGGTCGGGCCGTCAGGCAGCAGGTTGACCGCCGTCTGCCCGCGCTCCAGATCGTAGCGCAAGGCGAGATTGAACACCGCCGGACTGCCGTAGCCCAATTCCTGGGCGATGGCCCACGGCCGCTCCAGATAACCTGACGCACTCGCCCCGCGGACATAAGGCGGCGAGCCGGGGACGGTGTAGGCGGCGGCGATATCGGCCGTGTCCTCGCGCCGGTACAGCGGCTGGATGTCGATGCCTTCGTCGGTTGGGCTGATCAGCTTGTCGAACGGCCGCCCCTTGAGCGAAGCGACGGCCGCGCGCTGCCATTCATCCCAGGAGACGGCGGGAAACTCATCAAAGGAAAGGGAGGGGTCATTTTGGCGTGAATCGTCCATAGTTTCCAATATTATATCAGTGCGGGGGCGGTGTCAGGTGACGTGTGTCACCTTCAGGCGCGGTGAATGTCATAATCCGCAATTTGACTTATTTACATGTGCGCGTCACACGATCTATAATGCCTCCAGGTCCCTTGAGGAGGAACCTCATGCCACCTTCCGCCAGGCGGATAAGCCGATTAGTCGGAACACCTGTGGTGGAAGCCCAATCGGCCGCTCCGGGCGATGAAATGGTCGAGGCCATGATCGGCCACGCCTGCGAAAACCCGCCTCCTCGGATCGCAACCCCAATCCCAGCCACAACACAAGCAGCCCACGGGGTTGTTCGGCGGCGGACAGCCGGGCACCAGAGCAACGACGCAGCATTGCACAGACGATAGGAGGCCCTCATGTTACCGAATCATGCTTCCATGCCGTTGCGGTATAGAATTCCGGATTCACTGGGTTCAGGCGCGGAGGGGCTGGGAATGCCCATCACTCGTATGGACGCCGAACGGTTGCATCAACTTGCCGAACGCGAGACGGGTTTGAGAGATTTTTGCGTCCCATGTTTCCCGAGTGACAGCCCAATACGAGGAGCGATTGAAAGCGTTCATCAGTTCGCATCCCAAAGATCAACACGGAGCGCATCGCTATACCCCCGAGCAGTTCGGTCAGTCGGCTGAGGAACTCGACAAACACTTTGCGCCATTCCTGCCATATCCCGGTGATCGTGGACGGATTGAAAAAGATCGAGTACGAGGATAGTGGTTTACTGACATTGATATCGCGTTAATAAGTATCAGGCAGACCAACGGATGATTGTTTGCCGGGAGAATACATTCAGGAGGGTACTCCCATGATCACGGCCGTTCATTCCCGGTTCCGTCCATTTCAAAAAACCGCTCTTCTGGGTATCGTCGAGTTGCTGATCGCAGTACAGGTATATTCCGGCGCGAACGTTAGGGCCGATTCAGTCGCGGAGTTGTATGCGACTCCATCTGCCTCGATGCCCGGCGCGAGCGTCGTCTTTTCCGGGTGGGGCTTCGCTCCACTTTCATCCGTCGATCTCTACCTGATGACCGCGCCCAGCCAGTACCTGGGGAGTTTTGCAACGGACGAGGCTGGTCGCTTCAGCGGCAGCGCCATCTTGCCGGATGTCGGCAGCGGGGTTTATGATGTGATGGCATCCCCCAATGATGTAATGACCCCCCTGACCGTTCTGCCGGCGCTGACCCTTGACCTCGTTCCCGACAGGGGGCCGCCGGGAACCCGTGTTCATTTTACCGTCAATAACCTGGGGAAAGGGCAGGTACGCCTGGATTATGACGGCCTCCCGGTGTTCGGCCCGGTGGCTGTGTCCACGGGTACCTTTACGGGGGAATTCCTTATACCTGCCAACCGATCTGCGCCGCCAGGCACAGAGGTTGAGATCAGGGCCGTCAACCTGCTGGGCAGCCAGGCGCTGGGCGCGGTGTCGGCCGTCTTTGTCTCACAAGAGGCTAACCAGGATCCCTATAACATTACAAATGTTCAACTGCCGGCCGGCCCCGTTGCACCGGGCAGCTCGTTCACGCTAACCGGGAAAATCACGCCGCCCCCGGTTGGCCCACTCTCTGCTTACGACCTGAAGATCCTGTGGAAATCCGCCGATGGGAAAATCATCCCCATCACGCAAGGGCAACCTGCCCTATATGCGGACGGCTCCTTCACCGCCACGGCGCGGGCGCCCAGCCTGTTAGCGGGCGACGCGCTCATCTCGGAGAATGGCGGGCAGGTTGGGGTCGCCTTTTTCGACCTGAATAACGGCGCCTCTTCTGTGGTGAGCAAC
>CAZZJN010000161.1:0-5793 GCA_964654505.1 uncultured Ardenticatenaceae bacterium | reverse complement strand
TCCACGGCTCGCGAATCTCGGCGATGGCGGATTCATCGGGCAGATCCGCCGGACTCTCGATGAAACGCACTTCATCGGTGCCGGCCATGACGACCTCATACTCCACGCTGGGCGCTGTGGCTACGAGGTCCAAATCATACTCACGTTCAAGCCGCTCCTGGACAATTTCCATATGAAACAGCCCTAAAAAGCCGCAGCGAAAGCCGAAGTTGAGCGCGCTGGATGTCTCCGGCTCATAAACCAGCGAGGCATCATTCAGTTGCAAGCGTTCGAGGGCCTCTTTCAAAAGGGGATAATCCTCGCCATCGCTGGGGTAGAGGCCGGCATAGACCATCGGCTTGACGGCCTTATAGCCGTGGAGAGGCTCGGTAGCCGGCTTGTCACGTGTGGTGATGGTGTCGCCGACGCGGCATTCGCGGACAGTCTTCAAGCCGGTAGCGATATAACCCACTTCTCCGGCGGTCAATTCGTCCACAGGGATCATGCCGGGATTAAAGATACCGATTTCGATGGGTTCAACAACCACATCGTTGGACATC
Source organism: uncultured Ardenticatenaceae bacterium (assembly GCA_964654505.1). GTDB lineage: Bacteria > Chloroflexota > Anaerolineae > Promineifilales > Promineifilaceae > Promineifilum. The sequence continues at coordinate 5,254 of CAZZJN010000161.1, read as the reverse complement.
ATCTTGATCAACTGCCGGTTGCGGATAGCGCCCTCGAACACGCGAACATAGGCGATGACGCCCTTGTAGGAATCATAATGGGAATCGAAGACGAGCGCTCTCAAGGGTGCATCGCGCTCACCTTTCGGCGGTGGCACCTTTCGCACGATGGCCTCAAGCACCTCTTCGATATTGACGCCGGTCTTGGCGCTAATCGGAATGACGTCCTCGGCGGGGATGCCGGTGATGTTCTCTACTTCCTCGGCCACATCCTCCGGCGCGGCCGCGGGCAAATCGATCTTGTTGACGACGGGCAGCAACTCCAAATCGGCTTCCACAGCCATGTAAAGGTTGGCCAGGGTCTGGGCCTCGATTCCCTGCGTGGCATCAACCACGAGGATGGCTCCCTCGCAACCCTGCAATGCCCGGCTAACCTCATAGGCGAAGTCAACGTGGCCGGGGGTATCGATCAGGTTCATCTCATAAGTCTCGCCGTCATTGGCGCGATAGTTCATTCGTACGGCCGAAGCCTTGATTGTGACGCCCTTCTCCCGCTCGATGTCCATGCTGTCGAGCACCTGTGCCTGCATCTCGCGATCGGAAATGGTGCCGGTCGCTTGCAACAGGCGATCAGCCAGGGTCGACTTGCCGTGGTCGATATGGGCGATGATACAAAAATTGCGTATCCTGCTTTGATCCATGGGCCTAAGTATAACAAAATGGAGGATTTGAGTAACGGGACTGGTGGACGCCGCTTCGTTTCGGGGAACGGGATACTGTCAAGGCAACAACGCGCCGATATCTAGCGCATCGCCTCATCAATCAGGCCGAATAATGGCCGCGTTTGCTCCCCTCGCTGCAACCAGGCCAGATATTCGATATTGCCGTCCGCACCCTGAATGGGAGATGGTATCAGCCCCATGACACGCCAGCCCTCGGCAACAGACCAACCTGACAGGTCGGTTAATACCATGCGGTGGACGGCCGGATCGCGGATGACACCGCCTTTGCCGACAGACTCCGGCCCGGCCTCGAATTGGGGTTTGATCAGGGCGATGACATCGGCCGCAGGCGAAAGCCATCTTTGCACGGCCGGGAGGATGAGCTTCAGCGAAATAAACGAGACATCGATGACAACCAGATCGACAGGATTGGCCAGCGTCTCCAGATAGCGGGCATTCGTGCGTTCCATGACGGTCACCCGCTCATCCTGGCGCAGCTTCCAATCGAGTTGACCCTGACCGACGTCGATGGCGAACAGTTGTGCCGCGCCCCTCTGGAGCAAGACATCGGTAAAACCGCCCGTACACGCGCCAACATCAGCACATATCAGACCCTCAACCTCGATGCCGAAAGCATCAAGCGCCCCGGCAAGCTTGTAGCCTCCACGGCCGACATAGGGCATGGGTGTTTTTAGCTCGATTTGAGCGTCGCGAAGCACGGCCGTGCCCGCCTTGTCGATTAATCGGCCGTCGACGGTTACTTCACCGGCCATGATGTAGGCCCGAGCGCGGGTCCGTGTTTCGGCCAAGCCGCGCTCCACCAGAAGGATATCGAGCCGTTCCTTATCTTTGGCCACGACAGGTTCAGGAGTTGTGCAGGCGGGCTTCCCAATCTGCCAGGGCATCGGTCAGCGATTGCCGCAGGGAAATTTGCGGCCGCCAGCCGGTATCGGCCTCGATCTTCCCGTAGCTACCATAGAGGCAAGGAATATCGCTGGGATTCACGCGCCGCTCGTCGATAGCAACTTCCACATCGACGCCGTTGATATCGATGAGCGTCTCCAGCAAGGTACGCACGGAGACAGGCCGGCCGGAGCAGATTAGATACGGCTCGCCCGGTCGCCCAGCCTCGGCCAACCGCAGATAGGCGGTGGCCACATCGCGCACATCGGTGAAGTCACGCTGAGGCTCCAGATTGCCGACGCGAATGACAGGGGCGCTCTGCCCCAAACGGATGGCGACGAGTTGTGAGGCGAAATCGGGGACTACAAAGCCGGGCGCCTGCCGTGGGCCAATGTGATTAAACGGCCGTGCCTCAACGACCGGCAACCCATATCGCTCCCAATAGGCTCGGGTCAGTTCACCGGCTGCCAGCTTGCTGACGCCATACGGGTGGCGCGGGTGCGGTTCCGTCCTCTCCGTCAGCGGCAGATCTTCAGGGGAGATAGGACCATAGATTTCCGCGCTCGTGACAACAACAACCCGGGGCCGGCCAAATTCAGCCGCGGCACGCAACAGATTCGCCGTGCCACCGGTGTTGACGGCGATGGTCTGCGCCGGTTCCAGCCACGAGCGTGCCGGATAGGCTTGCCCGGCCAGATGAAAGATAATATCCGGACGGGCCTGGTTCACGGTCGCGGCGAGTCCATCAGGATCCAGCAGATCGCCAATAACCGGCCGCACCCGTTCGTGCTGCGGCAAACCCTGATGACTGGTGGCCTCATGCACCAGAGCCATGACGTCATGACCTCCGGCCAGTAAAAGATCGACCAGGTGTGAACCGGCGAAACCCGTCGCGCCGGTGATGAATACTCGCATTAGCACTCTCCGTAGGCGACGAACCCAGCCCGGCCCGACGCCTGAGGCGCAATTATACCCATCTATAGTTGATCACCCATTCCATTATGAATCCCGCGTTGATATTTCTGGATCAACGATGAACAGGTCTTATAATGAGTGTTCCTATGACGAGCCGGATTCCACCCGTCCCCGCACACATAAGACCCTCTTTTGGCACCGGATTGCTCTTGCTGGGCATCGCCATCATTCTAAGCCTCCTGCAGCCCGCGCCGACGCACATCACTTTTGGGCCACCGGTCGAGGTCGTCACGAACAAACCCATCATGGGGGTTCATACAAGGCTGACGGACGAGGTGGAGGAGTGGAAGATCCAGCGCACGCTGCAGATGGTGCGCGAGATGGGAGCATCGTGGATTGTGGAGTTCTTTCCCTGGGCCTATTATCAGGCCGAGGATGGCCGCATCGCCTGGGAACATCCCGACCTGGTCGTGGGGCACGCCAAAGCCAACGGGTTGAAGGTAATCGCCCGGCTCGGTTACACGCCGGAATGGGCGCGGCCGCCGGACACCCCCCTGACATACCTCGATAGAGATAGCTATGACGAATTCGCGACGTTCGCCGCCGCCTTTGCCACACGGTATCGGGGGACTGTCGACTATCTGATCATCGGCAACGAGCCAAACCTCAGTTTCGAGTGGGGCTATCGGGTCACTACGCCGAAAGATTATGTCGACTTATTGCGCATCGTGTATCCGGCAGTCAAGGCGGCCAATCCCGATATCACGGTTCTGGCAGGGGCGCTGGCTCCCACGCTGGAACCGGAAGGCTCGCCCTGGGCGACTAATGACCTGGTGTATCTGCGAGGCATGTACGAGGCGGGCGCGGCCGACTATTTCGACGGATTGGCCGTCCATGCCTACGGACTGACTTTCCCCGCGGATGCAGAGCCGGGTGAGGATATCCTGAACTTCCGCCGGATCGAACTGTTAAGGGCGATCATGGTGGAGTTCGGAGATGAAGCCACACCTATGTATGTGACGGAGTCGGGGTGGAATGATCATCCTCGCTGGTCAATGGCCGTGCGACCCGCGCAACGGATCGAATACACCCTTGATGCGCTGAACTACGCGGCCGCAAACTGGCCCTACGTGAAGGCACTGGCTATCTGGGCCTTTCGCTATCCGGCCCCAACCCGCAGCTACCCCGATTATTACACACTGGTGACGCCGGAATTCGTCGCCAAACCAATCTATGAGGCGCTGAAGGAATATGCAGGCCAATAGCCGAACAAAATTGAATTTTGCGGGGGTGGCCGTTTTGTTACTCCTTGGGATAACCCTGACCATCAGCACAGGCTGCTCGAAAAATCGCGATTCATGGGCGCGCATTCAGGAGTCAGGTGTATTGCGCGTCGGCGTCGATCCCACATTCCCGCCATTCGCCCTGGCGGAAGGAGACACCGTCGAGGGTATCGATGTCGATCTGGCGCGCGCCCTGGGCGAGTCGATAGAGTTGGATGTTCAATTCTCATATTTCGGCTACGACGGCCTCTATGACGCCCTCACAACCGGGCAGGTGGACGCCCTTATCTCGGCTCTGGTCATCATGCCGGAACGGACAAAGGATATCGCCTATTCTGGTGCTTACTTCGACGCGGGCCAATTTCTGGTGGTGCCTGTTAACGCCGGTATTGACACAATGACCGATCTGAGCGGCCGCACCCTGGCCGTCGAACTGGGCGCGCTGGGCCATGTCGCGGCTCGGGATTGGGAGAGTCGCATCAACGGCCTGGAGGTGCAGACGCACGGCAGTGTGGCGGAAGTGTTGGCGGCCGTTGCATCGGGAGGCGTCGACGCCGCATTGGTTGACCGGGTCAGCGGCCTGCTCTACATCCACGATCCGGCCAACGATGCAGCCAGACTGATTATGCTGGATGAACCGGTCGTCTCGGAACCTTATGCCATTGCCTTACGTATAGATGACGTAACACTAATGAAGAAAATCAACACATCATTGGATCAATTGAGAAAATCAGGTCGTTTGGAGGCCATCATCAGCCACCGACTGGGCAAGTAATTTAGCGGCACATAACTAAATATCGTTTATAATACGGTTAGTTCCCCTTCAAATGTCATCACTCACATTAAGGCGACGGAAATGAACGGAAACAACTCCCCCATTAAAATGCGACCAAAGTTCCTGCTCCCCATCTTGCTGATCTCATTCCTCTCACTTGTCATTTTCGCCTCTCCCGCCCTGGCGCAAACAAAAACATTTCAATGGCTTAACTGGGACATCGACATTGTCGTCAACGAAGACGGCAGTATCGCCGTTACCGAAACCCAAACTCTGGACTTTCAGGGCGCGCCTTTCACTTATGGCTTTCGCAGCATCCCCGTCGGTTCATTTGGCAATAACGACGGCATCAGTAATGTTAGCGTCCGTGAAGGCGACCGCGTTTTCGAGGAATCCTCGCTCAACGGGTATGGAACATTTGAAGTCCGTGAAGAAGGGAATGAGGCTTTCATCAACTGGTATTTCGAACCAGCCCTGGGAACCCGTACCTATACCTTCGCCTACACCGTCCACGGCGCCATCCGCACAGGAACGGCCGAAGAGGGATCGGGCGATCAACTGTTCTGGACGGTCATCCCCAGCGACCATCCCTCCAATGTGGGCAGCAGCCGCATCACCATCACCCTGCCTGAAGGCGTCGCCCCCGACGGAGGTCAGGCGTGGGTGAACGACCGCCC
>CAZZJN010000160.1:0-5796 GCA_964654505.1 uncultured Ardenticatenaceae bacterium | reverse complement strand
AGGGCGGACTCGGCATCGCCGAATGACACCGCTATTATCGATCAATCATACATCCTGTCTTGACGCATCCCCCCCACCGATTACAATATGGTAATCAGTTGATGCAAACATGATAGGATGCATCGGCCGCGCGGGAGAGCATCTCTATAAGGGATCGCCGAAGGGGCAAGCGGGCGGGAAGCCTCGCCTTTGAATCTCTCAGGTAAAAGGGACCGTGCGGTCGGGTTTCTTCTGGAAAGCGTCGGTTTGCGTGGCCGGCTTCCGGCCCTGCGAGCGTCGTCGTTCGCACCAAAATCGCAGCCGCCACCGAAGGGGCAAGCGGACCGGACATCGATTCATGGTTCCGTGAATCTCTCAGGTTCATGACAGAGGACGCCGGCGAAAACGACCCATCATTGGGACGAGTTCGGTCGGCGTCCTCGTTTGTAATCAGCAGTCAAATTTTGAATATCAAACCCAAGGAGATTTCTCATGAGTCTGAAAGTTGTGCCCGATCTGCGCTACGCCAAAACGGATGAGTGGGTTCGCGTCGAAGGCGACGAAGCCGTCATCGGCATCAGTGATTACGCCCAGGACGCCCTGTCCGATATCGTTTACGTCGAACTGCCCGGCGTTGGTGACACCATCGAGGCCGGCAGCCCGTTCGGCGTGATCGAGTCGGTGAAGGCCGCGTCCGATGTGCTGATTCCGGTCAGTGGGGAAGTTGTCGCCGCAAATGACGCGGCCGTCGATTCGCCGGAATCCATCAACGGCGATCCGTTCGGCACCTGGCTGATTCGCATTCGCATGAGCGATCCGTCGCAGGTCAACGAGCTGATGGACGCCGCCGCCTACGAGGCCTATTGCGCGACACGCGAGCACTAATGTCGATTCTGTGAATGGCGGTGGATTTCGATCCCATCCAACGTACCTTTCGATCGCCATTCCCAATTTCCCACTTCCCTGGAGGCTTTTCACATGTCATCCACCTCTTCTCACGCCAACTGGAAAGATCTGATCGAGGCGCCCGGCGATAACGACGGCCGCGCTCCATCCAATCGCGATCTGCTGTTGCCGGCCGATCGCTTTGTCAAACGCCATATCGGCCCCCGCAGCCACGACGTTGTCGAGATGCTGAACACGCTGGGCCTCGATTCACTCGACGAGCTGGTAGACCAGGCGATCCCGAGCAACATCCGCATGGACGGCACCTTGGCCATGGACCCGCCGCGCACTGAATCGGCCATTCTGGACGAATTGCGCCACCTGGCCGGCAAGAACAAGGTTTATCGCTCGTTCATCGGCATGGGCTATTACGGCACAATCACCCCGCCGGTTGTCCAGCGCAACGTACTGGAAAATCCGGGCTGGTACACCGCCTATACCCCCTATCAACCTGAAATATCGCAAGGCCGTCTTGAGGCATTGATCAACTTCCAGACGATGATTTGCGATCTGACCGGTTTGGAGATCGCCAATGCGTCGCTGCTGGACGAAGCCACGGCCGCGGCCGAAGCGATGACCCTCTGCCACCGCGCCTTGCCGCGCAATTCCAGGGCCAACGTGTTCTTTGTGTCCGAGAAGGTACATCCCCAGACTCTGGCCGTCGTTCAAACTCGCGCCACGCCGTTTGGGTTCAAGGTCGTGGTCGGCGACCACAACTCCTATGACTTCGCCGAACCGACATTCGGCGTGCTGGTGCAATACCCGGCGACTGACGGCGATATCCATGACTATCGCGCCTTTGCCGAGAAGGCTCACGCCAATGGCGCGCTCGTCGTGGCCGCCACGGATCTGCTGGCGCTGGTGTTGCTGACCCCGCCAGGTGAATGGGGCGCGGACGTAGCCTTGGGCAATAGCCAGCGTTTTGGCGTGCCCATGGGCTATGGCGGACCGCATGCCGCCTTCTTCGCCACCAGGGATGAGTACAAGCGCATCATGCCCGGTCGCCTCGCCGGCGTGTCCATCGACGCCACCGGTAAACCGGGCTATCGACTGACGCTGACCACTCGCGAGCAGCATATCCGGCGCGAGAAGGCCACCAGCAACATATGCACCGCGCAGGTGCTGCTGGCGGTCATGGCTTCGATGTACGCCGTCTATCACGGCCCCGTAGGCTTGAAGCGCATCGCCACTCGCGTTCGACTATTGACCCTGGTGATGGCTGCCGGACTGAAGCAACTGGGTTATACGGTCAATGCCGAGCCGACCTTCGACACGCTCCGGATCAGCGGCGGCCGCCGGCAGGATATCGAACTGCGTGGCGCGGCCCTGACCCATGAGATCAACCTGCGCTATTACGATGATGGTTCAGTTGGCTTGTCGCTGGATGAAACAGTGACGATGGGCGACCTGGAAGCGCTGTTTGCCGTCTTCGGGGCGCAGGACGATGAGATCAACATCGGTCAACTGGCCGACGGTGTAGAGCTGGAATACGACCAACCCCACACTCGTCAAAGCGACTTCATGACCCATCCCGTCTTTAACAGCTACCTGTCGGAGACGGAGATGATGCGCTACATCAAGCGGCTGGAGAATCGCGACATCTCGCTGGTGCACTCGATGATCCCGCTCGGCTCGTGCACAATGAAACTCAACGCCGCGGCCGAGATGCTGTCCATCACCCTGCCTGGTTTCGCCGCGCTGCATCCATTTGTGCCGCGTGACCAGGCTCAGGGCTATCAGGAGTTATTCCATAACCTGGAATCGTGGCTGGAAGAGATCACCGGTTTTGCCGGCTGCTCGCTGCAACCCAACTCCGGGGCGCAGGGCGAATACACGGGCATGATGACCATTCGCGCCTATCAGGCCACACAAGGGGCGGGTGACCGCGACGTGTGCCTCATCCCCGCCAGCGCCCACGGCACCAATCCCGCCAGCGCGGCCATGGCCGGGATGGAAGTCGTCGTGGTGGCCAGCGACGAGAACGGCAATGTTAACGTCGATGACCTGCGGGCCAAGGCGGAACAGCATCGCGACCGGCTGGCCGCGTTGATGATCACTTATCCCTCGACCCACGGTGTCTATGAGGAATCCATCGGCGAGATCTGCAAGATCATCCACGATAACGGCGGGCAGGTCTATATGGATGGGGCGAACATGAACGCGCTGGTGGCTATCTGCCGGCCGGGAGATTTCGGGCCGGACGTGATTCACCTGAACCTGCACAAGACGTTTGCCATCCCTCACGGCGGCGGCGGACCGGGCATGGGTCCGATCTGTGTCGCCGAGCATCTGGTGCCCTTCCTGCCCGGCAGTCCGGTTGTGCCGGGTGTCGGCGGCAACCAGTCGCTGGGGTCGGTCTCGGCCGCTCCCTGGGGCAGCGCCTCGATCCTGCCGATCCCCTATGCCTACATCGCCATGCTGGGCGAATGGGGGTTGCGCGTGTCGACGGAGGTCGCCATCCTGAATGCCAACTACATCGCCGAGAAGCTGGAGCCGCACTACCCGGTGCTCTACCGGGGGCTGAACGGCCGCATCGCCCACGAGTGCATCGTCGATCCGCGGCCCTTGAAAGACACATCGGGCGTGACGGCCGAGGATATCACCAAGCGGCTGATGGACTTTGGGTTCCACGCGCCGACGATGTCGTTCCCGGTGCCGGGCACGCTGATGATCGAGCCGACGGAAAGCGAGTCGAAGGCGGAACTGGATCGTTTCATCGACGCCATGGTCATCATCCGCAAGGAGATTCAGGCCATCGAGGACGGCGAGATGGACCCGGAGAACAACCCGCTTAAGCACGCGCCCCACACGGCCGAGGTGGTGCTGGCCGCCGACTGGGATCGCCCCTACAGCCGCGAGCAGGCCGCCTACCCGGCCAATTGGATTCGCGACCGCAAGGTGTGGCCGTACTCCAGCCGGATCGATAATGTGTATGGCGATCGGAATTTGTTCTGTGTGTGTATTCCGATTGAGGAGTATGCGTAAAGAGAAGGTCAGGTGTGACGCATTTCAGAAAGTGCGTCACACCTTCAGGCAATGATATCCAGATCAATATGTCTATGGATTATGGCCGCCTAATCCGGAGCTTCCGATCGGTCGCGACGATAAAACAACCCATCCATGATTCGGTCGCCTCATTTTCAAAGAGGCTTTTCACTTTCAGAAAAAGAGCGTTACGCCCAGGGTTGCGTAAGCGAACGAGCAAAATGCCGGAATGAGTACCGGGATAGAAACGGCGCATATCAGAGAAATCAAGGTCTTGTGAGATGAGAAATCGGCCGGCCGCTTGGGTGGCGTCCCATACCTCCTCATCCGGTCGACCAGCCAAGCCCTCCGTGAATACTGTATCTACATCATGTCCTAATGAGGTAAGTGCATTAACGAGACGAGAGGGAAGGTTTTCGTCTAGTTTAACTAACATTAGGCCGGTTCCGGAATGGCTGAAAGAGGAATGTCCTCCTGCGCCGAGTCGGCGGCAAACGCTACCACAGCCCAAACAGCCTCATCGGTCAGCGTGGGGAAATCAGACACGATTTCGGCAACTGTCGCTCCCTCAGCCAGGCTGGCGAGAATAGTGCGAATCGTGACACGTGTTCCTTTGATGATCGGCTCACCGCCGCAAATAGTGGGATCACGCAGGATGAATTTATAATAAGCATTCATGACGCTACTCCTAATCCGGGCGAACTGAGAGTTGGTGCAAGTATATCATAGCGCTTTATGAATAGAAAAATGCCGGCTAACCACCCCGTGCGCACGAGCAGGCCATCTACCCGGCCGATTTGATGCTCCGCGGAAAAGTATGGTCATCAGTCAGCCGGATTGATAATGTATATGGCGGCCGGAATTTGTTCTGTGAGTGTATTTCGGTTGAGGAGTATGCATGATAATGATGGGGGCGAACTGAGAAGTTCGCCCCCATTACTTAATCCTATCCGTCACAGTCCGTTCTTCTATTTGGCTGCCTACCGACACGTCTCTGTTTTCGCCCTCCGGAACATCCTGCGATAAGATACCCGCCTGAGTTATCCGAACGATTCTACCGACGAGGGAAACAATGAAAATAACAGACAAAGTCATCGTCGTAACCGGCGCGGGCAGCGGAATGGGGCGCGCGCTGGCGCTCGCCCTCCTCGATAAAGGAGCGCGGGTCGCCGCGGTAGACCTCAACGAATCCACCCTGAATGAAACCGTCGCCCTCGCCGGGCAACATGGAGCCAAGATTAGTTCCCATGTGGTGAACGTGAGCGATCGGCAGGCGGTTGAAGCCCTGCCGGGTGAGGTCATCGTCGCCCACGGTGTGGTAGACGGCATCATCAACAACGCCGGGATAATCCAGCCCTTCGTGCGCCTGAATGACCTGCAATATGACGCCATCGAGCGCGTGCTCAATGTGAACCTCTACGGTGTCATCTACATGACCAAGGCCTTTCTGCCCGGCTTGCTGACGCGCCCCATCGCCCATATCGTGAATGTTTCCAGCATGGGTGGCTTCTTTCCCGTGCCGGGGCAATCGCTCTATGGGGCATCCAAGGCGGGCGTCAAGCTGATGACCGAAGGGCTATATGCCGAGCTGCTGGATACCAATGTTCGGGTGACGGTCGTCTTTCCCGGCGCCATTGCTACCAATATCACCCAGAACTCCGGTGTGGCCATTGAGATGCCGGCGGCCGATGACCCGGCACAGAGCTTCCCCATGACCTCGGCCGAAGATGCGGCCGCGATCATCATCGACGGGATGGAACGCGACCGGTTTCAGGTCTACGTCGGCCGCGACGCGAAGATAATGAACCTGCTCTATCGCCTCAGCCCTAAACGAGCCACGCAATTCATGTACGGTCGCATGAAGGGGTTGTTGGGGGAGTAGCAGTA
>CAZZJN010000159.1:2287-5927 GCA_964654505.1 uncultured Ardenticatenaceae bacterium | reverse complement strand
TGCGCCGGGCCGCGGTATTCGATGGCCCGCGAGCGCACGGCATAGACGGGGAACAGCAGGGCCACGACCAGCAGGGCCAGCCAGGCGGCCGTCGTGAGAGCGGCCACGACGCGCGAGGCGCCGGAACTGCGCGTGGCCCACAAATAGTCGAGGCCGACCACGGCGGCCACGCCGAACATGACCCAGGCCTGATAGTAGAACTTGAAGGTCGTGTTCAGCCGCACGCCGAAGTTGTCGCGCAAATAAAGGAAGTCCGGCCCCAGCGTCAGCAGCACTGCGGTGAGGATGAGCAGCAGCACGAAGGGCAACGCCCGGTTGACCGGCGGGTGCTCCTTTTCCTCGATCTGCGACCGCCAGACCATGACCACCAGCCCGGCCATGCCCGCCAGCAGCAGGGCCAGCCACGGCGACGCCAGCCGCGCCCCCAGCACGGCCGGTATCAGGGCCACCAGCGCCCGGAACCCCCAGCCGAAGGCCAGGCCGGAATCGGGCCGCGGCGACAGGGCCAGCCCCAGCTCGTTAGACAGATCGCTGATGCGGTTCTCCGGCCCCACGGCCAGCAGCCACACGAAGGCCAGCATCACCGCCAGCAGCACGCCCAGCAGCGCCGCGGCCGCGCCCAGTCCCGCCCGCCAGTGGCGAAACCGTTGCCGCGCGGCCAGCGTCAGCAGCAGGACGTTGATAGCCAGCAGCGGCATGCCGAAAATGATCAGATAATGGGCCAGACGGGTCGGCCGCATCAGGAAGGGCAGCAAAAACGGCGGCCCGGCCTGCGAGCGAAAGCCGAGGTAGAACGGCAGATAGAGCGCCGCCGCGGGCACCACCAGCGCCACGCCCACCAGCGCGGCCCGCCCCCACAGCCCTTCCGTCGCCCCCTCGCGAAACCATTGGGCCACGAACCACGCCCCCAGCACCAGAAACAGGTAGATGGCCACGTCCCAGGTGTTCAGGAACGACAAGCCGCCCAATACCAGCGCGGTGAACAGCCACAGCGGCAGGGACGGCATAAGACCGGGCCGAAGGAAGGAAAGGGAGAAAGGGCGCCGGGGAGCAGAGGCGGAAGGGAGACGCTCCTCCCTCTCCTCTGCTCCCTCGCTCCCCCGCTCCTCTTCTCCTCTGCTCCCCTGCCTCTCCGCCCGCACTTCCAGGTACCAGGCCAACGCCACGGCGATAGCCAACAGGGCGAACGGCAAGGCCAGCACGTGCGGGTGCAGGTCGCCCAGGACGAAGCTGAAGGCCGGGACCTCGACGATCGGCTCCAGCCCCTCCTCAGCGCGGCCGGAGAGGTGATACTCGTGGATGACGCGCGAGGTGCGCCACCACCACCAGCCGGACGTCTCGTAGCGGGGGGTGTCCGTGGTTGCTGCCGGACCGGTCAGGTCGCGCACGTCCAGCCAGGCCCACAGCGCGTCGGAGCCGAGGCCGTTGCCGTGCAGCAACTCCAGCCCCATCTGCATGTTCCCGGCCACAGGCACGGCCAGCGCGGCCAACACGCCGAACAAAGCCGCCCGCCGAGCTATGGCCGACGAGACGCGAGGTACGAATGACGCACGCTCTTCATTCGTCATTCGTAATTCGTCATTCGTCATTCCTCTCAGGGCAATCAGGTTATAAACCACCCCAAACGCCCCCGTCGCCGTCCCTGCTACCAGCCAGGCGATGGCCAGGTTGAAGGCCACCGGCTCGGCCACGAAAGCCATCCGCCCCAGCAGCGAGACCATGACATAGCCGAAGTAATAGTAGCTGATGGCGTAGCCGGAGAGCCAGGGGTCGAGCGGGGGGAAGGCGGAGCTGCGGCCGACGCCGTTGAGGAAGGCGAACTCCATCGGCTTCTCGGTGGCGCTGATGGCCGGATTTTGCGCCCGCACCCAGACCCACAGGGCGAACACGCCCAAAAACAGCAGTTCGGTGAGGATGACCGTCCGCCGGTTGGCGCGCAGCCAGTCGCGCAGGGACGGGTCATCGGGCGGCCGGCGACGATAGGCCAGCCACGACAGCCCCGCGGCCGCCAGCAAGGCCAGCACGATGCCGCCGCCGTCGTTGCCGGCAAAGCCCAGGCTGCCCGCCAACCAGAACAGATAGCCGACCAGCAGCAGCCCGATCGGCCGCGCGAAGGCGAATCCCCGGTCGGGCAAGCGCCGCAACAGCGACCAGGCCAACGGCCACGCCGCCAGCCCCACCACCGCCAACGCCGCCCACCAGCGAACGGCCGCCAGAATATCAGTCATCCGATCCCCGGAGACAAGATGTAAGGGCTACGCATTCGTCATTCGTCATTCGTCACTCGTCATTCGTCACTCGTAATATCCGCGCCATCCCGTCATTAAACACCTCCACCAGCGACCCCTCGGCGATCATTTGGTCGAACTTCGCCAGCCCTTCCGGCCGGTAATAGGCATTTTCCAGCGTGCCCACGAACACATACTCGACGCCATACCTGGCCAACAAGTTCCGGGCCGTGGTCGTATCGGGCGTGTTGTAGAACGTATTCACATCGGCGATGCGGCCGGTGACGATACTGTCGGGGGCGACGGCCCGTTGCTGCCGCTGGTGCCAGTCCCAGCCCACAACCGACGGCAACCCGGTGTACATGGCCACCCGCGCGGCGATGGAGCGATAGGGATTGCCGCCGAACGCCTCCATGATGACCGGCGACCCCTCCACGTTGCGTTGCAGCCATTCGATGGCCCCCAGGTCGTTGCCCGGCCGGATGGTGACCGGGTTGCCGGCGTAATCGGTGTCGCCGTATTCGACATGGGGCAGGAAAGCCGCCCCGTCGAGCGTGCGCGGCGCCTCCTTGTTCATGCGGATGTTCCACTTGGCCGGCGTCGCCAGCAGCGGATAGAGGAAGGCCATGAACACCAGCAGGCCCAAAGCCGCCCGCCAGGGGCCGCGAACGCGCTCGGCGTCGCGGATGGTCGACCAGGCCCACACGACGGCCGCCCCGCAAGCCACGCTCAGCATCAGCCACACCTGCAGATAGAATTTGAAGACGGTGTTCATGCGGCCGACGTCGCCGTCGAGCACCAGGACCTCCACCACCATCGTCAGCCCCACGGCCGCGGCGATGAGCGCGGCTACGACCCGCCGCCCGACCGGCAGATTGGGCCGGAACACCAGCAGCCCGGCGGCCACCAGCACCGGCAGCGCAATCAGTCCCGCCTGATAGCCGCGCAGCATGGCCAGAGCGATCAGCGCCAGCGTCAGCACCGCGGCCAGCGTCAGCAGCTGCCGGAAGCCGCCCTCCGGCCAATGCTCTCTGGCCCAGGCCGCCCAGTTGCGATACTCGATGACCAGCCAGGTAACCGCCAAAAAGAGGAACAGCCCGTGGACAAACAGGTAATCGACCACGCCGGTGTATGAGCCGGGCCATAGCGAGGCCGAGGCATAAGCCGAGCCGTAGCGGGCGGTGAAGGGCAGGAAGGCCAGTGATGACAGGCCAAACAGGGCGGCGATGGCGAACAGCGCCAGCCCGGCCGCCCGCCAGGTGGGGCCTTGGGTGCGGTAGAAATAGTAGACGAGGGCCAGCGATCCCAGCAGCATGTATGTCGGCCAGTCCCAGGTGTTGGTCGGCCGCAGCACGCCGATGGCCAGCGCCCCCACCAGCAGCGAGACAAGATGCGTCCCACGCAGCGCAAAC
>CAZZJN010000159.1:0-2187 GCA_964654505.1 uncultured Ardenticatenaceae bacterium | reverse complement strand
CGGTTCGGCAACGGCCGTCACCAGATTCCAGGCCAGGCTGAACACCCCCAGCCCGGTCATGCTGTAGAGCGCGGGCAGGGCCAGGTTGTAGGCCACGGCGGGCATCGTGCCGAAGATCTTGGCCAGCGTGCCGATGAACACAAAGCCGTAGTAGTAATAGTTGATAGTGCCGCCGGCCAGCCAGGGATCGTAGGGCGGGAAGGTGGTCGAGCGCATCACGGCCGTGAAGTAGGACAGGTCCATCGGCTTCTCGCCGCCCCAGATGACGTCCCACACGTCGGGGTTGCCCAGCCGGATGCCGACCATGATCAGGAACAGAGCCACGCCCAGCAGCTCCACGAGGATGATGTAGTTTCGACGGCGGCCGATGAAGGCGGCGATCTCGTGATGGCGGCGCGCGGCCAGCAACGCGCTCACCGCCAGCAGGCAGAACAGCGCCAGCAGGATGGTCCAGCGGGTGAAGGGCAGCAGGTGAGCGGAGGCCGCCAGCCACGACAGCCAGGAGATGACCAGCAGCCCCAGCACCCGCGACAGGGCGTAGCCGCGGTCGGGCAGGCCGCCCAGGGCGACGTAGGTCAGCGGGAAGGCCGCCCAACCCAGCAAGACCAGCGCGACCATCCAGGTGACGGCCGCCAGCCAGGGATGCTCGGCCAGCGTGCCGTCGATGTGGAACACCTCGCGGAACGTACCGCCCGCCTGCTGGATGGCCCGCTCGACGTCGGTGAGCATCAGGCCGCCCTTGGCCCGCGTCGCCTCCAGCGGGTTTTGCACCCGGACGTTGCTCAGGTCGACGCGCTCCAGCAGCGCCCGCGTGTTCTCGGAACTGTAGTTCTCGTTCTTGCGGAAGATCCACACCGGTGGGTGGTCGTAGACGCTGAACGCTTCCTCGGCCGCCAGATCGCCCGGCGGGGGCCAGCCGATGTTCGGTTGCTCGCCCCAGCCGATCTGCCCGGTCGTGTCGCTGATATAGAGCGGGCCGAGCCGGGTGTCCTCGTGGAATTGGGCCACCAGGTCGAACCCCAGCGAGCCGTCGAACAGCGACTCGTAATATTCGATCATCATCGGATAGGTCAGCGGGATGCGCGGCAGGCTCCAGATGGCGCGCTGGCTGCTGATCATGATGTAGTCGGCCTCGTCGAGCCAGCGGATGACTTCCTCGCGCTTTTCGGGACTGTCGGGGTTGACGACGGGCCGTTGCCCGCCGGTCACTTCGGTGTAGTAGGCGCCGTAGGGATTGCGACCGCCGGTGCTGGCGGGCAGCAGGTCGTCCCAGACCTCGTTGACCAGCAGGCTTGTCCCGGCGCGGATGGGGCCGCCCGCCCCCGCCTCTACGGTGAGGCGCACCGGCTGGTCCTTGGGGATCGGGGTGGACGGCAGCTCGACGATGATCGCGCGCTTCTCTCCGTCCAGCGTCAGCGGGTGCTCCACCGGCGGGCCATCGTTGACATAAACACGGATGGTCTCGGCGTCGTCGGCCGCGCCTTCCTGGTCGAAATCGGGATCGTCGAGGTAGTTGAAGCGCACGGCGCGAATGACGCCGCCCTCCGGCAGGGTGAAGTCCAGATAGAGCGGCGCGCCTTGCTCGATGAACAGCATCCCCTTCAGCGGCAAGTTCATCTCCCGCGTCACCCCGTCGGCCGTGTCGTAGAGCAGCGTGGCTCCGCTGGGCACGTTGTCGAAAATCCAGTCCGAGGCGGCGATGCGGGTCATTGGCTGCCGGTAGATGCGCGTGAACGTCACCGCCCACAGCAGGCTGGGCAGTAAAATCAGCGCCGCCAGCAGCCCCACCAGTACGCGACGAACGACGGAAGCGCGTCCGGTTCCCACATTCGTCACTCGTAATTCGCCATTCGTCATTCGCCCCTGGTCTTTCGCCTTCGCTCTGTTCCATAAATGGACGATTCCCCACCCGGCCAGAACGAACAGCGTGGGGTAGATGGGCAGGAAGTATCTCACCGACTTCACCCAGCGCGTGCCCATATAAAGGAAGTAGAGCAGCGTCCAGGAGACGGGAATGGCGTGCAGCATCCATTCGGGCGTGACGAATGACGAGTGACGAGTGACGAGTTCAGAATCGTCGTCCGCATTACGCCGTTCTTCATTCGTCATTCGTAATTTCGTCGGACGACAGGAGTCGTTATTCGTAATTCGCCTTTCGTCTTTCGATGTGAATATCCGCCATGTAGC
>CAZZJN010000158.1:0-5941 GCA_964654505.1 uncultured Ardenticatenaceae bacterium | reverse complement strand
CGAGGCCCTCGCCGCCGTGGAGCGCATCGAGGGCTGGCGCTCCCTGGGCGACAACATCATCGAGACCATCATCAACAAGAGCGAGAAGGTGAAGGAGCTGAAGGGCAAGGCCCGCAACCGGGAGCTGACCGGCCCGGAAAAGAATGAGCTGAGCGCCGAGGAAAAGGAGTTCAAGTCCCGCCGCAAGCAGGTGCAGGAGAAGCTGATCAAGTTCGCCACGCGCATCCCCGCCTTCATGTACCTGACCGATTTCCGCGAGAACACGCTGCAGGACGTCATCACCCGTCTGGAGCCGGAGCTGTTCCTGACGGTCACCGGCCTGACGGTCAAGGATTTCCAGCTGCTGGTGCAGCTGCGGGTCTTCAACACCGAACAGATGAACCAGGCGGTCTTCGCCTTCCGGCGCTACGAAGACGCCTCGCTACGCTACACCGGCGTCGACAGCCATCCGGGGCTGACGCATTACGGGCTATATGACACGGTGGTGGCGCGGGAGTGAACCGGCCGTTTCCAAAAGGACTATTCAGGTATGACGATCTCAGCCGCTGAACGAATGGCGCGCGCGGGCTTCCCCTTCGCCCGCTTCATGCAGAACCACGTGCCCCTGCCGGCGGCGAACTGGTTCATCAACCACAGCCGGAACCTCACGCGGCTGGATGGCGGCGTGACCCGCGAGACCGTGACGGCCGACGGCGTGCCCTGCATTCGGCTCGTCCCGCCCGGCAGCCCGACCGACCGGGTGTTGCTCTACCTCCACGGCGGCGGCTTCGTGTTCGGCTTGTCCATGCTCCACCTGCAGACGGGGGCATACCTGGCCCGGAAAATGGAGTCGCAAGTGCTGATGGTGGACTATCGCCTGGCCCCACAGCACCCCTTTCCGGCGGCGCTCGACAACTGCGCCACGGCATACCGCCGGCTGCTGCAGCAGGGCGTCCCGGCCGAGAGTATCACCGTGGCCGGCGATTCGGCCGGGGGCAATCTGACCCTCGCCCTGCTGATGAAGCTGCGCGACGAGGGCGACCCGCTGCCGGCGGCCGCCGCCTGTCTCTCGCCGGTGGCCGACCTGTCCGTCGCCAGGGACCAGACCGACTACAGGGACCCGATGCTCCCTCCCAAGGCGATGGAACTCTATAGCCGATCCTATGTGGCAGGCCATGACCCCCGCGACCCGCTGATCTCGCCGGTGTTCGGCCGCTGGGACGGCTTGCCGCCGCTGCTGATCCATGCCGGGGAGGACGAGATCCTGCGCGAGGACGCCGTGCGCGTCGAAGAGCTGGCCCGCGCGGCCGGGGTCGAGGCGCGGCTGGAGATCTACCCGCGCATGTGGCACGTCTGGCAGATCAACCTGGGGATGCCCGAGGCCGTCCAGTCGCTGGACGACATCGCCCAATTCCTCCGCGCCCATCAGCATGACCGCACCGGCTAACCCGACAACCGCGGTTGACACCCACCCCGACCGGCGACGCGGCACGCTGGCCGGCGCGTCGGCCGTCCTGATGTGGTCGACCCTGGCCACCCTGACGGCCCTCAGCGGCCACGTGCCCCCCTTCCAGCTGCTGGCCATGTCGTTCGCGCTGGCTTTCGTGGTAGGGATGGCGCTTTGGCAGTGGGAAGACCGGCGCGCGGCCGTCCCCACGCCATTCCTGCAGCGCTTCCGGCTGCCTCTCCGCATCTGGGCGCTGGGGCTGTTCGGTCTGTTCGGCTACCACTTCGCCTACTTCACGGCCATGCGCCTGGCCCCGCCGGTGGAGGTGGGGCTGCTCAACTACCTGTGGCCGCTGCTCATCGTCCTGTTCACCGCCTTCCTGCCCGGCGAGCGCCTTCGGCCGCTGCAAATCGTCGGGGCGCTGATGGGTTTCGCCGGGGCGGCGCTAATCGTCACCCGCGGGCAGGGGATCTACGTAGACCCGCGCTATATCACCGGCTACCTCTTCGGGCTGGCGGCGGGGGTCATCTGGGCCGTCTATTCGATCCTCTCGCGGCGGGCCGGGGGCGTGCCCACCAGCTCGGTCGGGGCGTTCTGCGCGGGAACGGCCGCGCTGGCTGTGGTCTGCCACCTGCTGTTCGAGACGACCGTCTGGCCGACCGGGTGGCAATGGGCGGCCGTGGCGGGGTTGGGGCTGGGGCCGGTCGGTTTGGCGTTCTACACGTGGGATTACGGCGTCAAGCGCGGCAACATCCAGGCGCTGGGCGCGCTGGCCTACACCGCGTCGCTGCTCTCCACTCTGCTGCTGATCGCCCTGGGGCTGGCCGAGGCCACCTGGGTCATCGCCGTCGCCCTGGTCCTCATCGTCGGCGGGGATGCCAACGGCCGCGCCATTCATCACCCGCTCCGCCTTAGTTACAACTGGCTATGCGAAGCATCGATCACGAACTCGAACCTCCTCCCCATTCGTCATTCGTCATTCGTAATTCGTAATTCGTAATTCGTAATTCCTAATTATCTCTGTGGATCACGTCGTTGGTGACCGCCAGCAGCTCATCCCGCGCGGCCGATGGCGGCACATCGTCCAGAGCTCGCCGCGCCCGCTCGATGACCTCCAGCGCCTGCAGGCGAGCCGCCTCGATCGCCCCCGACGTGCGCAGCCGGGCCATCATCCGCGCGATGGGATCGCCCTCGTCGTCCTCATCCGCCTCGGCAACCACCTCGACCAGTTCGGCCACCGCCTCGGCCACGGCCGCCGGGTCCTCGCTCGGCCGCAGCGACAAGATCGTCTGGCCGTTGGGCTGGGCCACAAACGCCCCCCGCCCCTGCGCCAGGTCCGTGCCGATGGGCTTGCCGAGCGCTTCCGGGTCGCCGACGACGTCGAGGATGTCATCCACCAACTGGAAGGCGATGCCCAGATTCCAGGCATACTCCGCCAAAGCGTTGACCACGCGCTCGTCGCCGCCGCCCAGCAGCGCCCCCATGCGGGCCGCGCCCTCGAACAGGCTGGCCGTCTTCAGGGCCACGATGCGCTTGTAGGTCTCGCGGTCGATCGTCCCGGCCTTGGCCGAAACCGCCTGCAGCGTCTCGCCCTCCACCAGTTGGGAGCAGGCGCGGGCCATAATAATATTGTAGGTCGGCCCATAGGGAGCCATCAGCTCGTAGACTTTGGCGAACATGTAGTCGCCGGTCAGCAGGGCGAAAGTGCGCCCCCAGCGAGCGTGAACAGACGGGCGGCCGCGCCGCAGCAGGGCGTGGTCGTTGATGTCGTCGTGAACGAGCGTGGCCGTATGAACCATCTCAATGGCGGCGGCCATCGACACCGCTTCCATCAGATCGTCGCCGCCCGCCGCCAGATAGGACAGCATGGCCACATGCGGCCGCAAATGCTTGCCGCCCGAGGCGATAATATGGCGGCTGGCCTCATTCAGAAGCTCAACTTCACTGTCGATCGTGGCGATCAGCAGATCATCGATGGCCTCCAGGCCCTTTTGCGTCAAAGTGATATCCATCCGTTTCCCCGTTCACAACTTTCAATTTTTTTTGAACGAAATGTTGTGTTGATTATATGGTACGAACCCGCGCCGGTCAAAGTGCTTGTGAAATTATTCGCAATACCGACCCCGCTGATGGACTGCTGAAGAACCCTGCGGCTCGGTGCGCCATGTGGCGCGGGGTCGTTCGTTGGGGAATAATTATACTCAATATGGGAGAATATGTCGTCATCATGTCGATCCTGCTTCCGAATCATGATGGAGGGAGACCATGAAAAGCCTGAGAGACCGTATTCGCCGCGAGGGGGAAAACCTGGGGCGCGGCATCCTGAAAATCGACAGCTTCCTGAATCACCAGATCGATCCCGAGCTGATGGAGGAGGCGGGCGAGGTCATCGCCGGGCGGTTCGCCGCTGCCCAGCCGACGCGCGTCCTGACCGCCGAAGTCAGCGGCATCATCCCGGCCACGATGGCCGGCAAGGCGCTGGGCAACCTGCCCGTCGTCTACGCCCGCAAGCACAAGCCCATCACCATGCGCGAGCCGGTCTTCGTCGATTCGGCCCCCAGCCACACCAAAGGCGGCGAGGTGATGCTGATGGTCTCGCCGGAGTTCCTGTCGGCCGACGACCGCATCCTCATCGTCGATGACTTCCTGGCCACCGGCCGCACCATCGACGCCCTGGCTCGCATCGTGCAGTCGGCCGGGGCCGAGCTGGTGGGCATCGCCACCATCGTGGAGAAGATCTTCGAAGGCGGCCGCGACGAGCTGGCCCATTGGGGCGTGCCGATTTTGGCGCTGGCAACAATTGTGGATATGAGCGAAGGGAAAATCACTCTTAATGACGAATGACATTCGTCATTCGTCATTCGTAATTCGTAATTAAAGATCATGAACCACGATACTATAATTGTTCTCGACTACGGTTCCCAATATTCCCAACTAATCGTCCGGCGCGTGCGCGAGGCCAACGTCTATTGCGAGCTGCTGCCCTGGGACACCCCCGCGGCCGACGTCCTGGCCCTGCAGCCCAAGGGGATCATCCTCAGCGGCGGCCCCAACAGCGTCTACGACCCCGGCGCCCCCACCCTGCCCGCCTACGTGACCGGCAGCGGCCTGCCCGTGCTGGGCATCTGCTACGGCATGCAACTGCTGACCCACACCCTCGGCGGCCGCGTGGCCGGCAGCGACAGCCACGAATACGGCGCGGCCGGGCTGACCCTCGACGACCCCGAGGACGCCCTGTTCGCCGGGTGGTCGGACGACGAAGGTGTCGCCGGCGGCAACGAGCAGTCCCAGGTGTGGATGAGCCACGGCGACAAGGTGGAGGCGCTGCCGCCCGGCTTCCATGCCGTGGCCCACTCCGCCGGCTCGCCCTATGCCGCCGCGGCCGACCCCGCACGTGGCTATTACGCCGTCCAGTTCCACCCCGAAGTGGCCCATACCCCCCAGGGGCGCGTGCTGCTCAGCAACTTCGTCCATCGCATTTGCGGCTGCGCCGCCGACTGGACGCCGGTCAACTTCATCGACGAGCAGACCGAGGCCATCCGCGAGCAGGTGGGCGACGGCCGCGTTGTGCTGGGCCTCAGTGGCGGGCTGGATTCGGCCGTCACCGCCGCCCTCATCCATCGCGCCGTGGGCGACCGGCTGACCTGCATCTTCGTCGATACCGGCCTGCTGCGCGCCGGCGAGGCCCCCGACGTCGTGCGCGCCTTCCAGCAGGAGCAGGGCATCCACCTCGTGGCCGTCAACGCCGTCGAGGAGTTCATGGAGGCGTTGGCCGGGATCACCGACCCCGAGCAAAAGCGGCGCGTCATCGGCGAGAGGTTCGTGCGTATCTTCGAGCGTGAGGCCAACAAGCTCGGCCGCATCGACTTCCTGGCTCAGGGGACGATCTACACCGACGTCATCGAGAGCGCCGGCAAGGGGCGCGAGACGCGCGTCATCAAGACCCACCACAACGTGGGCGGGCTGCCGGCCGACATGAACTTCCGCCTGGTGGAGCCGCTGCGGCCGCTGTTCAAGGACGAGGTGCGGCGCATCGGGCTGGCCCTGGGGCTGCCGGAGCGCATCATCTGGCGGCAACCGTTCCCCGGGCCGGGGCTGGCCGTGCGCTGCCTGGGCGAGATCACCTGGGAGCGACTGGAGCGGCTGCGCAAGGCCGACGCCATCTTCGTGGAGGAGCTGGGTCGCGCCGGGCTGCTGCGCACGGGCACCCAGCAGGCGTTCGCCGTCTTGCTGCCGGTGAAGAGCGTCGGCGTGATGGGCGACTATCGCACCTACAAGGAGGCCATCGCCCTGCGCGCCGTGACGACCGAGGATTTCATGACCGCCGACTGGGCCCGCCTGCCCTACGACCTGCTGGCCGTCGTCAGCCGCCGCATCGTCAACGAGGTCGAGGGGGTCAACCGCGTCGTGCTGGACATCACGTCGAAGCCGCCGGGAACGATTGAGTGGGAATAACTGTAGCGCAAACTGTTAGTTTGCGAACCCGTCGGGGACGATTGAATGGGAATGACTGTG
>CAZZJN010000157.1:0-5982 GCA_964654505.1 uncultured Ardenticatenaceae bacterium | reverse complement strand
CCACGGCCGTCGGGTTCATCTCATCGACCATCCGCTTCTCCTGTTTTTACGCCGCGACCGGGGGCGCTATAGATATCGGGCGGCCGCTTGCCCTTCATTTCGGGTATGTCCTCGTAGATCCAGCACCGAACCGTATGGCCGGGGGATAGCGTCTTTAATCTCGGTTCCTCGGTCAGACATATCAGCAGGTCGTACTCAATGCGGGCCGCGCATCGCGGGTGGAACTTGCAGCCGCTCGGCAAATCGACCAGATTGGGCACGGAGCCGGGTATGGTTGTCAGTGGCTTATCGGCCTGTCCCAAGACAGGTGTCGAGCCGATGAGGGCTTCGGTATACGGGTGCTTGGGGCTTTTGAACAGCTCGAGGACCGGCGCCTGCTCGACGATTCGACCGGCGTACATGACGTTGACGCGGTCGCACATCTCGGCCACCACCCCCAAATCGTGGGTGATCAGGATGATGGCCGTGTCCATCTTGGAGCGCATATTGCGCATGAGGTCGAGGATCTGGGCCTGGATGGTGACGTCGAGGGCCGTCGTCGGTTCGTCGGCGATGAGCAACTCCGGCACGCAGGCCAGCGCCATGGCGATCATCACCCGCTGGGCCATGCCGCCGGACAGCTCATGAGGATAGGCTTTGATGCGTGACGCGGGGTCGGGCACGCCGACCATCGACAGCAACTCAATGGCGCGGGCCTCGCCCACATCCTTGCCGATATCCTGATGAATCTGCAGCACCTCGGACAGCTGGTCGCCGATCCGGAAGACGGGATTCAGGCTGCTCTGAGGTTGCTGGAAGATCATGGAGATGCGATTGCCGCGAATGTCGACCATCCGCGATTCGGGCAGCTCCACCAGATCCTGATCGTCAAAAATGATTTGGCCCTCGGTGATCCGGCCCGGACGGCTGATGAGGCGCATGATCGATAGCGACGTGACGCTCTTGCCGCAGCCCGATTCGCCCACCAGGCCGACGACCTCGCCGCGCTTGACGTCGAAATCGATGCCGTCCACGGCCCGCACGACGCCCGCTTCGGTAAAGAACTGGGTCTTCAGATTCTTTATGTCAAGGATAACGTTCTTGTTGTTTTCCAAAGTGCCCTGGTCCTGTTCTTAATCGTTCGATAGCGTTAAGCAATGATAACCCGATAATTACAAACGGGCATTATTTATAACGGAGAAATACAACCCATAAAACGCAATTCGCCTGCCGGCCGGCAAGCGAATTGTTCTTTGACCACTTGGCGCGCGTCGTTGATCAGAGGCGCCTAACGGTTTTCATCATACCAGTCGTCGTCCTTGCTCTTTCGGCGTTCCTCGCCCACATACATGGCCACTCCGATGATTCCCAGGAATACACCGGAGATAGATACGCCATATGCCAGAAAGTTCAGCAGAATGGTCGACGGCAAGACATGCATGACGATCAGGAATGGCAGGATCATTCCAGCCAGCACCAAAAAGAAGCCAACGACGATCAATCGATTAAGCGGCATGACCTCGGTTCTCGTCGTAGAGCCAGCACGCCACCAAATGCTTGGGCGACACCTCGATGTTGGGCGGCGCCTTCACATCGCAAATGCCCGGCATGAATTGCGGGCAGCGCGGGTGGAAGCGGCAGCCTGTCGGGGGGTTGACCAGACTGGGCGGCTCGCCCTTGGGTATC
Source organism: uncultured Ardenticatenaceae bacterium (assembly GCA_964654505.1). Taxonomy (GTDB): domain Bacteria; phylum Chloroflexota; class Anaerolineae; order Promineifilales; family Promineifilaceae; genus Promineifilum. Next base: position 4,317 of record CAZZJN010000157.1, on the reverse strand, counting down.
TCGCGCTGGACAAGAGCGTTATCGGCGTTCGGGTCCGACGATGCCTCAAGCAACGCATGGGTGTAGGGATGCTTGGAATCGTCGAGCAAGTCGTCCATCCTGGCGAACTCGACGATCTCCCCGGCATACATGACAAAGATGTATTCCGAGAAGTAGCGCACGGTGGAGAGGTCATGGGTGATATAGAGGACGGCCAGGTTGTGGGTCTCCTGCAGCTTGCGCAACAGGCGCAGCACCTCGACACGCACGGAGGCGTCGAGCATCGACACCGGCTCGTCGGCCACCAGCAACTTGGGCTCCATGATCATCGCTCGGGCGATGACCACGCGCTGCTGCTGGCCACCGCTCAACATGTGGGGAAACTTGGGCAGGACTTCCGCAATGGGCGTCAGCTTGACTTCCTCGAGGATCTTTTCGATTCGGCGGCGACGTTCTTCCTTGTCCTTTACGCCGTTGATGATCAGCGGCTCCTCAAGAATCCGCTCGACGTTCATAAAGGGCGGCAACGCCCCGAACGGGTCTTGCTGGATGTAGCCGATCTTGGAGCGATAGCGGCGCAAGTTCTCCCCTTTCGTTTGAGTCAAAGGCTCGCCATCGAAGATCACGTCCCCTTTGGTGGGGATGTTCAAGCCCAGGATGGTCTTCATCAGGCTCGACTTGCCGCAACCGCTCTCGCCGACGCAGGCGATAGCCTCGCCATAATTCAGGTCGAAATTGACGTTATCGACCGCACGGACGTAGCCGGCGTGGCTGAAGCCGAACTTTTTCAATTCATACCAGACATGCAGATCCTTGATCTGCACCAGCGCCTGGCCTTTGTTGTCATGATCAGTTTTGCTGATCTCGGTTATTGTGTCTGTCATCTCGCTGGTCTTCCTCCCGGTCTTGGCTTTTCCACGGCCTTATACATAAAGCCAGCACTTCACTTTCCGGTCGACGTCATACAGGACGGTCGGCGGTTCTTCGTCACACTTGTCAAAACGCTTGGGGCAGCGGTCCTTGAATCGGCAGCCCGTGGGCGGATTGAGCAGGCTGGGCGGCTGGCCGGTGATGAACTCCGGCTCGATCGTCTCGCGCAGGCGAGGCACGCTGGCCATCAGCGCGTGGGAATAGGGGTGAAGCGGTTGGTGGAAGAACCGATGGGCATCACTGACCTCGACCACCTGCCCGGCATACATGACGGCCACGTTGTCGGCCAGCTCGCTGGAGGTGGCGATGTCGTGGGTGATGAGGATGAAGCTGGTCTCCAGCTCCTTCTTCATCCGCTTCATCAGGTTCATGATGGAAGCCTGGGTCAGAACATCCAGCGCCGAGGTCGGCTCATCCAGAATGACCACGTCGGGCAAGGTCACCAGGGCCATGGCCAGGGCCGACCGCTGCCGCATGCCGCCGCTCAACTCAAACGAGTAGCGATGGAGAAAGTCAACCGGTACGCCGACGTGCTCCATCATGCGCACGGCCGACTTGGTCGCGTCCTCCTTGCTCATATTCATATGAATCATGGCCGGCTCGGCCACCTGGTCGCCGATCTTCATGACCGGGTTCAGCGCGTTCATGGCCGCCTGCGGAACCATTGAGATCCGCTTCCAGCGAATTTCCTTGCGATAGGTCTCGTCATCCATGTTCATGATATTCATGTCATGGAGCCAGATTTCGCCGTCATACGTCCCGGCATTGCGCGGCAACAGGCGCAGGATGGCCTTGGCCAGCGAGCTTTTGCCGCAACCGGATTCACCGATGATCACCGTGGCTTCGTTCTTGCGCAAATCAAAATCGACGCCGTCAACAGCCTGGACCGGCCCGCCACGTGTGTTGAAGTACAGGCGAAGGTTGCGAACCTTCAGAACCAAATCGTTTTGCTTTTCCATGTGCCTTATACCTCACGTAATCTCGGATTGAAGACCCGGTCCAGGGCGAATCCAACCATAGCGAAAGCCAGACCGGCGATCATGAGCAGGATCGACGGCAGCAAAATCCAGTAGTAATAGCCGTTGAATAGCGCGCCCTGCGTGTTGGCGTCGTTGATCAACTTGCCCCAGGTGGGGATGAAGGGATCGCCCAGACCCAGCACGGCCAGAGAGGCCTCCAGGAAGACGAAGCTGGGTACCAGAATCACGATAGCCGGGATAACCAGAGGCAGAATACGCGGGATCAGATAGCGGAAGATGATTCGCATGTCGCCCGCCCCATAGGCTCGGGCGGCATCGATATAAGCCGATTCCTTCACCTGCATGAAGATGGCCCGGTAATTCTTGATCTGCAACCCAAAGATGCTTAACACGATGACCAGGCCCAACGTGATCCAGATGCTTCGGCTGTAGAGCGTGCCCACCATGATCAGGATGGGCAAGAGGGGAATAATGGAATTCACCTCCGTGATTCGCTGGATGACCGCATCGACCCAGCCGCCAACCCAGACGCCGAAGGCGGCGATCCCCATGGTGGTGACAGTCGTCAGCAGGGCGGCCAGCAGGCCAAAGGCCATGGCGATCGGCGTCCCCCATAGCAAGGCCACGGAGAGATCGCGTCGCTGGTGGTCGGTCCCGGCCCAGCCGTGGACCTGGCCATAGCTGACGAACGCCAAGTCAAGGGCAGATTCCGGTTCAAACAACAGCGCCGTGGCGTCCAGCCGGTAAGTCCCCTGAAGGACCTGCAAGCCTTCTATATTAGGATCATCAAAAAGGCCTTTGACCACCGGGACGTTCTTGATCCCGGTTTCCCGCTCCAGACGGCGCTGCAAGCGGGTGTCCTGGTCGAACCGCACAGGGGTGTTAGGCCCAGCCGAGAACTCGCCGGCGCGAATCTCCCGGCCGTCAGGTGTTATCCAGGTCATCTCGATAAATGGCTGTTTGCTGGCATATTTCGCCGCGGCAAACATGATCATCTCCGAGGGGAAGGTGTCATAGGGGAAATCGAACTCAAAGGAGAACCGTTCCTCGCGCGTATCGGCCGAAATCTGCTCGATCGTGGATTCAACGTCGCCCTCGGCGCTATTCAATATGATAGACGCCGCCTGGTCCGTGCTCCGGAACCAGTTAAACCAGGCCGGAGCGGCGTTGCGGGGGTAGAAACGCCAGACGTTCTCACCGCCGCGCCACAGCCTCACCGCTTCGTTATAGGGTATGACGATGGGGGTCACGATGGAGACGATCAGCAGCAAGGCAATAACGACCATGCCGATAACGGCCGTCGGATAATGGGCCATCTGCCGCAATACATCCATGAGTCCTTTCATTGTTTCCGACCTCCGCCTCCGATTCTCACTCGCGGATCGACCAGAGCATAGATAAAGTCCAGCAAGAAAACAGTCAAGGCCAGCAAGTAGGCATAGAGCACCGTATTGGCGACGATCACCGGGGTATCGAAAACACCGATCGCCCGAAAATACAGCTCGCCGATACCGGGCCAGTTAAAAACCGTCTCAAAGATGATGGCTCCCGTCCAGAGGCCGATGAGCATCAGGGCAAAACTGGTGATGATATTGGGCAATGTTGGGCGCAGCACGTAATGCCGCTCGATCATCGAGTCGGAAAGCCCCTTGGCCTTGGCCATCTCTACGTAATCTTCGCTGGAATAGATCAGGAAGAACGTCCGCCAATTGTAGGCCGTCAGGAAGATAGCTGAGACGAGCCAGGCCATAATGGGCAGGATCATATGCTTCGCCATGCTGAGCGCGTAGTCCAGGGGATTATCGGGCGGTGGCGCACCCACCATCCCGCCAAACGGCAATACCTTGAGCCACGCGGCAAAGATCAGGATCAGGAAAAGCCCATAAAACCAGGCCGGGGCGGCCGAAGTCGGCGCCAGCGTCAGCACCGCCTTGTCGGCAAAACTGCCATAACGCCGGGACAGGCTCAACCCGGCGAACAATGCAAGGAAAAACAGAATGAAGTTTGCGGTTCCAAAGAGGATTAAGGTGGACGGCAATCGTTCCAGGAGGATATTTCTTACCAGTCGCGAGCCGCTGTCGCTCATCAGTTGCTGGGAATAACCAAGGTTCAGGGTCATCCCGTCTCTCAGAAACTCAAGGCTGCGAATAGCGAAAGGCCGGTCCAGGCCGAACCGTTTGGCCTCAAGCTCTACTTTCTTGTTGATGTAGTCAACCCGTTGGGCCGACGACATATTTTTGAATTCCGGGTTGGCCGTGGCGGCCAAAGCGACGCCCTCACGAATCGTGGCCAGGCGCATCTTGTCCACCGCCCCGCCCATGTTGGCCACGAGAATCGTAATGTAAACGCCGATGGCGACGGTTACAACCAACGCCACCAGTTTCAGGACGGTATAACGCACAAGCTGCCGGAGGCTTTGTATCCGGGC
>CAZZJN010000156.1:0-5983 GCA_964654505.1 uncultured Ardenticatenaceae bacterium | reverse complement strand
CGCGCGGGAATCCTGTGTGACCCACATAGGCCCAAGCAGAGAGATGGTTAACCGTCCCATGATCTCCTTCGCCTTTCGACCGGATTAAATGGCGAAAAAAGTATAGCAGATTTTGCGTTTTTTTTGCGATGGGTTGTTAAAGTGTCGCCAGGTTCAGCGGTTTCGACAGGAAGGGGCCATAAGAATGGGCCATAAGAATTGGCCACATGTGCCGGCTTGTGGGCAGCCAGTCGCAGAGGAGAGCGACAATCACTCACCCGGGTGATTGTCGTGTCGCGCCCGACTGTACATCCACACAATGGAGATACACATGAAATAGATAATTCGAAATACCTCTCTAAACATGAATGGGGAAAGGGCTGTATCGAGATCTACAGCTGCTTTCCATCGGCGTAACTCAATAGAGATCGGTAAGTACATTTAAGGAGATTAAAAATGAAAAAGATAGTCGCATTGTTGTCCGTTGTAGCTTTGGGGGCATTTGCTCTGGCTCTGGCCTATGCGCAGGCCACCCCCGGCGACTTCGACCCGACGTGGGGCGAGGAGGGCGTCGTCCTCACTGATTTTGAGGGAATGGATGACACAGCCAATACACAGGTGCTCATGCCCAATGGAAAACTGGTTGCGGCCGGTTGGGTAAATTCCTATCCGGGCGATTTTGGCCTTGTTCGCTATCTGTGGGACGGCAGCCTCGATCCTTCCTTCGGCGAGGGCGGGCGCGTCGTGACCGCTTTCAGCGACGACCCGGAACTTGTAGACGCTCCCTGGGGGATTAACGTCCGGCCGAATGGTGGGGTGCATCTCTTCGGCGAAACCTGCGATGCCGACTATGAGGTGTGCCAATTCGCCATGGCGGCCTATCTGGCCGACGGTTCGCTGGATGAGTCGTTCGGCGAGGGCGGGCTGGTGACCACGTCGGTCCAGGACGCGGTAACCGTCTATGCCTGGCCGACTCGAAACATCCTGCAAGCGGACGGCAAGGTGGTGGCCGGCGGGATTGCCCTCTATGAAGAAAATGAAAGTTTTGACGTGGATATCGTGCTCATCCGTTACAACCCCGACGGCTCGCTCGACGAAACCTTCGGCGATGAAGGTATTTCCATCATTGATTTTGAGGGGAAATCGCATTTTCCTCAGGACATCGCGGCCCTGACCGGGGACAAGATCATGATCGTCGGCGGCGTCACAGATGAATTCGAGGGGTTTACATATTTCTCGGATGTAGCGTTTATGGCCCGGATCAACAGTGACGGCTCAACGGATTCGAGCTTTGGCGGCGGCGACGGTTACATCACCTGGAAATACGGTGATGAGCCGGCCAATTTTGAGCGCACGCTAGTCGCTTCGGAAAGCGAAATGTTCATCGCCGGAAGCGCGGCTGGAGATTGTGCATTTCTGCGTCTCGATTTTGACGGCACGCTGGATACGACATTTGGGGATGACGGATGGGTTCTCATCGACAGCGGCCAGGTGGATGGTTGTTCTGATGCCATCCTGACCGCCGGCGGCCAGATCGCGCTAACCGGGGCTTCCTCGCCTGAGGAAAGCGGTTCAAGGGTGGCTACCTCCCCTGACCGATATCATAATCGCATGTCCATACGAGGCGCGGGGCCGGTCGGAAGTTCTCCGACTGCTCGTCAAGATGAGTTTTACGACCACCTCGTTGCTCTCTACAATGCTGATGGTACACCGGACGCGACCTTCGGCGACGACGGGTTGGTACGGTTTACGGTCAATGACGGCGCGGGTGATTTCTATAACCTCTCCGCCCAACTGGACGGGAAGTTGCTTGTTGTGGGGCATGTCCTGGTGGGCGAGCAATACGATTTCGGCGTCGTCCGCTTCCTCGGTGACGGCCTGCCGCAAGGGGCCACTCCCGGCGCGTTTGACCCGACCTGGGGACAAGAGGGATTGACGGTCTCCGATGTCACGGAGGGCGATGATTATGTCACTGCCCACGTGCTGCTCGACGACGGCCGCTATGTGATCGCCGGCTGGTTTAACAATTTTCCAGGCGACTTTGGCGTGGGCCGATTTCTGGCCAATGGCCGGCCGGACCTGAGCTTCGGCGACGGCGGGTGGGTGACTACCGCCTTCTCCGATGACCCCACTCTGGTTGAGGCTGCGTGGGCGGTAGGCGCGCGGCCGGATGGCGGCCTTTACGTGGTGGGCGACGTCTGCGACGCCGACTATGACTATTGTGACCTCGGCACCGCCGCCTATCTGCCGGACGGCTCACTTGATGAAAGTTTCAGCGACGATGGCCTGACGACACTCGTCCTGGAGTCGGGTCCGACCTATGCCTGGCCGGGCCGCGTGATCGTGCAACCGGATGGCAAGGTAGTCATTGGTGGCGTCGCTTTTCTGGAGGAAGGCGGGTCCGACCTGGTCCTGGCCCGTTACCACCCGGACGGCACGCTGGACGAGTCGTTCGGCGATGACGGCGTATCGGTCACCGATCTGGCCGGAATGGGTAACTTCATGCAGGACTTGATGGCCCTGCCGGACGGCAAGATCCTGGCCATGGGCGTGTTTGGCGACCCAATCGATCCGTTTAACAGCGAACTGGTAGCCGGATTCATCGCGCGATTCAACAGCGACGGCACGCTGGACACGGACTTCGGCAGCGAGGGCGGCTTCACGTCATGGGACAACAACGGCGCGGGGGCCGCCGCGCAGCACGCGGTGTTGACGCCTGACGACCAATTGCTCATCATGGGCCATTTCGAGACTGCCGAAAGATCGATCTGCAATCTCCAACGGTTCGATCTCGACGGCATCCAGGATATGACCTTTGGCGAAGACGGGGCCGTGATCATCGACGTCGGGCAGGATGACGAGTGCTGGGAAATGGACCTGGCCCCGGACGGCAAAGTGGTCCTCGGCGGCCCATCCTTCCCATTGGAGGAGGAAGAAGAGGTGTCCGCAGCCGGCAGCGCGGCCAACCGTCTGCAACGGCGGCTGGAAAGGCGGGCGCCGGGTCTCATGTCCCGGCAGGCCGGTACCTTCTACTCTTTTATCGTCCGTTACTATCTGGACGGCACGCCCGATGACACGTTTGGCGATAACGGTATCCTGCGTTTGAACCTTTTTGATAACGTGGAGAGCCTTATCAACGTCGTCGTCCAGCCGGACGGCAAGATACTGACCTCCGGAAATAACGAGACCGATGCCGTGACGACACGCTTCCTCGGCGACGGCCCGGCGGCGCAGGTGTTTGCGCCGGTGGTGCGAGGTGGACCGGCCGGCAAGTAGAAAGTAGACAAGAGGGGCATTCAGACACAACAGGGCGACGGTTCGCGAGGGCCGCCGCCCTGTTGTCGTTTGGCGTATTTGCGAAGATTTGAAAGGCCCAGGCGATCTTTTCCTGTATAATCCCGCTATGCTCGCCAAAGTGCTCAGTGCGGCCATCGTCGGCCTTGATGCCGAACCCGTCGAAGTGGAAGTCGATATCGTCAATGGACAGCCCTATTTCGCTCTGGTGGGGCTGCCGGACGCGGCCGTGCGCGAGAGCCGCGACCGGGTCTACGCCGCCATCAAGAACAGCGGCTTCAACTTTCCGCTGCACCGCATCACCGTGAACCTGGCCCCGGCCGACCTGCGCAAGGAAGGCCCGGCTTATGACCTGCCCATCGCCGTGGGCGTGCTGGCGGCCACCTCGCAAGTATGGGCTAACCTGCTGGAGGGCGCGCTTTTCCTCGGCGAGCTGTCGCTGGAGGGGGCGCTGCGCCATACCAAGGGGGTGTTGCCGCTGGCGGCCATGGCCCGCGAGAGGGGGCTGCGCCGGCTGTTCGTTCCCGCCGATGACGCCGCCGAGGCGGCGCTGATGCCCGACCTGGATGTGTTTGCCGTGCGCAACCTGGCTGAACTGGTCGACCATCTGACCGGCATGCGGCCGCTGGAGCCGGTGACGATCGATCTCTCCAAGGCATTCGACAGCGAGCCGCTCTACGCGACCGACTTCGCCGACATCATGGGGCAGGAGCACGTCAAGCGGGCGATGGAAGTGGCCGCTGCCGGAGGGCATAACGCGCTGATGACCGGGCCGCCGGGCAGCGGCAAGACGCTCATCGCCAAATCGCTGCCGGGCATTTTGCCGCGCATGGGCATTGATGAGGCCCTGGAAGTGACGAAGATCTACAGCGTGGCCGGGATGCTGCCGGCCGAGACGCCGCTGATTCGAGCGCGGCCGTTTCGCTCGCCCCATCACACGATCAGCTATGCCGGGCTGGTGGGCGGCGGGCAGTGGCCGCGGCCGGGAGAGATCTCGCTGGCCCATCGAGGCGTCCTGTTCCTCGATGAGTTGCCGGAGTTCGGCGAGCGACTGATCGAGGTACTGCGCCAGCCGCTGGAGGGGATGCCGCGCGAGGTGTCCATCAGCCGGGCCACGGGTAGCGTCACCTATCCGGCCAACTTCATGCTCATCGCCGCGCAAAATCCGTGCCCCTGCGGCTACTACGGCGACCCGACCCATGCCTGCTCCTGCTCGGCGGCGATGATCACCCGTTATCAGAAGCGGGTCAGCGGGCCTCTGATGGACCGCATCGACCTGCATATCGAGGTTCCGCGCGTGCAGTATGAGAAGCTGGCGGCCACGACGCGCAGCGAATCCTCGGCCGATGTGCGGGCGAGGGTGGAGGCGGCGCGAGCGCGGCAGGCGGAGCGGTTCAAGGGGACGGGCCTGTATGCCAACGCCGAGATGGGGCCGGGAGAGGTCAAGCACTTTTGCGAGCTGGACGAGACCGGCCGTCGGCTGATGAAAAGCGCCATGAGTCAGATGAACCTTAGCGCGCGCGGGTTTCACCGGGTGCTCAAGGTCGGCCGCACCATCGCCGACCTGGCCGGCGAGGAGATGATCGGCCCGGCGCATCTGGCGGAGGCGTTGCAATATCGGGCGCGATCGATGACCTTGTGAAGGGACCGTCGCGCGGCGCCTGTGTATTCGATAATCCGGTGTGGCCACGTCCGGCCGGGGTTGGTACAATGCGCGAATGATTGAGCCGGAAAACCTGGATGCCCGATCGGTGACGGCCGCCGTTCCACCCCCGGCGGGCATTGGTGAGAAACTGTTACCCTTTTTGATAACGGCCGTGGTGCTGGTGCTGGATCAGTGGAGCAAGAATCTGGTCGAGACGCGCATCCCCCTCTATAGCTACTGGGCGCCCATCCCCGCGCTGGAGAATATCTTCCGAATTACCCACACCGCCAACACCGGCGCGGTATTCGGCCTGTTTCAGGGCACGGGGATGTTTTTCGCGGGGCTGGCCATCGTCGTCGCCGGGGCCATCGTCTATATCAACCTGACGTTGCCCGGCCGGCAATGGCTGCTGCGGTTGGCGTTGGGGCTGCAACTGGGTGGAGCGTTGGGGAATCTGATCGACCGGCTGCGGCAGGGCCATGTCACCGACTTCATCGATGTCGGGCCGTGGTATATCTTCAACCTGGCCGACATGGCCATCGTCGGCGGCGTGATCCTGTTCGCCATCCTCCTGCTGCGCGAGGCGCGCGAACAGCCAGATGGGACGGCAGCCACACCATCGGCCCACGAGGCTGGGGATAGCCAGGATATCGGCGACGAGTTGAAGCAGGTGGCGCGGGCCGAAATGCCGGACGGTATGTCCCCAATTTCGCAGACACCGAAACAGGCCGGTCGATAGGCCGTTCACCGGGCGATATAGCCACATGCGTATTCTGATCACCGGCTCCAGTGGCCAAATCGGCACCAATCTGGCGCTCTATCTGTTGGAGCGCGGGCATGAGGTCTTTGGCGTGGACGTGCGGCCGAACTCCTGGACCGACGCCTTCCCCACGCTGCTGCAGGACCTCGCCGCCCCGTTCGCCGACTTTAGCGGCGGCTTGGGCCACGTGCCCTATCCGACCGATCTCGACGTCGTCGTCCACTTCGCCGCCCATGCCAAAGTCCATGAGCTGGTGGAGCAGCCGGCACGCGCGCTGGAAAACATCGTCATGACCTTCAACGTGC
>CAZZJN010000155.1:0-6119 GCA_964654505.1 uncultured Ardenticatenaceae bacterium | reverse complement strand
CGCCTTCTGTGCTTGTGCGAGCCTGCGAAGGCGCGGCACACGCGGCCCCGCACCTCGGCGGATTACCGGGGCGTGGGTTGCCGGTTGTCTCGCCCTCTCCGGTCAGACCTGACAGGTTTTCCCAAATCTGTCAGGCCCGGATAAGCGGAATTAACGTAATTCTGACCCACATCCGGCATAATAATCGTGACATCACGGTGACTGTATTTCACAGATTGAAGGCGGCAAGCTAACAGCTTGCTCTACAGTTGCCGCATTAAGGATAGTACCATGAGACTGGATAAACTGACTGAAAAATCACGCGAGGCGCTGCTGGAAGCGCAGCATCTCGCCGAAGAAAACAACAACCCGGCCGTCGAGCCGGAACACCTGCTGGCGGCGCTGCTGCAGCAAGAGGGCGGCGTCGTGCCGTCGGTCATCAACAAGATCGGCGGCGACCCGCGCCTGCTGGCCCAAAGCGTGGAGGCCGCGCTGGCCAAAATGCCCCGCGCCACCGGCACATCGGTGCAGGTCGGCATGAGCCGCGACCTGACCAACATCCTCAACGAGTCCGAATCCATCGCCGAGGCCATGAAGGATGACTATACCTCCACCGAGCATTTGCTCATGGCCATGGCCCAGCCCAAGGGCGGCCGCGTGCGCGAGCTGCTGGCCCGCCACGGCATCGACTACAACGCCATCCTGCAAGCCCTGGCCACCGTGCGCGGCTCGCAGCGCGTCACCAGCCAGAACCCCGAAGCCCAATACGAAGCCCTGGCCAAATACGGCCGCGACCTGACCCAGGAGGCGCGCCGCGGCAAACTCGACCCGGTCATCGGCCGCGACGAGGAGATCCGCCGCGTCATCCAGATCCTCAGCCGCCGCACCAAGAACAACCCGGTGCTCATCGGCGAGCCGGGCGTGGGCAAGACGGCCATCGTCGAGGGACTGGCCCAGCGCATCATCAACGGCGACGTCCCCCTGGGCCTCAAGGACAAGCAACTCGTCTCGCTCGACCTGGGCGCGCTCGTGGCCGGGGCCAAATATCGCGGCGAGTTCGAGGAACGCCTCAAGGCCGTGCTGAAGGAAGTGCAGGAGGCCGAGGGGCGCATCATCCTGTTCATCGACGAGATGCACACGCTGGTCGGCGCGGGCGCGGCCGAGGGGTCGATGGACGCCGGCAATATGCTCAAGCCCCTGCTGGCCCGCGGCGAGCTGCACACCATCGGCGCCACCACGCTGAACGAATACCGCAAGTACATCGAGAAAGATGCCGCTCTGGAGCGTCGTTTCCAGCCGGTCATGGTCGATGAGCCGTCGGTCGAGGACACCATCTCCATCCTGCGCGGCCTGAAGGAGCGCTATGAGGTCCATCACGGCGTGCGCATCACCGACGCGGCCGTCATCGCCGCCGCCACGCTGAGCCATCGCTACATCAGCGACCGCTTCCTGCCCGACAAGGCCATCGACCTCATCGACGAGGCCGCCAGCCGCCTGCGGATGCAGATCGACAGCAAGCCGGCCGACCTGGACGAGGTCGACCGCGAAGTCATGACGCTGGAGATCGAGCGCGAAGCCCTTAAGAAGGAAAAGGACAAGGCCAGCCGCGACCGTCTGGTCAAGCTGGAGGAAGAACTGGCCAACGCCAAGGAGCGCAGCACCGAACTGGCGACGCGCTGGCAGGCCGAGAAGGACGCCATCCAGCACATCCAGACCATCAAGGAAGAGATGGACACCGTGCGCATCCAGATCGAGCAGGCCCAGCGCACCTACGACTATCAGAAGGCGTCGGAGCTGCAATTCGGCCGCATGCGCCGGCTGGAGCAAGACCTGGAGGAGGCCTCTGCCCAGTTGCGCCAGATGCAGACCGACGGCGCGATGCTGAAGGAAGAGGTCGACGCCGAGGACATCGCCTTCATCGTCAGCAAGTGGACCGGCATCCCGGCCACCAAGCTGCTGGAGGGCGAGGTCGAGAAGCTCATCTTTATGGAAGACCGCCTCCATCGGCGCGTCGTGGGCCAGGAGGAGGCCGTGGCTGCCGTGGCCGCCGCCGTGCGTCGCAGCCGCTCCGGCCTGCAAGACCCCAACCGCCCCATCGGCTCGTTCATCTTTCTGGGGCCGACCGGCGTGGGCAAGACCGAGCTGGCGCGGGCGCTGGCCGAGTTCCTGTTCGACGACGAGCGCAACATGGTGCGCATCGACATGAGCGAATACCAGGAGCGCCACACCGTGGCCCGGCTCATCGGCGCGCCCCCCGGCTACGTCGGCTATGAGGAAGGCGGCCAGCTGACCGAGGCCGTCCGTCGCCACCCGTACAGTGTGGTGCTGTTCGACGAGATCGAGAAGGCCCACCCCGAAGTGTTCAACGTCTTCCTGCAGGTGCTGGACGACGGCCGCCTGACCGACGGCCAGGGGCGCACGGTTGACTTCCGCAACACGGTCATCATCATGACCAGCAACGTCGGCAGCCAGTACATTCTGGACGACATCGACGACGTGGTGATGCAGGAGCGGGTGATGGAGGCCATGCGCAACCACTTCCGGCCGGAGTTCCTGAACCGGGTGGACGAGATCGTCATTTTCCACCGGCTGGGACGCGAACAACTACGCGAAATCGCTGAGATTCAGCTCAACAATGTGCGCGGGCTGCTGGCCAAGCGCAACATCAGCCTGTCGCTGACCGAGGCGGCCACCGACCTGCTCATCGAGGAAGGCTACGATCCGGTGTATGGCGCGCGGCCGCTCAAGCGCGTGCTGCAACGGCGCATCATCGACCCGCTGGCCATCCGCGTCATCCAGGGCGACGTCCGCGACGGCGACCATGTGGTGGTCGAGGTCGTCGATGGCAACCTTGATTTCCGGGTGGTGGAGACGGGCGAGGTTGAGGCGGTGTGATTAAATGATCTGACAGGTTGGCGGCCGATGATTCGCTCCGGCAGAAACCCGGCCGCCAACCTGCCCAGATGTCTCCTTACTTCCATGGTATAATAATCGGCAACGAATAGGAAATCATGAAAGATCGCCGGAGTATGGTGAAATGCCACAAGTAAGTCGATTCTTTGGCATCATTATCAAGATGTATTACAACGATCACCAGCCGCCCCATTTTCATGCAGAATATAACGAGTTTGTTGCCGAAATCGGTATCGAGACGTTTGAAGTGATCAAAGGCGAATTACCCCGCCGCGTTATGGGATTGGTTCTGGAATGGGCAGCGATTCACAGAGATGAGCTACGAGATAATTGGGATAATGCCAGAGTAAGTGAAGCCATGCAACCCATCGAGCCATTGGAGTAAATAATCATGCATCGCATCGTTGATGTTCGTGTCATCCAGGGTTACATCCTTCTGCTTCGTTTTTCTGACGGCCGCACCAAGTGCGTCGATTTGGAACCGTTCATCGGCCGCGGCATTTCGGCCGCGCTGCTCGACAAAGATTACTTCCGTCAAGTGTCGATCGATAGCGCCGGGGGAATCGCCTGGCCCAATGGCTATGACTTTTGCCCCAACTACCTGTATGAGGATGTTCCCGCCGTTGAGTCCGTGGCGTCGTAGTATGATATAATTTGGGTCAGTTCGGACCTTGAGCAAAAAGCAATGGACACCGTCACCAAAATAAAACGAACGGTACGAAGGGAAGATACCCCCTTAATCCCCCCGCTCCAAACCGGCGACCATCTCACGCTGGTCGAATTTGAGCGGCGCTATTCCGCGCAGCCCCATCTCAAGAAGGCCGAGTTAATCGAAGGAGTTGTCTACGTGCCGTCTCCCGTTCATCTGGACTCTCACGCTCGCCCCCATAGCCGTATTATGGGCTTGTTATTCAACTATATGGCCGCCACTCCGGGTACAGACACGGCCGACAACGCCAGCGTCCGCCTTGACGCCGAAAACGAGGTCCAGCCGGACGCTATGCTTCGTATTCGGGAAGAGTATGGCGGTCAATCGCGCCAAAGTGAAGATGACTATCTGATCGGCGCACCCGAACTCATTGTCGAAATCGCCGCCAGCAGCGCCGCTTACGATCTGCACGAGAAGCTGCGTGTCTATCGTCGAACAGGCGTTAAAGAGTACGTTGTCTTGCTTACGTTGGAACTCGGAACAGTTTGGTATCGCCTGAACGAAGGTCGCTATGACGTGGTATCGCCGGATGAGGACGGCATCTATCGCAGCACTGTCTTCCCCGGCCTGCATTTCCACTCGGCCAATTTCTGGGCTGACGACGTGGCGGGCCAACTGGCCGTTCTGCAGGCGGGCATTGCGACCCCGGCGCACGCCGATTTCGTCGCCGCCCTGCGTCCTGTCTGATCCGCTTCACACCCCGTCAAACTCCGGCCGATAGCGAATCACGCCGCGCGCGCCATCCAGCGCCCCCGCCGCCAGTTCCATCACCATGAACGCCTCCTCCGGCGCGTCGTGCTCCCAGCGGATGCCCAGCGGCCGCGACGGCCGAAAACCGAAGCGCGGGTAATACGACGGGTGGCCCAGCACGATGGCCAGCCCGTAGCCCTGTGCGCGGCAAATGTCCAGCCCGGCGCGAACCAGCGCGTCACCGATGCCCTGTCGCTGGTGGTCGGGCGTGACCGCCACCGGCCCCAGGGCGGCGACGGCCGTGGCTCCATCGCCGGCCACCGATGGGGGATCGCCGTCGTCGTCGAGCGTGGCCGGGCTGTAGAGGACATGACCGACGACCCGGCCCGCGTCCTCGGCCACCAGCGAGCAGATGACCGCCCCCGCCTCCCGCAAGGCGTCGACCAGCGCCCCCTCGTCCTCGCGGCCGAAAGCCAGCCGGTTCACCAGCCGGATCGCCGCCACATCTTCCAGTTTCTCGGCACGAACGATCATCTTGCCTCCTCTTATCACAAAGTCCTGAACCGTAAATTATCCGTGAATTTCTCATCTTTTCGTAAGGTCGACCGTAAGACGTGCCGACTACCTTATAGGTGCTCCTTACCCTTTCCCATTTGATGATGGGAACTGTTCAATCTGAGGGCGGCGCTATTCCCAAGGTGGCGCCGCCCGTCCTCTTTCTCCCGCTCCAACCCCGTCAAACGTCATGGCCGCGGCATGACGTTTGTTACTGCCAAGCGGCTTGGCCGGCGTGTTATAATAACAGCATCGATGTTCGAACAATCGCGGCCGAACCGGCCGATTTAATGGAGCCCTGACCTCATGAAAAAAGAACGTGTCAAGGATTGGATGTCAACCGACATCATCACCATCACCCCGGAGACGACGCTGCCCGAGGCGCACCAGATCATGGTGAACGAGGAGATTCGCCGCCTGCCCGTCGTCGATGTCGACGGCCGCCTGGTGGGCATCGTCACCATCGGCGACATTCGCAGCGCGCAACCTTCGCCCGCCACCTCGCTCAGCATCTGGGAAATGAACTACCTGCTCTCCACGCTCAAGATCGACAAGCTCATGACCCGCAACCCCAAGACCATCCACGCCGACGCGACCATCGGCGAGGTGGCCCGCATGATGCTGGAGAATCGGGTGAGCGGCCTGCCCGTCGTGGACGACGACCATCATGTGATCGGCATCATCACCGAGTCCGACATCTTCAGCATGATCGTCCTGCACGAGTGGAGCGCCGAAGGGGCCTAATTCCGACCAAATAAGCCACATAAACCTGACAGGTCTTCTGTCAGGTTTAAGGCCCGGCGATCAGCCCATCCCGGCGCTGCCCTTATCGGGCGGCACCACCGGCAAGTTCTGTCGCAGCCAGGCCGACATGCCGCCGCTGACGTTGGTCACCTCATACCCGGCCTTTTTCAGCTGCCGCGCGGCGATCGAGCTGCGATGACCGGAGCGGCAAATGACCAGCAGCGGCCGATCGCGGGGCAACTCGTCCATCCGGCGGCCGAGGTCGGTCAGGGGGATGAGCGCGGCGCCGGCCACGACGGCCGACCGCGTCTCGTGTGGCTGGCGCACGTCGACGATGAGGACGCGCGAGTCCTCCTGCAATCGTTCGTATGCCTTCCTGGGCGAAATGGACCCCACGCGCGGCCCAAACAGTCCGTCAAAAAATCCCATTGCTGCTCCTTCGATCTACTGTGGCCTAATCTGTCAGAATGTGGCGCAAGCTGTTAGCCTCACTACCTATCACTTTCAAAAAGAGAAGGAAAAATGGACA
>CAZZJN010000154.1:0-6138 GCA_964654505.1 uncultured Ardenticatenaceae bacterium | reverse complement strand
GGCCGCTTCGACTGTCCCGGTCACGTCGCCCCCCGTGGAATCGTCCACTGTGGCGGCCCCTTCCTGCACGGTGCTCACCGGCGTCAACCTGCGCAACGGTCCGGGGGTGGCCTACGAGCCGCCGGTGATGTCGGCCGATCCGGGCACATCGCTGCGGCCAATCGCCTATGTCCCGTCCGGGTTTCCGTTGGGGGCGTGGCTGCTGGTCGAAATGGACGATACCGATCAGCCCCTCTGGGTCAGCGCCGGGCCACAGTTCGTGTCCTGTAATATTGACATAACGACACTGCCTCGCCCGGAAGTCATCCCGCCAACCCCTGTGCCAATCTCCGCGGCGACTCCGACGCCAACTGGTTTATCGCCGGTGGCCATGCAGCCTGTGCTGCGCAACATCAGCGGCGGCATCACTTCCTGCCCGGATTCGCCCTTTATTCAAACCGAAAAGCCGGTCGTCGATCCGCGCTTCCTGTTGCGCGTCGACGCCCAATTGTTCTACCCGCCGTCGGGCGAGTCAGGCAACGGCGCTGGCATCGACCGCGTGGAGTTTCTCGTGAACGAGGTGGGCTTCACCCATACGGAGCGCGTGGCCGGCTACTGCATCTTCCAGGGAGGTGAGCCGGATTGCCGGGATTGGCCGCGGGATGCGTCCGGGCGGTTCACGTGGGGGGAGGGCGGGCCGCTGGTCACAGACGGCGATTACTCGATCACGACCACCATCTACCCCAGGCCGGAGACGGCCGCGACCCAGTGTCATTGGACCACCCTGTTGACGATCGATGTGCCTTAGCGGCCGGGAGCCGTCTATAACATAGGGCATACCCCTCCCTTGTTTGGCGGATCACGGGCAAACTGGATTCGACCATTTGAGCTATTATCTATGGAATAATTGCCGCATATCGAGTACGATCTCCCTCATGCCAACCACCTATATCGCCCTCGATGTGGAGACCACCGGGCTAGATCCATCGCGAGACGAGATCATTGAAATTGCCGCCGTCACCTTTCGTGAGGCAACCATCCTGGATGAGTTCGCCTCGCTGGTCAATCCGCGCCGCGACGTCCCGCCGTTCATCACCCAACTGACCGGCATCACCGACAAGATGGTGGCCGACGCACCCACGATCCAAACCTTGCGGCCGCAATTGCGTTCCCGGTTTGGCGACAACGTCCTGGTGGGGCACAACGTCGATTTCGACTTGGGGTTTCTGCGCGAGTCCCGGCTGGCCATCGGCAATCATCGCATCGACACCCTGACGCTGGCCGCCATCCTCGCCCCGGAAGCGGGCCGCTTCAGCCTGGGCGCATTGGCCGATTATTTCAACTTTCCGCCGAGCGACGGCCGCCGCCATCGCGCCCAGGCTGATGCCGAGCAGACCGTCGAGCTGTTTCTGGCCTTGCGCGAGCGGGCGCTGGCCTTGTCGCTGGCTGAGCTGGAAGAGATCGTCGAGGCCGGGCGACGGATCGGCTGGCCGGAGACGTTATTCTTTGAGGACGTTCTGGCCGAACGCGCGCGCATGGCCTTTGAGGGCAATGAGTTGCGGATGCGCGGCCGGCTGCAACGCCTCTATGAGCCGCCCAAGCTGGAAGGCGCGGTGCCGTCTCCGGCCGAGAAGCCCGCTCCACTCGATACCGACGCGCTGACCTCGCTGATCAGTCCCGGCGGCCGCTTCGACCGGGCTTTCCCCGGCTTTGAACATCGGCCGCAACAGGTGGAGATGCTGCGGGCCGTCATCGAGGCGTTTAACGAGGGTCGTCACGTTTTGGTGGAGGCCGGCACCGGCACGGGCAAGAGTCTGGGCTATTTGCTGCCGTCCGCCTATTGGGCCACGACCAATGGCCGCCGGGTCGTCATCTCCACCAACACTATCAACCTGCAAGACCAGCTGATCGACAAGGACATCCCCGCCCTGTGCGACACGCTGGGCATTGAACTTCGCGCGGCCATCCGCAAGGGGCGCAGCAACTACCTTTGCACGAGAATGTTTCAGCAAATGCGCCGCGCCGGTCCCGGCAATGCAGACGAGATGTCACTCTATGCCCGTATTCTGTTATGGCTGCCCCACTCGAAAACGGGCGATGTGGGCGAGATCGCGCTGCGCACCCCGGGCGAGCGGCTGGCCTGGGCCAAGATTAACGGCGAAAACCCGACCTGCACCAGCGACGTCTGCGCGGCCGAAAACTGCCCGCTCCACAACGCTCGCCGTCAGGCCGAACTGGCCCATCTGGTAGTAGTCAATCACTCGCTGCTGCTTGCCGACCTGAGATCGTCGGGTTTGGTGCTGCCCGATTTTCAGGACCTGATCATCGATGAGGCCCATCACCTCGAGGCGGCCGTCACCGATGGCCTGAGCTTCCGCGCCGATCGCCGCTCGCTGGAGGCGATACTGGAGGAGGTGACGCGGCCGCGGGCCGGGCTGGTGGCCAATGCCCAGCAGCGGATCGCCGCCGCCGCGCCCAAAGACATCAGCCTGTCGGTCGATGCCCTGGCCGAGCGCATGCGGGTCGACGCCTCGCTGGCCACATTGCGGACGGAGGAGTTTTTCACCACCGTCGATTTCTTCCTGCGCGGACAGACGCGCGAGCGTAGCCAGTTCGCCGTCCAGACCCGGTTGACCCAGGCCGTGCGCGTCCAGCCCGACTTTCCGTTGATCGAGGAGGCATGGGCCGAGTTGAGCCAGTTGTACGCCGTCATCGTCAAGGGTTTCCAAAAGCTGTCCCAAACAGTGGCTGATCTGTCCCAAACGATTGATATCGAGGGCCAGGATGAGCTGAAGGCCGCGCTGGTCAGCAACTGCCAAATGCTGGAAGAGGCGCGAGTGAACCTCGATGCGCTGGTGCTGAAGCCCGACCCGGAGATCATTTACTGGATCGAGCAGTATAAGGATACCATCTCTCTCCATGCCGCTCCGCTGCATGTTGGGCCGCTGGTTGAGCAACATATCTTCCAGAGCAAGGAGACGGTGATCCTGACCTCGGCGACGCTGCGCACGGCCGGCCATGGCCGGCCGGAGGCGTCGTTCGACTACCTGCGCGACCGCCTGCACGCCCACGATGCCGATGAGTTGGCTGTCGGCTCGCCTTTCGATTACAAGAACTCCACGCTGCTCTATCTGGTCACCGACATTCCCGAGCCGAATCAGCCCGGCTACCAGCAGGCGCTGGAACAAGCCATTATCGACACGGCCGTGACGCTGGGCGGTCGCACGCTGGTGCTCTTTACAGCCAACAACCATTTGTCGCAGACGGCGACGGCCATTGAGAGCGCGCTGTCGAAGCGCAACATCACCACGCTGGCGCAGACACAGGGTATGTCACGCCAGCAACTCCTTGAGCAATTCCGGCGCGAGGGCGGCCGGTCGGTGCTGTTGGGCACGCGCTCGTTCTGGGAAGGTGTCGATATCCCCGGCCCGGCCCTGACGGCGCTGCTCATCGCCAAGCTGCCGTTTGACGTGCCGAGCGATCCCATCTTCGCCGCGCGGTCGGAGACGTATGAAAGCCCCTTTTTCGAGTATTCGATTCCGGAGGCGGTGCTGCGCTTTCGGCAGGGGTTCGGCCGTCTGATTCGCCGCACGACCGACGAGGGGGTCGTTCTCGTGCTGGATAAACGGGTGGCGACGAAGCGCTATGGCCAGATGTTCCTGGAGGCGTTACCCGATTGCACCGTCGTCCGGCAACGCACCGATCGCATCGAGGAGCTGGTCGGCCGCTGGATGAACCGTGACCGGAACCGCAAACTGTAGCCGGCACGGTCAACGATGCAAAATAAAAAGGATGGGCATAACAACCCATCCTTTTTTCATTCTACAGCGTTCAGCGGCCGCCCGCTATTGTTGATTCATTAACCGGGCAGCGTGCCGACCACGACGAAGGTGTTCAGAATCTGATCCAGCGCGTCCAAATCGGCTTCGGTGACAACCTGAACCAGGACAACCATGGAGTAATTCTTCTCGGCCGGTTCGACCGCCAGCACGATGACCAGGCTGCCCTGACCGGCACAGTTCGAATACTGATCGTATTCGCCGGTATAGACTGAGTCTTCATAAGTGAAGCGGCCGTCGTAGGTGCAGTTATCCGAGAAGTCGACGGTATTCAACAGATCGCCCATGGCGGAGTTGCCAAACTGGGTGCCGGCCAGAATCTGCACCCCGGGGGTTGTGAATGTGGTATTGAACCCGTTCAGATCGGTGGATGCAGACAAGCCGCTGCCCAAAACCGATCCGTCATCGCCGATCCAGTTCGAGCCGTCGACATCCGACCATTCCTCCGGCACCTCAACGTAGAGGGCGCCGGCATCGTCGGTGATCCCGACGAAGTTCTGATAGGTGACGGTACCACCGCCGGCGCTGCTACCGGTCGATTCTTCCGGGACTTCAACGGCCTGGGCGAACGAGAAGGATTGTTCCAGCTTGGGGCCGTTCAGTTGGCCTTCCAGGACTTCCTGGGTAGCGAAGCGCAGAACCTGGATCTTCATCGGGTCGGTGGCGTTGCGGCTGCGCAGGATGTCGCAATAGTCGGCCATTGTGCCGTCGACAGAGAGCACCAACCCTTCCAGCTTGGTGATGATGTCGCCTGGCTCGACGCCGACCTTGTCGGCCGGGGAGCCGGACTCGACCGAGGCCACCCAGATGCCGGTATCGCCGTCACCAGTGATGACGGCCTCACCGTTGATGCCGATGGAGTCCAAATCGGTGCCCTTGCGCAAGGAGTCGACGATAGGAATTGCGTCTCTCGCGGCGATGGAGAAGTATTGCGAGGTGCCGGAACTGCCGCTGTAATTCACGCCGATGACCTTGCCGTCGGCAGTGACCAGCGGGCCGCCGGAGTTTCCGGGATTAATGGTTGCGTCGTGCTCGAGGACGTTATTAACCGAGGCCCAGGATGTCTCGCCGTCGGCTCGCTCCTTGGAGATGACGCCGCGGGTCAACGTCGGCTCCGGATCGCCCAGCGGGTATCCCAGCGCGTAAACCTCGGTGCCGATCTTGGGGCTGGTTGTTCCCCAATCCAGAAACGGATAGCCGTCGCCTTCGATGTCGATGACCGCCAGATCGGAACACTCGGACACGCCCAGGACCTTGGCGTTGAGTGGTTTGTCATGACCTTGCACATACACCTGAAGGAAGGCCGCACCGGTGACGACGTGATTATTGGTCACGGCGATACCCGACGGATCGATGATGAAGCCCGACCCCCGGCCCGCGGAATTGAGTTGCATGCCGAATTCCGGATCCATGAAGCTGCCCTGGGCCTCAATCTGGATGGTGGCTTGTATGGCATCCTGGAATGAGCCTTGCGCTGCCGGCCCGGCAGGGGCGGGTTCCTCCGTCGGCGCAGGGACTTTGGTGGGTTGAGGCTCATCCGTGGGCTGTTCCGAAACGGTCGTCGCTATCGGCTCGATCGTTACCGCCGGTTCCTTGTCGCCCCCACCGCCACAGGCGACCAGAGCGAAAGCCAACAGAAGAATCATGATTAAACTGGTTGTGCGTTTGATTGTCATTCTTTCTCCTCTCAAGCTTGCCAAATTTTCCTTTTAAAGACCCGTATCGGGTGGCGACATTATACTTGAAATGTACCCTAAAATGGTAAATCGGGCGAAAAAACGAATATTTCCAGAGTAAGACGATGGAGGATGAATGTCCGGGGGCGCGCCATCGCCGGGCAAGCTCTATAATCCCCTGTCGTCCAGCCAATGCAAAACAGCGGCGGCCACGTCATCCGGCGCTTCCATGGTGAGCATGTGGCCCAATGGGGGTTGACCGCCGAACTCCACGAATGCGGCCGACGGCTGCAGGGTCTGCCATTGCGCCCACGGTTCGGCGAAGAGCGTGTCCGACCCAGCGCCGCGCACGGCCAATGTCGGCACGTCCAACCGGGGGATCTCCTCCCATACATCCAGCGGCGGCCGGGCATAGAAAGCCCCTTCCCAGGCCCGCGGGTAGCTGAGGACAAACTCGCCCGTCGCCGGGTCCTCGTGTAACCCCTCATTGACATAATCCCAAAGAGTTTCATCAGGGAAGTTGGCGAAGACCGATTTTTGACGATAGCGGTCGAAGGCGGCCTGGCGGCTGGGCCAGCGGTCGCGCCGGTTCAGGCCGGCCAGCACGAACGGTCGCTCGGCGGCGGCCTGCGGGTTGGCGCGAG
>CAZZJN010000153.1:0-6196 GCA_964654505.1 uncultured Ardenticatenaceae bacterium | reverse complement strand
CAGAATTCATGCGCCCCCTCAAGCTATTGAAGACCATGACGAAGACCTATCATTTTTGGATCACCGGCTGTCAGATGAATCACGCCGACGCGCGGCGCGTGGCAACCGAATTGGAAAAGCTCGGCTATCGCTCCACTGCAAACGCCGAGGACGCCGACGTTGTCGTGCTGGAGACTTGTACCGTGCGGCAGCAGGCGGAAGACAAGACATACCACAAGCTGCAAAGCCTGAAGCCGTTAAAAGCTCGCCGACCCGACATGACCGTGGCGGTCATGGGCTGCGTCGTGGGTGTGCGCGGCAACGAAGTGCTGGAAAAACGCTTCCCCTTCGTCGATATCTTCATGGAGCCTGCCTCCGACGGGCTGCCGCTGATCAGCCACCTGGCGCAGGACAGCGATTATCATCTCGAACAGGCGGCCGTCGAGCAACGGCACGCCCTTCAGGACGGCGAGGTCATTTTGCCGGCCGAACAGCTCGGCACTCTCGTTTCCGCGCCGGTCGCCATCGTCTACGGCTGCTCCCACGCCTGCACCTTCTGCATCATCCCCCAGAAGCGTGGCATCGAGCGTAGCCGGCCAATCGGCGAGATCGCCGCAGAGGTCCGGTCACTGGTGGCGCAGGGGGTCAAGGAAGTCGTTCTGCTGGGTCAGATCGTCGACCGCTACGGCTATGATGTGCCCGATGGCCCCGATCTGGCCGACCTGCTGCGCGTGATCAACGGCGTGGACGGGCTGGAGCGCATCCGCTTCCTGACCAGCCACCCCAACTATATGACCGACCGCATCCTCCACGCCGTGGCCGATCTGCCGAAGGTGATGCCCCAGATCGAGATTCCCATCCAGGCCGGAAACAACGAAGTGCTGGCGGCGATGAAACGCGGCTACACGCGCGAGGAATACCGCACGCTTATCCACCGCATCCGCGCGATCATCCCCGACGCAGCCATCCATTGCGATATCATCGTCGGCTTTCCCGGCGAGACGGCCGAGCAGTTCCAGGAAACCTATGACATCCTGGCCGAGTTGCAATTGGACAAGGTTCACCTGGCTCGCTATAGCCCTCGCCCCGGCACAGTCAGCACGCGCCGCATGGTCGATGATGTGCCCGACGCCGAAAAGCGCCGCCGTTTCCAGGTCATCGAAGCTCTGCAAAAGGAAGTCGCCACGGGCAAGATGCGCCGATTCCTGGGCGAGACGGTAGAAGTGCTGGTCGAGGAGCGCGACAAGGGGCGCTGGCGAGGCCGCACGCCGCACAACAAGCTCGTTTTCTTCGACGATCCGAACGACCTGCGCGGCCAACTGGCCCACGTGGAGATCACGCACGCCGGGCCGTGGAGCATGTCGGGGCGACTCGCACGACAACAGCCAAACGGCGTTGGTCGCTCGGCCGAACCGGCGACCGGGTCCATCAGCCTGCCCGTCCTGATGTAGCTTCGGAGTTTCCGCCAGGCTTAAATGGCGAAGATACCCTGCCGACCCGCACCCGAACTGAGAGCGGCCGCCAGGTCATCCCCATTGTTGATCAGATAAGCCACCATGCCACTCGCCCGCAGCAGGTGATAGAGGGGTTGCGCCGAGCGCTGCCCGAAGAATGATTCGGGGTTGACCAGGATCGTCACCACCCGCAGGCCGCGACGGGCAAACTGGCGAGCGGATACAGCCCACTCCTCGCGAACATTAGGCGTGACGACGATGAGGGTCGTGCCCCGCGGGAATAATTGAATCTCCGCGTGGAGCATGTCCTGCATCGGCACAATCCCCTCGGCGCGTAACACGGATAATGTCTCCAGGATGCGATTGAACTGTCGCTCACCCCGGTCGGGCTGCAACAACTCGTTCGACTGCCCGTAGGCCATCATGCCGACAGCGCGATCGCGCCGAAGAAAGAATTGCGCCACCGACGCCGCGATGGTCACGGTGTATTCCTCGGTCGATTCCTGCAGGCGAAACTTCTGCATCTTGAGCCAGCCGGGGATATCGCCATGAGGCGGCGGGGGCGGGGCCGCCGACTGGCGCGGGGTAACATGCCCATAGACCGACATATCGGGAATGATCCAAATGTCGGCCAGAGGGTCCAGTTCAAACTCCTTCACCACCAGCCGATCCCGCCTCGCCGTGGAGCGCCAATGGATACGGTTGAAGCTGTCGCCCGGCTCATAGTCGCGGACGCCGGATGCGTTGGTAGTGATGTAGTGGGTGCGGCGTCTCAGGGCGTCACCGCCGGGCAGGACGCCGACCGGCAGAGCGAACTGCTGAATATCGAAGGTCATCGGAAAGACGACGACGTTGCTGGTCTGGGTTAAATCGCGCTGGAGAGGAAACAAGCCGAACGGATCGCTGGTGCGCAGGCGGATGGGGCCAAGCTGGTAACGGCCGCGTTGCCGGCAAATTGTCGTCACGCGCCAACTGTAGCTTTGTTTCGCGCCCAGATTATTGACAACATGGCTGGAATAATGATAAGGCAAGTTCGAGAAGTCTCGCACTTCCAGCCACAGCTTGGGCACGATGGTCGTGTTGCGAACCGTAAATCGTTCTTCCAGCGGCCGCCCCACCTGCGTGCGTCGCACGCGGGTCACGCGCGACAGATGGACGCCATTCAGCGTGATCCAGGCCCAGGCAAAAGAGATAATGAGCAGCAGGCCCAACAAATAGGCCAGCGTGAAGAGCAGGTCCCGGCCGGTCAGCAAACCGGCCACAAAGGCCACCAGGGCCAGACCAAAGACGACGGTTCGTCGCTGCCCCAGAAACGCGGCCATTAGGCGTTCGCTTGCCGCCGGCCTGCCTGCGCGCCGGGAACAGCGGTCTGGTCGATAATATCCTGGACGATCTGCTCCGGCTCGGTGTCCTTGATGCGCGCGGCCGGACCGACGATGATTCGATGGCCCAGAGCGGGACCGGCCAGCGCCTTGACATCGTCTGGAATCACATAGTCGCGACCGAGAACGGCCGCCCTCGCCTGCCCCAGCCGGAAGATGGCCAGCGCGCCTCGCGAACTCGAACCGAGATAGACATCGCGGTGGTCGCGAGTCTGGCGCACGATGTCGATGATGTACTCCTTCACCTGTCGATCGACATAGATATCCTTCACCGCTTCCTGGGCGGCCCGCAACTCATCGACGTCCACCACCTGGGTCAGCGTGTTGACCGGATGCCGGTGTTGCTGGCGATCGAGCACCTCGATCTCCTCCTCCTTGCCGGGATAGCCGAGGCGGATGCGCAACATGAACCGATCCAGTTGGGCCTCCGGCAGGGGAAAAGTGCCCTCGTATTCGATCGGGTTCTGGGTGGCCAAAATCATGAACGGCGGCTCAAGGGGATAGGTCGTCCCATCGACAGTCACCTGGCGTTCCTCCATCGCTTCCAGGAGGGACGATTGCGTCTTGGGCGTGGCGCGATTGATTTCGTCCACCAGGATGATTTGGGCGTGGATTGGGCCGGGGCGAAATTCAAATTCGCGGGTCTGCTGATTGAAGACGGACACGCCGGTCACGTCACTGGGCAACATGTCGGGGGTGAACTGGATGCGCTGGAACTTGCAGCCGACTGACTTGGCCAGCGATTTCGCCAGCACGGTCTTGCCGACGCCGGGCACATCCTCGATCAGAATATGCCCCTGGCAAAGAAGGCCCAGTACGGTCAGTTGTACCGCCTGATGCTTGCCGACCATGACATGTTCAACGTTCTCGATGATCTTGTTGGCGGTTGCCTGGATGTCTGCCACGTTAGCTACCTCGGATAGTTGATGGAACCGGTCTCACGCCGGAAGAGGCACGACGGCCGTCACCGTATTTTCAGAGCGCAAAGTATAGCACGCTTTTTCGCAAGAGTAATTTTCGGGTGACAAATTGGGGTCAACAGTTTCCTATCTCTTAGAAATTCGCAAACAGTCATTGGTAGCATACGCCAACCAACAACGGTCAACAACCCGGCTCACTGACAATTAATTAAGGCGAGGCTGACCTGACTCATTACACCAGCCCCGCGGCATACGGTATAATCTCCCTTAATCCGATCGAGGAGCGTCCCATGGGCGATTTCTATCAGAAAGCATTTGTAACCGGCGGCACGGGGTTCATCGGCCGCGCTGTCGTGAGGAAACTCATCGCTCGCGGCTATCAGGTCGTCGCCCTCGCCCGCTCGGAGCGCGGCGCGGCCATGCTGCGCGAGATGGGAGCCACGGCCGCGATCGGCGACGTCACCGATCGCGAATCGATGCGCGAGGCCATGCGCGGCAGCGATATCGTCTTCCACATCGCCGGGGTTTACGACTATTCACCCGAGGGGCTCAGGCGCTGCGAACCGGTGAATGTCGGCGGCACGCGCAACGTCCTCGAACTGGCCCACGAGTTGAACATCTCGCGCATCATCCACACCAGCACGCTGGCCGTGTTCGGCGACACACGCGGGACGCTACCCGACGAAACCTATTACGCCGGTGGACCTTTTCTGTCGGAGTACGATCGCACCAAGTGGCTGGCTCACTACAACGTCGCCGAGGGGCTTATCGCCCAGGGCGCGCCAATCATCATCGTCATGCCGGGGGCTGTTTACGGCCCCGGCGATTCAAGCTGGCTGGCCGGGGTCATGCGCCTCTTCCATCGCGGTTTGCTGCCGGTCCTGCCTGGCCCGGAAACGACGCTTTGTTACACCCACGTCGATGATGTCGCCGAAGGCCATCTCCTGGCGGCCGAAAAGGGGCGGCTGGGCGAAAGCTATATCCTGGCCGGTCCAGCCGTTCCACTGGGGGAGATGGTCGAATTCTGGGCGCATCTGACCGGCAAACGTCCGCCCACCACAACCATCCCGGCTCGCTTCGCCCGCAACCTAAGCCCCGCCCTCGGCCGCGCGGGTTCCGTCGTGGCGCTGCCCGAGGCCTTCAGCGAAGAGATGGTGCGGTTGTTGGGGGTCAGTTATGTCGGCCGTTCCGACAAGGCGCGGGCAGAGTTGGGCTGGCGGCCGCGGCCGTTGCAAGCGGGGATGCTGGAGACTTATGAATGGATCGCCGCCACCGACCCGGCCGACGCCGGTGTCCGCGAGAAACGCGCGGCCGGAATGGCCCTCCTCGCGGCCGTCGCCCTGGTTGCGTTTTGGCGGATGGGGCGGAATCGACGTCGACAGGCACAGCGTCAGGCTGCTTAGGCAGCCGGCGCCGCGCTCTCCTGCTCCTCGGTATGCTGTTCGCCGGCCATCATCAGGCCCAATTTCTTGGGCGTTGCCTCGCTGCGCGGCATCTCACCCATGATCCGGCCATGGAAGATGACCAGGATACGGTCCGATAGCGCCAGGATTTCATCCAGGTCTTCCGAAATCAGCAACGTAGCCAGGCCCAGCTCGCGCTGCTTAAGCAACTGAGCGTGGACGTATTCCATCGCGCCGATGTCAAGCCCGCGCGTGGGTTGGGCGGCGACAAGTACCTTTGGTTGGCGAGAGATCTCGCGCGCCAGCACCAGCTTCTGAATGTTGCCTCCCGACAGGTTCTTGATCGGTGTATCCAGCGATGGCGTCTTCACGTTGAAATCCTTGACCAGTTCCTGGGAGTTCCTCTGGATGGCCCCCGGGTTGAGAAAGCCATTCCTGGAGAAAGGAGGCCGGTCAAATTCGCGCAAGATGAGGTTTTCCGAGACGGTGAAGGCCTTGATCATCCCGTCACGCATCCGTTCTTCGGGAATATAGGACAGGCCCAGCTCCATGATCTGGCGCGGGTTCATGCCGGCGATGGGTTGCCCGCCCACGGCGATCGTCCCGCCGGTTATCGGTCGCAATCCGGCGATGGCCTCAGCCAACTCGCGCTGGCCGTTACCCGAAATACCCGCCAGCCCGACGATCTCCCCGGCTTTCAAATCGAAGGACACGCCGCGCAACGCGGGATGTTCGCGGTCGCTCAACGCCTCAACATCCTTCAGGCTCAGGCGCACTTCTCCCGTTTCGACTTTCGCCTTGTCGGGTTGCGCCCCCACCGGGCGGCCGACCATCATTTCCGCCAACTGATGCTTGGTCGTGCCTTCCGTGGACTGTGTGCCGATCGTTCGGCCGTCGCGCAAGACGGTCACCCGGTCGCAGAGTTGCACGACCTCATGCAATTTGTGAGAGATAAAAATGAGCGCGTGACCATCCCGCTTCATCTGCTCCAGCGTGACGAAAAATTCATCGACCTCCTGTGGCGTCAGCACGGCCGTTGGTTCATCGAGAATCAGCAG
>CAZZJN010000152.1:0-6226 GCA_964654505.1 uncultured Ardenticatenaceae bacterium | reverse complement strand
ATTGGGTAATCCATTGGAACAAGTCGTCTGATTAACCCTTAATGTGGCAGGAGGATATTCCGATGTACATGTTTAGCTGACAATCACCAAGCCGATTTACCCCCAGGGCAGCGATGTCCTGGGGGCCTTTATTTTCATCCTGCCTTCGCCGACCTCTTGCACCCCCCATAGCAAATTAAAGTGGCCACCCGGACATAACAAGCTATACTTGCCGGGTGTTCCGATGATGTTGTGCTGCGCTTCGGCGGCGGAGAACCTTGCTCATGGACCCTGTTTCCTTCGGCCAATACACCGTCATTCGCCGGCTGGGCAGCGGCGGCATGGCCGACGTCTATCTGGCCCGCGACCCATCGCTCGGCCGCGAGGTCGCCGTCAAGTCCCCCAACCTGGAAATCGCCGGCGACGACATCCTGAATCGCTTTGTGGTCGAGGCCAAGGCCATCGCCCAGCTGGAGCACCCGGCCATTGTGCCCCTCTACGAATATGGTCGGCAGGGCGGCCGCCCCTACTTGGTGATGCGCTACATGCGCGGCGGCTCGCTGGCCGATCGCATCGCCCAACGGCCGCTATCCTTGCCCGAGGCGGCGACCATCGTCGACCGCGTCGGCGATGCCCTCGACTATGCCCACGCCCACGGCATCCTTCATCGCGACGTAAAGCCGGGCAACATCCTGTTCGATGACCGTGGCGCGGCCTATCTCTCCGACTTCGGCATCGCCCGCATGATCGGCGGCGGCGACGATATGACGGTCTACAAGTTGACCCGCACCGGTTTCATCGTCGGCACGTTCGAATATATCAGCCCCGAGCAGGTCATCGGCCGAACCAACCTCGACGGCCGCAGCGACCTCTACTCGCTGGGTGTGGTCATCTACGAGATGCTGACCGGCAAGCTGCCCTATCACGACTCCTCCCCCCACCTGCTGGCCGCCCAGCACGTGCGCGACCCAATCCCGCTGATACGGTCCGTGCGGCCCGATCTGCCGCAGACCGCCGACCAGTTCATCCGCTATGCGCTGGCCAAGGAGCCGGAAGGCCGCTACCAAACGGGCGCGGCGCTGGCCATAGGGCTGCGAAGCGTGGCTCCTCCCGACCCGGCCACGCCCCAGGCGCGACCCAAACCGGAGCCGAAAGCAAAGCCCGCGCCCAAACCCAAGCCGGAACCAAAACCGAAACCTCCGCCCAAGCCCAGGCCGGCACCAAGGCCCAACCCGCTCCCAAAACTCTGGGCGGATTTCAGGCAGAGCGCGGGATCGCTTCTCAAGCGGCCGACCGGCCGGCCCACGCCTGGCCTTGCCGATCTCGTTGCGATAATCTTCCTGTCGCTGGCTATCCTTCTGGGTATCGCCGGCCTGTTCCTGTTTGTGTACACCATCGTCAACCAGAGGGACGGTCAGTCGTCATCGGCGCCTGCCACGCAAGCCACGCAAACGAGCCGGGGACTGGCGATCATCTCGCCGCAAAACGCCGATCGACTGACGTCTCTCCATGATCTGGGGAGCGGCGGCGCCCGTGACATCGCCTTCTCTCCCGACGGTCAGGTATTGGCCTCATCCTCAAATGACAATACCGTGCGACTGTGGACGGTGTCCACCAGTGGCGGGAGCCTTCTGGATGCAATTACAGACCATCCCAACGATGTGCTCGATATCGCCTTCTCGCCGGACGGGCAATTACTGGCCTCCGCTTCTCGTGATAAAACCGCCAGGTTATGGGATATGGCAACCAGAAAGTTTGTTGCTGCCATCCAGGGAAACAAGTCCGCGGTCACGCAGATAGTCTTCTCGCCGGACGGGAAGCGTCTGGCCACCCTCATTGCCAATGGCCAGATCAAAGTATGGGGTGTCCCCTCGGCGGGAACGACTGCCCCATGACCAGAATCCTCCGCACCTCGCGTGCTGTAAATCCCGCCACCAACCGCTTCGTATAGAGACCTACCGATTACCTCCCCGCAGATTCCCCCAATCTCCCTCCAATACATTAATAATCCCTACAACCCCCGCAACTTCCTTCCGCCCAATCCATAAAAAACGCCCCGCCTCAGGCGGATTCAAATCCGCCCCTATCAATCGAAATCGGCTGAAGCCGGTTGGCGTCCCGCGCCGGGCCTTCGTGAACCTGTTTCAACAGGTTTCGGCTCGCAGCCGTGGGATTCATCCCACGGGCGACTGCCCTATCGGCGACCGCCCGGTCGGCGACCGCCCATACGCCCCAGCCGCTCACAGCCGAGCTGTGGACGGTGGTCAGGGGCCAATAGGCAGCGGGGCGACGGTGGGCAGTGGGCCGTAGCCGTCGACACGCATTCAATCCCCCGGTCACCAGCCCCTTTCTCCCCTGCCCCTCCGCTCCCCTGCCCCCCTGCACCTTGAAAGCCGCGGCCGCCGTGGAGAAGAACCGCTTCACGATCGTCGACTCGCCGTTGCCCGTCATCCCTTTCGTAAACAGGTCGGCCAGTTGTCGATTGATGCGTTTCTGGCGGCCTTTCGGCCGTTGCCGGTGGCCGCGGCCCGCGCCGTAGCCGTTGGGCAGTCGCCAGGCCAGGTAGGTGGCGCCCGGCGGCCCCTGTCGCCCGCGGTGGTCCTTGAGGCGGAACAGCGCGCGGCCGTGACGCCAGGCGCGCTCTTGCTCGGCCGGGCCGGGCGAGCCGCCGACGGCCCGGTTGGCGGTCCGTGCCGCGGCCACGCGCTCGCCGAGGGCGATGTTGGCCCGGGCCACGATCCCCGCCCGCTGCTCATAGGCGGCCTGGCTGCGCGGGCAAACGCCGCTCAGATCGGCCAGGGTGTCGCGGGCGATGGGGGCGCCGAGCGACGAGTGACGCAGAACGACGGGCGAATTCGTGGCGCGGCCGTCATTCGTCATGCGTAACTCGACACTCGTCATCTCCTTCGCACGGCCGCTGTGGAAGGTGGCGTACAGGTGGGCGCGGACGTCGCCGATGCCGCCCAGCAGCGTGGCCAGAGGCACGTCGACCGGCCGGTTGCCCAGCCGCGCCACGCCCAGCCCGGCGGCCACGCGGGCCGGGCCGTGCAGCCAGACCCGGTCGCGGTCGTCGCGCTGCCAGAACAGCCCCTCGCCCCCGGCCAGGAGCTGGCGCAGCCGGCGGCGGCCGCACAGGCGCAGCGGCGAATCGACATCGCACAGGGCCGCACGAGCGTCTTCGGCCGCCAGCCAGCCGCGGCCGTCAACGTCGATGGCGCGCAGCAGCAGCCACACCCGCCCCGCGGCCGCCTGGTCCCCCCGCAGCATGCCCAGGGCGATGTCGGGGTAGACCTTGACCGAGCGCGGATATTGGGCGACGGCCGCGCCGGGAGATGGGCCGGCGGCCGCGTTGGGGGCGATGCGGGCGGCTATGGATGAGGCGATGGCGGCGACGGTGTTGGCAGGATGGGTTGCGGCCGTGGTGGCTGAGGCTGTGCGGGATGGTGTAGTTGGGGTGTGGGTCGCGGGATGAATGGCTGTCTCATCACTATGCGAACAGGAGGTGGCCTTCCCCATGCCCGGGAACTGGCGCGTAGCCTGTTTGTCATGCGGAAAACCAACAACCTGGAAAGGTTGTTCCACAGGCGGCTGTAGCGCAAGCTGTCCAGCTTGCGGAGAACCAACAACCTGGAAAGGTTGTTCCACAGGCTGCTGTTCCACAGGCGGTTGCGGCGCGGCAATGCGGAGCGTCGACCGGAGGCGCGCCAGCTCCTTCCGGGCGTTGACCAGGGGCCAGTTGACCGTGGCCGTTTGTTCGGCGGCGGTCGCTGCGGCCGCGATCGGTCGCTCGGCCGTCCCGGCGGCGATCTCGCTACGAGCAGGTACCCCCCGCTCCGCTCGCAATTGCAGCAGCCGCGCTTGCGCCGCCTGTATGTCAGGCGACGGCCGCGGCGAATCTTCCTGGAACATGGCCGCAGTAGCCGGGCCGCGTCGAGTCGATCCCCCTGCCCCGACGGACGGGCGCGATTGGCGCGTCGTCGGTCGGATTGGGGTTCAGCCAATCAAAACTATGCGAATAGAACGTATGGTCGATTGACAACTCCACGCGAACCCGAGTACACTCCTTTTAACAACCTAAAAGCCGTAGGGGAGATACAGTTCCCCCCTCCCCACTCAAGGGGCGCTTTCGCAAGGTGTGGTGATGACACCCTTGCGACGGTTTGACGGCTTACACCGATTTCGAAGGCCGGGGCAGTGATGATGCACCGGCCTTTTTGTTATCGGGGCGGATGGCCCCGGATTAACTGATGCAGATGGGTCAGGCAACCGGGAAGGGAGGCCGCGCGTTTCCATGGCGATGGTTGCCCGGTTGCCTGACCCCTACGGTACCTTCGATTAATTTGTAAATAGCCGGACAGCTGCCGCTACAGGGCGGCAGTTCGGCAAGCTAACAGCTTGCGCTACAGGCCGGCGGTTCGGCAAGCTGACAGCTTGCGCTACAGCTACAGGCCGGCGAGGTCGCGGTCGACCTGGGCCAGGTCGAGCAGGCGAATCCCGAGCGGCGGCCGCCGCTTTTTGCCCTTGCCCGGCGCGGCTTCCATGAGCTGCGCGGCCTTGGCGTGGGCCTCGTCTGTCCAGGGGACGCGGGAGAAGGCCACGAAGTAGACCGGTGGCGGGTCGTCGTCGCTGTCCCGGGTCTGGGCGGCCAGCCCGTGGGCGGCGCGGCGCAGCATGCTCTCGATGACCTCCGGCCCGGGCGGCCCGCTCGACCAGAAGCAGTCGCCCATGACCAGCGGCCCGGCGCCGGCGCTGAAGCCGACCACGTCCATCTCCTGCCCCGCGCTCCATTCGCTGCCGACCTCTTCGACCGGCGCGGGGACGTCGCCGCGGGCGGAGGCCAGCAGCAGCCAATCGCGCGCCAGTTCCTGCCAGGTGTTGCGCTCGATGAAGGCGGGCAGTTCGGCCTCGATCTGCTCCAGCATGGGCTGGATTTGGCCCAGGGCCAGGCGGGACTGGTTGGCGCTGATGAAACGGTAGAAGAAGCGCAGGTAGGGGTCGGTGACCAGATAGCGGCCGCTGCGCGAGTCCTCGCGGTCGCGGTGGGAGACGGGCACTTCGCGGGTGACGAAGCCGGTGTCGCGCAGCACGCTGAGATAGAACGACGCCTTGCCGCTGGCCAGCCCGGTGCGCTTGGCGATCTCGCCCATGGTCTGGCGGCCGTCGGCGATGGCCCGCAGGATGCCGACGTAGTTGTGCATGTCGGTGATGAAGTCCGACAGCAGGATGCGGGCCTCATCGACCATCCACGAGTGGGCGGGCAGGATGATGCGGCGCAGGTTTTCGATGATGGGCAGGTCGGCGTCGAGCCGCTCCCAATAGGCCGGAACGCCGCCCCACATGGCGTAGAGGGCCACGCGGTCGGCGGGACTGTAGTCGGGGAAGAATTCGGCCGTGGCCCCATAGGGCAAGGGCTGGAGCTGCATCTGGGCCGTGGCCCGGCCGTAGAGGGGGGCCTGGTAGTCGAGCAGGTGGCGGCGCATGATGCCCATCTGGGAGCCGGACAGGACGAGCATGAGGTTGGTGTCCGCCAACCAGTGGTCCCAGAGCTTCTGGAGCATGCCGACGAATTCGGGGTCGACGTCGATGAGGTAGGTGACCTCGTCGATGAACAGGGCGACGCGCTTGTTTTGGGCGTGGCGGGCCAATTGGCGCAGGGCCAGCTCCCAGCTGGAGAAGGTGAACTCGGGCGGGATGTCGGCCTCGGGGTCCATGAAGCTCATGATGGCCTGGGAGAAGGAGCGCAGTTGCGACAGCGAGGAGGTCGGCTCGGCCACCCAGTACAGCCCCTGCCCCGGGTAGCGGCGCAACCAGTGGGTTAGCAAACGGGTCTTGCCGACGCGGCGACGGCCGTATAAAATGAGGAGCATCGCCTTGGGCGACTGCCAGAGGGAATCCAGCACCTCGAGTTCCCGACTTCGACCGACAAAATCTGCTCTATACATAGTTGTGAATAGTGTAGCCCACTCTAGGATAGTTACGACTATACTAAACGATCTATTACCCCTTTGTCAAGAGGCAAAAGCGATCAATTGTTCGATTGTTCGATTGCGGGCCGCGCTGCGCGGTCGCGGGCCGCAGCCCGGGAAGCAGTCGGGCTGCGGCCCTGGCCTTAATTAGACCATGTGTTCTATTGTAATGGATCGGGGGGAGTTGATGCCAGTCGAAAATTGGACAAGTTTTATTCCAGACCGGCGGGATCGTTTAGACAAAGGGACGACGCAGCCTTATAATGGGCGCGCTGGTTGCC
>CAZZJN010000151.1:0-6247 GCA_964654505.1 uncultured Ardenticatenaceae bacterium | reverse complement strand
GTCACTTCCCGCTCATCTTTATTCCCAATTCGTCATTCGTCATTCGTCATTCGTCATTCATTATTCCCCTGCCTGTTCTCCAAATTTGGGTACAATAGGGTTGACGGATCGCCCCGCCGATCCCGAACGATTGACACACCTTCCGGGAGCAACCACCTGCAGAGCCGATATTCCCGGTTGTTGCCCGGCGAACGGACGAAAATGCTATGGCTGATCTATCCACAACCTATCTGGGACTGCCGCTGAAATCACCTTTGGTCGTATCCTCCTGCCCGCTGACCTACGAACTGGACAACCTGCGAAAAATGGAGGCGGCCGGAGCGGCGGCCGTGGTGCTCTACTCCCTGTTCGAGGAGCAGATCGAGCTGGCCGAGATGGGCTTTGCCGACTACTACAAGCAGCATCGCGATGAGCTGCCCGAGTCGCTGCGCCACATCGCCGGCATGAAGGAGTACAATCAGGGGGCCGGGCGCTATCTGGCCCATATCTATCAGGCCAAACACGCCCTCTCCATCCCCGTCATCGCCAGCCTGAACGGCTACTACAGCAGCGGCTGGACGCGCTACGCCCGCCTGATCGAAGCCGCCGGGGCCGACGCGCTGGAACTGAACATCTATTATCTGGCCACCCGAGCGCAGGTCACCGGTGCGGAAGTGGAGCAGATGTATATCGACCTGGTGCGAGACGTCACCGCCACGGTGCGCATCCCGGTGGCCGTGAAGCTCAGCCCGTTTTTCAGCGCCATGGCCAACATCTCCAGGCGGCTGGTCGGCTCGGGGGCCAAGGGGCTGGTGTTGTTCAATCGATTCTATCAGCCCGATTTCGACATCGTAAATCGGGCCGTCGTGCCCAGCCTCGACCTGAGCACGTCGAGCGAACTGCGGACGCGCCTGCGCTGGGTGGCGTTGCTGGCCGGTCAGGTGGACGCCGACCTGGCCATCACCGGCGGGGTGCACACGGTCGAGGATGTGGTCAAGGGCCTCATGGCCGGGGCGAATGTGGTGATGATGGCCTCAGCCCTGATCGAACAAGGCATCGGCCACCTGACCACATTGAACACCGGTCTCGTGCAGTGGCTTGACGGCCAGGCCTACGGGTCGGTGAATGATATCCGCGGTTTGTTGAGCCAGGTCCAGATCGGCGATTCGGCCGCGCTGGAGCGAGTCAATTACCTGAATGTATTGCGGTCGGCCGGCGCGAACCGGTAGGTTCGTCCGGCTTGCGCCGATTGTCGACAATCCCTCGGCCCCGGCGGCCGCGGGCAGTCTAATCAAGAGGAGACGACTTCCATGTCTGTCATGCTTTCCATCAATGGCCATGATCTAGAGCTTCAGGCCCTGAACAACGAAAATTTGCGGGATGCCTTGCGTCGCGCCGGTTATATGAGTGTTCGCTTCGGCAGCCACACGGGCGAGACGGGGGCGGCGGCCGTGCTGCTCGACGGCCGTTTGGTCAGCGCCGATACTATGCTGGTGGGGCAGGCGGTCGGCCATCGCATTGAAACGGTGGAGGGGTTGAGCGATCGCGTCGGCGAATTGCACCCGCTGCAACAGGCGTTCATCGACACCGGAGCGATTCAGTCGGGCTATTCGACCCCGGCCATGCTGCTGGCGGCCAAGGCGCTGCTTGAGCGGCAGCCGAACCCGACCGAGGCCGAGGTGCGCGACGCCCTGTCGGGGATATTGTGCCGCGAGACCGGCTATCTGAAACCGGTGCAGGCGATCCTGCGCGCGGCGGCCATTCTGCGCGGCGAAGACCCGCCCCTGCCGGAAATTGTCGTGGTTGATGCGACCTACATGGCCGACGACGGCGGAGGCGACCCCGATGACCAGGATTTTAGCGGCCCCGAACTGGCCGGAGGCGCGAGCGGCCCGCTGACCGAGACCCGCGTGCGGCCGCGCACCGGCATCACCCTGCGCGGCCATACGACGGCGATGAACGTCGTCGGCAAGCCGGAGACGAAGGTTGACGCGGTGAAGCTGGCCAAGGGCAATCCGGCCTTCGTGGACGACATCGAGATGCGCGGCATGCTGTATGCCCGCCTGTTGACCAGCCCCCACGCCCACGCCCGCATCCTCAACATCGACGACAGCGAAGCTCGCGCCCTGCCGGGCGTCCGCGCCGTCATCCACTACCAGAATATCGAGCGCGTCAAGTATGCCTCCGGCGGCCAGTCATACCCCAACCCGCCGCCGTATGATCAAGTCAGCTTCGACAACAAGGTGCGCCATGTGGGCGATCGCGTGGCGGCCGTCGCCGCCGATTCGCTGGAGATTGCCGACGCGGCCCTGAAGCTTATCAAGGTCGAATACGAGGTGCTGCCGGCCGTCTTTGACGATCGCGAGGCTCTGTTACCCGGAGCGCCGGTCATCCACGACGAAGAGGACACGGTGGGCATCCACGACGCCACGCACAACGTCGTCCATCACATCCTGGCCGAGTACGGCGACGTGGAGAAAGGGTTCGCGGACGCCGATCGCGTCTTTGAGCACACCTACTATGTCCATCAGGTGCAGCAGGTGCCCATCGAACCCCATATCGCCATCAGCTGGTGGGATTCCGACGAGCGAATGGTGATTCGCACCTCGACCCAGGTTCCGTTCCATACCCGGCGCATGGTCGCCCCGCTCCTGGGGTTGCCGGTCGGCCGCATCCGCGTGATCAAGCCGCGCATCGGCGGCGGGTTTGGCGCGAAACAGGAGATGCTCATCGAGGACATCGTGGGCCATCTGACCATCGCCACCGGCCGGCCGGTGCGGCTGGAATTAACGCGCTCCGAGGAGTTCATCAGCAGCCGCTCCCGCCACCCCGAGCGGATCACCTTCAAGACCGGCGTCATGGCCGACGGCACGCTGCACAGCATGGAGATGAAAGTCATCGCCAACACGGGAGCCTACGGGACGCACGGACTGACGGTCCCGACCGTGTCGGGTTTGCGCGGCCTCAGCAGCTATAACTGCGCCAACCGCAAGTTTGACTGCCATGTTGTCTATACCAACCTGCCCGTGCCCGGCGCCTATCGCGGTTATGGCGCGCCGCAAGCCCTGTTCGCGCTGGAGTCCCACATTGAGGAGATCGCCCACGGGCTGGGGATGGACTCCATCGCCTTCCGCCGCAAGAACTGGGTGCAGGCGGGCGATCCGATGCCTATGGCGGTCTATCTGGCCGAGGGTGAGAAAAAGGTGGACGTCGAATTGCCGATCATCCTGTCCTGCGGGCTGGATGAGTGCTTTGTGCAGGGCATGGCGGCCATCGATTGGGAGCGCAAGCACGACCCGGCCTGGCGAACGGTTCCCGGCAAGCCCCACCTCCGGCGCGGGCTGGGCGCGGCCATGGCCATGCACGGCACGGCTATCCCCGGGCTGGATATGGGCGCCGCGTCGATCAAGATCAACGACGACGGCTCGTTCAACGTCAATGTCGGGGCCACGGACCTGGGCACGGGTTCGGACACGGTGCTGGCCCAGATGGCGGCCGAGGTGCTGGGCGTGCCGCTGAGAGCCATCGTCATCTATTCCAGCGACACCGACATGACCCCGTTCGACGTCGGGGCCTATGCCTCATCGACCACCTACATCTCCGGCATGGCCGTGAAGAAAGCGGCCGAGCAGATCGCCGACCAGATTCGCGAGCGCGCGGCGCTGATGCTGGGGCTGGACGAGCACCGCGATATTCGGCTGGAGAATCGGATGGCCATCGCTCCCGACGGCCGCTCGGTCAGCCTGGAACGAATCGCCCTCCATTCGCTGCACCAGCAGGACCAGCGGCAGATGATGGCTGTCGCCTCCCATGTTAGCCTGGCCTCGCCGCCGCCT
Source organism: uncultured Ardenticatenaceae bacterium (assembly GCA_964654505.1). Taxonomy (GTDB): domain Bacteria; phylum Chloroflexota; class Anaerolineae; order Promineifilales; family Promineifilaceae; genus Promineifilum. Next base: position 2,432 of record CAZZJN010000151.1, on the reverse strand, counting down.
TTTGCCGGGCAGTTCGCCGAGGTCGAGGTGGACACGGAGACGGGCCAGGTGACGGTGACAAAGCTGGTGATGGCCGTCGATGCGGGCATGCCCATCAACCCCCAGACGGCTACGGGCCAGATCGAGGGCGGTATGGTGCAGGCGTTGGGCTACGGCCATTGCGAGGAGATGGTCTATGACACCGACGGCCGCATGGTGAACGCGGCTCTGGGGCCGTATCACATCTATCGAGCCGACGAGATGCCCGACCTCAAGGCCATCCTCGTGCAGACCCATGAGCCGACCGGGCCGTTTGGGGCCAAGGCGTTGGCCGAGATCCCCAAGGACGGCGTGGCCCCAGCCATCGCCAACGCCGTGTTCGACGCCACCGGCGTGCGCATCCGACGCATCCCGTTCACGCCCCAGCGGGTGCATACCTCGCTGGCCGCCGCGGAATAGGAAATTTGGTTCTGGTGAACCATTTATGATATAGTGCTACCCCGTTGAACATCACTGGAATCCTGATGTCAGATTCGCCTTTTGTTCGCGCCGATCGGCTGGTACGATCGGCGCGAATCATGGTTGAACTCCATCCCATTTCACAATCCCGGTAATAGCAATTATGTCATCTGATACAAACGGCTCACCCCGTTTTCCCAAACTTTCCAGTTTATTATCCAACGTGCTCATCGGACGGCCGCTGGAGACGCGCACGCTGGCGCACCAGGTCGTCAGCAAAAAAGTGGGGCTGGCCGTCTTCGCTTCCGACGCCATCTCCTCCACTGCCTACGCCATCGAGGAGATTTTGGTGATCCTGGCGCTGGTGGGAACGATGGCCGCCCTACAACTGGCCATGCCCATTGCCGTGGCCATCTCCATTTTGCTCATCATCGTCACCATCTCCTACCGCCAGACCATCTTCTCCTACCCCAACGGTGGCGGGGCTTACGTTGTCGCTCGCGAAAACCTGGGGGAAAAGGCGTCGCTGGTGGCCGGGGCGTCGTTGCTGACCGACTACATCCTGACCGTGGCCGTGTCCATCTCAGCCGGCGTGGCCCAGATCATCTCCGCCTTTCCCGAACTTGGCCCCTATCGCGTGGTCCTGGCGGTGGGCATCATCGCCTTCATCATGCTGATCAACCTGCGCGGAGTGCGCGAGAGCGGCGTGGTGTTCGCCATCCCCACCTTTTTCTTTTTGGTGATGATGGCCGTCATGACGGCCGTGGGCGTCTTCCGCTACCTCACCGGCTCGTTGGGCACTGTTACCGACATCCAGCTGGTGACGGAGGGGGCCGCGCCGCTGACTCTCTTCCTGCTGCTGCGGGCCTTCTCCAGTGGCTCGGCGGCCCTGACCGGTATCGAGGCCATCTCCAACGGCATCACCGCCTTCAAGGAGCCGAAGACCCACAACGCCGCAACCACCCTGACGGTCATGAGCGCCCTGTGCGTGACCATTCTGCTCAGCGTCACCTTCCTGTCCCATGTTGTGGGAGCTATTCCGACCCACGACGAGACGATCGTCTCCCAGATCGCCCGGACGGTCTTCGGCGCCGGCAACCTGTTCTACCTGCTGGTCATCGCCGGAACGACGCTGATCCTGTTGATGGCGGCCAATACCAGCTTCGCCGACTTCCCGCGACTGGCGGCACTGCAGGCGGCCGACGGCTTCCTGCCCCGCCAGCTGACCTATCGCGGCGGCCGTCTGGTCTTCTCGTGGGGCATCATCAGCCTGGCGGTGGCGGCCTCGATTTTGGTCATCGTCATGCAGGCCAGCACCACGGCCCTCATTCCCCTGTACGCTATCGGCGTGTTCCTCAGCTTCACCCTGTCGCAGGCGGGCATGGTTCGCCACGCGCGGGACATCGGCCGCCTCAAACCCGGCGAGACCCTCCACACGGGCGAGGTTCATGTGGAGTACGACCCCAAGTGGCGGCTGCACATGATCATCAGCGGCGTCGGCGCGGTACTGACCTTCATCGTCATGCTCATCTTCGCCGTCACCAAGTTCACCTCCGGCGCGTGGTTCGTCCTCATCCTTATTCCGGTGCTGGTCTTCACTTTTTCACGCATCCATGACCATTACAAGGACGTGGCCCAGGCGCTCAGCCTTGAGAACGTCCGCAAACCGGCCGTCACCGACCACGTGATCACTATCTTGCTGGTCGACGGCGTGCATATGGGCACGCTACAGATGGTTAACTTCGCCAAGTCGCTGGGCAATCCGTGGCGGGCCGTCCATGTGGCCGTTAACGAGGAGCGGGCCAAGGCCACCCGAGAGAAATGGGATAAGTATGTGGGCGAGGGAGAGCTGGTGATGATCCAGTCGCCCTATCGACACCTCATGGCCCCCATTCGCGAGTACATCATGGGCCTGCTGCGCGATGATCCCCAGGCCATCGTCCACGTCGTCATGGGTCACCTGGCGATGGATTCCGTCCTCTCACAGGCGCTGC
>CAZZJN010000150.1:0-6436 GCA_964654505.1 uncultured Ardenticatenaceae bacterium | reverse complement strand
CCGGGAAGGGACGTCGCATGTTTCCATGGAGATGGTTGCCCGGTTGCCTGACCCCCACGGTACACCCTTGATTAATTTGTAATAATGCTAGACGCTCAGGGCGTCAGCAGCGTCACCTTACCAGGCAGCACGCGATAGCTGACGCGATCGGCCGACTCCGTGAACAGTTCGCCGTCGCTGTGCAGCGGCGTCCCCGGCACGCTGGTTAAATCGATCGCCGTCACCCGCTGGAAGGTGACCGCCGGATGATGAATATGCTCGCCGCGTATGAGCTTGAGCAGAATGGCGATGACCGTCCCTTTGGATACTTGCGGCGCGAAAACCATATCGAGCAGGCCATCATCGAGCACGGCTCCGGGGGCCATCATGAAGCCGCCCGTTCGCGGGCTATTGCACACCGAGAGCAGATAGGTCGGCCCCTCATAACCGCCGCCGTCCCAGGTCAGTTTCATCGACCATGGTTTCAGCCTCGCCAGAGCGCGCAGAAGGGCGACGATGTAGCGGATCTCGCCCGACAGCCGGGTCATCTTGATATTCTCTATCGTGACCATCGGCTCCATCGCCGCGGCGCTGTTGTTGATGAAATAGCGGATGATGGTCGTCTCCGGCGTCGCTGCCTCCACCTGCCCGGCGTCGATCCGGCGCGTGCGGCCGCCCGCGATAACGCGAACGCTGTCCTCAATGGTATTTGGCAGCCCGGCCATCAGGTTGAAATCGTTGGCCGTCCCCAGGGGCATGATGCCGAATGGCACCGTCGGGCCGTCGCCGGCAGCCCGGATGACGCCGTTGATGACTTCGTTGATCGTGCCGTCGCCACCGGCAGCGATAACGGCATCGAATCCCTCACGCGCGGCCGCCTCGGCCAGAGGTGTACCCTGCCCCACTGTATCGGTGACGACGAGATCGCACTCAACACCGGCAGCGCGAAAGGCTTCGGCCGTGGCCTGAGCTTGTCCCTTTGCGCCCCAACGATTGGCATATGGATTCAGGATGACTTTGACGCGCATGATGGCCTCTCCTTCCTGTTTAACGTTCGACTTTGCAAATAATATGATGCCCTAAATATCCATTTGAGCCAATGCCTGCCGCAACGCGCCCGGCTGGTTGGTGATGATGCCATGCACGCCCAGCCGAATCAACCGTTGCGCCTCAGCCGGATCATCCACCGTCCAGGCGTTGACCCGCAGGCCCTTGCGTCGCGCCCATTGCATCAGAGGCTCATCGACCAGCGTATGAAGAGGGTGATCGGCTTCGGCGCGGACGAAACGATGGAACAGGCGCGTCGACCGGCGCTCTCGCAGATGGGCCACAGGAACGGAGCGAGGTAAATGTTGCCGGGCCGCGCGCACGAAAAACGGACTGAACGAAGAAATGATCACTCGTTCAGCCACCTGATGCTGTTCGATTTCATCAGCCACGGCCGCCGCCAACCCGCCATCATGGACGGCCAGTCCCTTCAACTCAACGTTGTAGAGCGTATCGCGCCCGAACATCCTGAATACCTCGTCCAGCGTCGGGATGGCGTGGTCTCCGGGAATGGTCAGCCGGCGTAATTCGGCCAGCGACAGGTCGGCGACACGTCCCTCTCCGTCGGTGGTGCGATCGACGGTGCTGTCGTGGATGACGACCGGCACGCCGTCGGCGCTGAGCTGGACGTCAAACTCGATACCGTCGGCGTTCTGTTCCAGCGCCAGAGCGAACGCGGCCAGAGTGTTCTCCGGCGCGTCGGCGCTGGCCCCTCGATGTCCGATGATAAGCGGGCGAGTGGCGTTCAGCCAGGTTGCGTCGGACAATGCGGCACCGGCTCCGGCCTAAATGACGTGAACCTTGAGGATATTGGTATGCCCCGATATGCGGAAGGGGACGCCGGCGGTGATGACCACGCGCTGCCCGGTTTCAAACCCGTTGTTGCGCAACGCCTCGGCCGTCTCCTCCAGCATCGAGTCCGTATCGAAGAAATCGGGCACCAGCAGCGTGTCGACGCCCCACACCAGGGCCAGTTTGCGCTGGGTGTGGGGCGACGGCGAGATGGCCAAAATGGGGATTCGCGGCCGATAGCGGGAGATCTGTTGCGCGGTATAGCCGCTCATGGTGGCGCTGGCGATAGCGATTGCCTTGACCTCCTCGGCGATGTTACAGCTGGCCTCGCTAATCGCTTCGGTCACCGCACCATATTCAGGGTCCTTCGTGCGGCGGCCGCGCCATTGCTCATACGGGAAGGCCTGTTCGGTGATCTCGGCGATCTGCTTCATCATCAGCACCGACTCGACCGGGTACTTGCCGGTGGCCGTCTCGCCGGACAGCATCACCGCATCGGTGCCGTCCAGGATGGCATTGGCCACATCGCTGGCCTCGGCGCGCGTGGGGCGGGGATGCTCCACCATCGATTGCAGCATTTGCGTGGCGGTGATGACCGGCTTGCCGACGGCGTTGCAGGCGGCGATGATGCGCTTTTGCAGCAGCGGCAGCTCCTGAGGCGGCATCTCGATGCCCAGATCGCCGCGCGCAACCATCAGACCGTCGGCCGCATCACGGATAGCGATCAGATTATCGATAGCCTCGCTCTTCTCGATCTTGGCGATGATGGGAATCTGCCGTGGTTTGCGGTTCATCAGGTCGCGCAGTTCCTGGATGTCGGCCGCCGTGCGAACGAACGACAGGGCGATATAGTCGAGGTCCATATCGATGATCAGCCCCAGATCGATGATGTCCTTGTCCGACATGCAGGAGATGGGCAGGTCGACACCCGGCGCGTTCACTCCCTTGCGCGATTCGAGCAGGCCGCCGACGGTGACGAGGCACCTCAAGGTATCGTCCCGCTTCTCGGCCACGGTGAACTCCACCTCGCCGTCGCCGATGACCAGGCGACTGCCGGGCACGGCCGCGGCAATGAGATCGGGATGCGGCAGGTGGATCATCGCCGGCTGGCCGGGACGCGGCGTCAACACGACCTCATCGCCCGGCGAGAGCATCATACCGCCGGCCTTGACATGCCCCAGTCGCAGCTTCGGCCCTTGCAGGTCACCCAGAACAGCCAGGACCTTGCCCTCTTCGCGAGCTACTTCCCGCAGCATATTGACGGTCCTGGTGTGTCCGTCGTGATCGCCGTGCGAAAAATTGATGCGGGCCACGGTCATGCCCGCCGCCAGCATGCGGCGAATCGTCTCCGGATTTGCCGAACCTGGGCCGATGGTTGCGACGATTTTTGTGCGCGCCATGAGATGTGTCGGGACGATGAGGGTCGAACTAGTCGTGCGCGCCGAGGGTTATTCTGATCTCGTCGTTATCCAGTCGTCGCGCCGATACGCGGATCGTTTCGCTGTTGGCGAAGTTCTCTTCGAACCATTCATGCACTTGCGGGCCAAGCACGATGCGCGCCTGGTCGTCCGGCTGCAACCGCCACACGCTGCTGTTCTTGTCTTGCCGGCTGCCGAACACGATCGTGACGCCACGAGTCTCCGTGCGGTTGCTGGAGGCAAAGAAGGGCCAATGGGCCGGAGTCAGATTGATGAACCCGCGCCGGATATGCAGCGGCTTCAACTCGGCGACGTAATTAAAGCTGTCGGCCATCGACTTGATGCTACCGGTGATGGCTGTCTCCCCTGCAGGAGCCTCATCGGCCGCCTCGGCTTTCCGCGACGCCTTGGCCGAGGGGCGGGCAGCGCGAGCTTTCTTCGGCTTCTTGCCGGTGAAGAGCTGCAAAACGGGCATCAGCGCGGAAACCAGATCGGCCGCGATATCGATGATGGTATATCCCATGGCCGCTACACGCTCCGACGGCATGCGCAGGCTCAGATACACCGGGGTGGCCCACTTGTCTTCCTCGTTCAGATAGGCGGCTCGCTCAAAGACCTCGCGCGCATGCTCCACGCCGAGATTGTTGACGCTTTCCTTGAACAGGTCCAAATGATGGGCACGCTCGCCCGTTTCCGCGTCCACTTGCATCTGTTGCACGCGCAACGCCCAGTTTGGATCGAGCTGGGCGAAAACATGATGGGCGGCGGCGATGTCCTTGTTTACCGCCTCAAGCCCCTTGGCCAGCAGATTGCGGCCGGTGATGCCCATTTGAATCTCCAGGCTCATCGGCCGGGCATTGAAGGCGATATAGGCGTCCGAGTCATAACTTTCGCCCGTGGCCAGATAGACGTTCTGATTTTCCCGGCTCAGGCCATGCGTCATAAACTCGCCACGGACATCGGCGGGAAGGCGCAAATAGAGCAAATCGATGAAACTCTGGAGTTGGGCCAGGGCGTATTTAAGAGCATTTTCTTCCCCCGCCCAGCCAAATGCCGTGAAGACGGGCATGGTCAGTCCGGAGAAATCTTTAGATGGTTGCATATGGTAACTCTGGTGGTTTTTCAGCGGGTCGGAACCGTCGTTGCAGTGACCTGTTGAGGATTAAATAACTTCCTTGCAGAGTTTATACTAGCCCAGCCGTGTTAATTGTCAAGCATAACACCCCGCACAGACGCAGAGGATCGGCGAGAGACGGTTACGCTCCCGCTATTTACTTGATCCGGTAGCCGCCATCCTCGTTATTGAAAATCCAGGCCACAACGGCCCCGATCTCGATAGTTTCGGGTAGATAAGTCTTGACCGTGACCGATGACGTGCCGCGGGTGTGGAGCATATGTTTGGTGCGCAAGATGCGCTCGATGCGTTGGTGCCAGGCCTGGAAGTTGGACGGCCGCAAATCGACCCAGCCCTTGGCGGCCCAGGCGTCGATCTGTTCCGGCCCGGCCTCCACCTCCCGATAGATGCTTTCAGGGATATTAAGGCGCGGCCCGCGCAGCAAACGGCCGCCATCCGGCGTCAGGATGGCCAGACCAATGGAAATGATCGTTGTCCGCAGGGTCTCATCCTCCAGAACAAAACGGTAGAGCGTCTCGGCGATCTCGGCCGGCGACGTCTCCAGCACGCGCTCCAGCGTCTGATAATTGAGTTTCAGCATGTGGGCTTCAAAGAGCAGCTTGGACAGTTCCGGGGGGCCGAGCTGCCCCAGGGCCACGCTATGGCTTTCGGTCTCTTCCTCGAGTCGAGCCATCTTGTCCAGCGCCGCCCGCCGCAACACACCGGCTCGGTAGCTGGGATTCAGGATGCTGCTGTCGATGCCGGCGATGACATCATAGCCGGTGTTGCTGCCCTTAATCTCCAGCACCGCCTGCTGGGCGATCTCCTCGGGGGTGATGAACTCCATCTGGTCGGTGTGGGTGATGGTTTCGAACTCGCCGCGCGCGAAGAAACCGTTTTCACCGGTGTCCACGCCGGCCATCTGGAGCTTGCCAAGTCGCTCGTAGGTATTCTCGTCACCGCGCAACAACAGGCGGCCTTCGAGCGCGTACTCCTGGCTCTGATAGCGGAACAACGGCCGCCCGCGCTGTTTGACCGTCTTGTGGGCAATACGCCGATAGCCGATCATGGCCCCGGGCTTAAGTTCTTTCACCAGCGGGCCGTTGGGCGTGCGCGCCATCAGGAACATCAGGCCGGTGTGGGCGAAAGCCACGGCGGCCTTGCTCATCAGCTTGAAGCTGGGTCGATCCTCGCTGTGGGTGTAGGGGATGTTGAGGCCCATGCCCCCCGTGCCGGTCGTGCCCACTTTCAGGTAAAGGCGCGTGCCGCTCTCCGACATGGCTCGATGGATGATCTGGACATGGCGAATAAGTTGCGGCAAGGATTGGGAGATGAGCAGCGCGCTCATGCTCTGTTCCAGCTGGCGGCCGAGATCGGAAAGCCCCTGCAGGTCCTGATGATCCACAAGCTGGTCGATCTGGGCCAGCAGGTCATGGGTCTGCTTGCTCAGGCTCTCGATCTCCTGATAGCTGATGGCCGTGGCGCTGTTGATACAATCGACGATAACATCGGGTTTGTACTGCCGTATGAGTTGGGCCAGCCCTGAACGCTCCTGAGCCTCATCAAGCCCGCCAAACAGGTCCTGATAGAGCGCGTCGCGACGGGCGCGGACCTGCATCAGGCGCCGGCGGTTTTCGTTCATGAATTCGCTGCGCACAAAAACGTCGCCCCACGCCCCAATGAATTCGATATTGGCAAACTCGCGGCGCACATCGTGGAGAAACTCGCGCACCTCACCGCGAAAAAGACTGGCGACGATGATCCGCTCCGGCTCCAGCTCGCGGGCGATCTCGCGGACGATCTGCGCGCCGACCATGCCGGCGCCCCCCAGGACAAGGATACAGCGATCGGGTTTCATAACAACCTCCCAGGCCGTTTAATCCAAAGGGAGCGGCTTGCGTTCATGGTTTTCCTCCGGGGATGATTCGGTAACGGAAAATGTGGGTCGATGTTGATTGTCCCTCGAATCATGGGTGGGGGCAACCGACCGAAAACAAAAACAGCCGCGTCGCGGCTGTCGGTCGTTTCTTATGGGCGATACAAGACTCGAACTTGTGACCTCTACGATGTCAACGTAGCGCTCTAA
>CAZZJN010000149.1:0-6499 GCA_964654505.1 uncultured Ardenticatenaceae bacterium | reverse complement strand
GACGAGTGACGAAACCCCCATGGCGAATAATGATGGCGGACCCCGTATGAATACAGGCGCGGCCGATAGGGTCGATGAACCGGAAGCGATCGCGAACGAGTTCGTTAAAATGCTGATTGTGGAGATCAGGGCGTCGGGCAACTGGAAAGAGGCCTGCCGCCAATCGATCAAGCTGGCCGGACGCTACGAGGGCAACGCCATGTTGCGCCTGCAGCTGGCCGGGCAAGACCTGACGATGGACTTCCCCAACCATCGCACGGCCTGTGAGTTGCAGCTCATAGAAGAACTGGAGCGGGTGCCGGGGGTGGGGCGCGTGTTCGAGCGGTGACGCAATCCGCCGCGACACGATGCTCCGTTTGCTCTAGCCGCCTCCCTGAAATCGGGACCCGATCGTTCATTGCCACGATTTCCCATCGTGCCACGATTTCCTATCGTGCCACATTAACTGAACATAACATTTGCCGCCACCCCCGCCCGACCTCGCTATAATCGGCTCGATAAAAGTCATCGCGACAGACGTATGAAAATCAGGTTCGGCATTCTTCTCCTTTTCCTGTTGCTGGGAACCATCACAGTGGCCTGTGGCGCAATGCCGGAACTGCGCGATTCGCGTCTCGACGAGCCGTCCACGCCGTTGCCTACGCCCACCGCCACGGCCGCGCCCATCACCGACGACCCCGCCGGATACGCCCGCGCCTTCTATCGCGCCTGGGAACTTGGTGATTACCTGGGCATGTACAGCGTGCTGGCTCCGTCAAGCCAGGCGCTGGTCGATAGCGCCGCCTTCATTCAGCGTTACGAGGAGGCCATGCGGACGGCGGCTATCAGCGCCGTCCATGCTCAGCCGTTGGGGATCCTGCAGGAGGGCGACAAGGCCCAGTTCGGCGTCCGCGTCACGCTGACATCCGACGTGGTTGGCGATCTCGTCCGCGAATATAACGCGCCGCTGGCTTATGAGGGCGGCCGCTGGGGGATCGTCTGGAATGAAGGGCTGATCATGCCTGAACTGGCCGGCGGCAACCGGTTGACGATGGAAGCGCGCGTCCCTTCCCGCGGCAATATCTACGATATCAACGGCAAGGCGCTGGCTTACCAGGGCAATGCCTTCGAGTTGGGCGTCATCCCCGGCCTGATTGAGGACGAGGCCGGGTTGTTGGCCGCGCTCAGCCGGGCGCTGGGCCTCACGGCCGAGAAGATCAAGGAGAAATATGCCAACGCCCTGCCCGACTGGTACGTCCCCGTCGGCGTCGTAGCCGAAGACGATTTGCAGCAGTACGCCCTGTCGCTGGAGCCTTACCTTGGCAAGGGGCTGGCCACGCCCAAGCGGCGCCCCATGCGTCTCTACTCGCCCACAAATTCGGCCGCCCACGTCATCGGCTACATGGGCGCCATCCCTCCCGAGCAATTGGCCAAATACAAGGCTCAGGGGTTCACCGGCGACGAATCGGTCGGCATCGCCGGGCTTGAGGCCTGGGGCGAGGATTATCTCAACGGCGAGCGCGGCGGCATCCTTAGCGTGGTCGATCCCGCCGGGCAGGTCATCGCCGTGCTGGCCGACCGCAATCCGCAACCGGCCCGCAACCTCTACACCACACTCGATCTCGACTTCCAGGCGGCCGTCGAGCAAGCGCTGGCTGAGGTCATCGCCATCCATCCGGCGGCCGAATTCGGAGCCATTGCCGTCATCGATCCAAGTAACGGGCAGGTGAGGGCGCTGGCCACCTGGCCGACCTACGATCCCAAAGCCTTCGACCCGTTGCGGCCCGATTCCGCCCAGGCGGTTGGCGCGCTGCTGAACGACCCCGGCCAGCCGCTCCTGAATCGGGCGACCCAGGGAGCCTATCCCGCGGGTTCCACGTTTAAGCTTGTCACCTACGCCGCCGCGCTCAACAGCGGCCTCTACGATGCCAACTCGCGCTACAGCAGCACCGGCTCCTGGAACCGGCTGGGCGATGAGTTCGTTAAATACGACTGGCTTGCCGGCGGCCACGGCACCATCAGCCTGCGCACGGCGCTGGTCGTCTCGTGCAACTCATGCTTCTACGATGTCGGCTATACCATCGACGGGGCGGATAACACCTTGCTGCCACGCATCGCCCGCGAGTTCGGGCTGGGCCAACCGACGGGCATCCAGGGTATCGCCGAATCGGCCGGACTGATCCCCGATCCGGAATGGAAGCTGGCCAACATCGGCGAAGGCTGGGCCACGGGCGATGCCGTCAATATGGCCATTGGTCAGGGCTATGTGCAGGTGACGCCGTTGCAGATGGCCAACATCGCCGCGGCTTTCGCCAACGGCGGGACGCTCTATCGGCCGACTCTGGTCGACCATATCGGCGAGGCAGGCATGACGCCGGGCGAGTCGCCGGAGCCGGTCGTCAACGGCACGCTGCCTCTCTCGCCCGAACAAATCGCCGTCGTCCGCGAGAGCCTGTGGGATGTCACCCACATCGGCTACGGCACGGCCACCCATCGCTTCGTGGGCATGCCCGTGCCCGTGGCCGGCAAGACCGGCACGGCCGAAGCCCCGCCGGGACTGCCCCACGCCTGGTTCATCGGTTACGCCCCGGCCGCGCCGTTCACGACGCCCGACGGGCGGGTCGTCGAAAAGCCGGAGCTGGCCATCGCCGTGGTGCTGGAGCATGCCGGTGAGGGGTCGGATGTGGCCGCGCCGCTGTTCCGACGCGTGGTGGAACTGTATTACGGCATCGAGCCGACGCCTTTCCCCTGGTAGACAAAAAGCTTTCCGTTTCTAACGCATTGCGTCTTGACACCTGGGGAGCCACTGCCTATTCTAGAGACCTGCTTACGATCTACAATATGGCATAGCGGTATCGGACGAATCTGAAGGGATCGCCCGGATACTGGAGGGAACACGACGGCGGTGTCCGCGAGTCGCTGGGTTTCGAGGGCAAATCGCCCGACCGGCAACCCGGCATTTGCACCAACCATAACAATCATATATTTCCGCCGATGAACATTCGATGACCGGCCGCGCAGCATAGAAATCGCGTCGACCGGCGATTCATATCATGGCCGCCCCAACCAACGAAGACAACACGCCAGGCGGTAAAACCTATCATCTCTCCGGCGACTTTCGCGGGGCGATCGTTAATGTCGAGTCGACATTCGTCAATTCGGCCGCGGTCATCGATGTCGAGGGCCTGCCCCCCGAGCCGGGGGACCCCCCATATAAAGGGTTGCAATATTTCGACGAGGCCGATGCCGACCACTTCCTCGGTCGCGAAGCGTTGACGGCGCGCCTCGTCGGTCGCCTGGGCCAAACCCGCTTTCTGGCCGTCATCGGCGCGTCGGGCAGCGGCAAATCTTCGGTCGTCAGGGCCGGTATGGTGCCCGCGCTGCGGCGGGGCAAGCAACTCGATGATGGCGCGCTGCCGCCCTCCGGCTCCGACAAATGGCTCATTCGCGTGATGACGCCGACCGCCCACCCGCTTGATGCGCTGGCGGCCGCGTTGTTGCCCGATGCCGATCTGACGGCCGCCTCCGCCCTGCGCGACGAATTGGCCGCCGCTCCCGATGCGCTGGCCCAGGCGGCCGCTCGTTCGCTCGACGGAACCGGACACCCCCGCCTGATGCTGGTCGTTGATCAGTTCGAGGAGTTGTTCTCGCTCGGCCGTCATGAAGCCGAGCGTCTGGCCTTCATCAACAACCTGGTGACGGCCGTGGGCGGCGACGCGCCGGTCTTGATCGTCGTCGTGCTGCGGGCCGACTTTTACGCCCGCTGCGCCCAATATGACGGGCTGCGCGAGCTGGTTTCCCGCAACCAGGAGTACATCGGCGCGATGAACCACGAGGAGTTGTTCCGCGTCATTGTCATGCCCGCGGCTCGCGACAACTGGAAGATCCAGGAGGGACTGGTCGAACTGATGCTCGACGACGTGGGCGACGAACCGGGTGCGCTGCCGCTGCTCTCCCACGCCTTGCTGGAGACATGGAAACGGCGTCGCGGCCGGACGATGACCCTTTCCGGCTACAACGAGTCCGGTGGCGTGCGTGGAGCCATTGCCCGGACGGCCGAGACCGTCCTGCAGCAGAAGTTAACCGCCGACCAGCGACCAATCGCCCGCATGATCTTCGTCCGCCTGACGGAACTGGGCGAAAGCATGGACGGCGAGACGCCCGACACCCGGCGACGCGCCCAGTTCAGCGAGCTGATCACCCGCGCGACCGATGAGCCGATGCTGGAGGCCGTGCTCAATATCCTGATAGATTCCCGCCTGGTGTCGACCGACGTGATCCCGCCCGGCGAGACGAAGGTGGTTGAGGTGAGCCATGAGGCGCTGATTCGCGAATGGCCGACGCTGCGCCAATGGCTAAACCAGGATCGTGAAGGACTGATTCGTCATCGGCAACTGACGGGCGACGTCAACGATTGGCTCAGCCTGAATCGTGACCCCGGCGCGCTCTACCGGGGCGCGAAGCTGGAGCAGGCGCTGGCCTGGGCCAACGATCCGCCCGACCCCTTGAGCGTCGTGGAGACGGAGTTCCTGGATGCCGGCCAGGTCGCGGCCGAGGAAGACGCCCGACGCGCCAAGCGACTGGCCACTGCGGCACGCAACCAGCGGATTTTGGTGGGGGTGGCCGCCGTGCTGTTGGTGGGCACGGTCGCCGCTATCCTCTACAGCATGGGCGTGTTTAATCCTCCCGCGGAGACAATGACCGGCGACTTCAAGGTGGCCGTGGCTGAATTTGCCGTGCTCGATGAAAACGGCCAATTGACCAGGGCGAGCAACGACGGCGGCCGTCGTATCGCCGAGCGGATCGGGATCGATCTGGCGGGCGAATCCGCGTCGGAAATCAGCGTCTGGTACGACGGACAGGCCGGGGAGAATCACGTGCCGATCGGCATTGCCGGGGAAGGGATCGCCGGCACGATCGACCCGGCCGTGCTGGCCGAGGCTATCAACGCCGACATGATCATCTATGGCGTGGTGAAGCCGGACGGCAAATTCGGCGCTTTGTCGGCTCATATCTATGCGCGGCCGCAATTTGGCTCGAATATCAACCGGGCCGCCGGCACCTACAACCTGGTCAGGGACATTCCCGTCTTCGATATCGACGACCCTGATGAAGAGGTCTGGTTGCAATTGGACCCATATGCACAGGCGGCCGCGCGGCTGATGCTTGGCCTGCGCCAACAACTTTTGGGCGATGAGGCGAACGCGTTGACCCATTTCGAACGCGCCGCGGAGCTGGCTCCCGATCTCGACACGGCCCACTACTTCGTCGGCCAGAGCAATCTCTATCTGGCGCAAGAGGGGGGAGCCGTCGAGCCGTCCCATCTGGAGGCGGCTGCGGTGGCTTTCGCGCGGGCGCTGGAGGCAAACCCCGATAACGCGCGAGCGCGGGTGGGCGCGGGCAGCGTCCATTACCTGCGGGCGCAATCTCTGTTGGATGATTCTCAGGCTGACGGGTTCACCGGCGACCGGGTGGCCGCTGTCGAGTCGGCCATTGCCGAGGCGCGGCTGGCGCTGGAAGCCTATGAGCCGGTGGCCGCCGGCGGAGAGCAGGTCGAGGTGTATGGACTGCCCATCGCCAGCGGGGCCAACTATGAGGCGGGTGTTGCCTTGCGCCTGCTGGCGGACGCCTGGTACCGGATCGGAGCCGTTGACGAGGCCAGGGCGGCCATTGATGAGGCCGTCGCGCGGCTGGAACCGGCCGTGGGGCCGCTGGTCGAGTCCGGGAACAGTCGCCTGATCGCCCAGATCTATCAGGCGTTGGGCACGGTCTATGAGTGGCGGAGTTTTCTGCTCGCTCAATCCGGCGACCAGGCAGCGGCGAGTGAAGCCATCGATAAGGCCCTCGCCAGTTATGAGGCCTGCGTGGCGGTGCAGGAACAGTTCCCGTTTGATGCCTTCATGCTGGAGGAAGTCGTCCAGGGTCTGTGCCGGCCGCGCATCGATGCGCTGACAGCGGGGGAGCCAGGAGGAGGATGATGAGACCGAAACAATGGCTTGTCCTGATTGTCTCGCTGGCCTTGTGTGTCGTAGCGGCGGCTTGCGGCGGCCGGAAGGAGACCCCGGCCTCGCCCCCGACCGCGGATGCTGTGGCTGTTTCTGTGCAGCAGACGGTGCAGGCTATCGCCGTGGCCGAGACGGTGGCGGCGATGACCGGCGAAACCCCGACTTCCGAGAGCAATTTGCCGCCGCCCCCCACGCCGGAGGTGACCCCTGTCGCCACATCCGCGCCCCCCACGGCCGAACCGACGGCCGCCTCAGCTAACCCGACCGTCGCCCAGCCCACGCCGGAAACGGCCGTCACGTGCACGGCCCTCACCGGCGTCAATTTGCGATCGGGGCCGGGCCTGGCCTATGATCCGCCTGTCGGATCGATTGGGCCTAACACGGTGATGCGGCCGCTGGCTTATGTGCCGGTCGGGCGACCTCAGGGAGCGTGGCTTCAGGTTGAGGTCGCGGGCACGGGGGAGGTGGCCTGGGTCAGCGCCGGTCCGCAGTTTGTGAGCTGCACGGTTGACCCG
>CAZZJN010000148.1:0-6573 GCA_964654505.1 uncultured Ardenticatenaceae bacterium | reverse complement strand
CGAAGTGGGTGGTGGGCGACGGCGCGCGCCCCGCCCCGGAGACGCCCGATTTGGAATCGGCGATAATCGTCCCGCCGATGGCGACGTCGCTGCGCATCAAGGGCCATAACGCCAGCAGGACGCTGGTTGGGTAGCAGCCGGGATTGGCCACCAGTTGCGCCCCCGGCAGGTCGGCGCGAAAGACCTCGGTCAGGCCGTAGACGGCCCGATCCAGCCAGTCCGGCGCGGGATGGGTGTGGGCATACCAGTCGGCGTAGGTCACTGCGTCGCGCAGCCGAAAGTCGGCGCTGAGGTCGATGACGCGCGCTCCCGATTCCAGGGCTGTGACCGCCGTCGCCGCCGCGGCGGCATGGGGCAGGCAGAGGAAGACGACATCGGCCTTGTCAAGCGGGGCGTCTTCCCCGGCGACGAGAGGCAGGGCGGGCGCGGCCGGGAACACGTCTTCCAGCGTCTTCCCGGCGTGGGATTGCGACGTGGCAAAGACGATCTCGGCCGCGGGGTGGCGCCGGAGCAGCTTCACCAGCTCATACCCCGTATAGCCCGTCGCGCCATAAATTCCAACCTTGATCATAATACTCTCCAAAACAAAACCGCCAGACCCTTTTGAGGTCTGGCGGTTGGTTTGTTCGAATCTCGGCTCTCGACGACTCAGGCAACCTTAAACACCAGACCTGTGGTCCGGGGCGGGCGAGGGCGACGGGGGAAAGCCTGAGCCGTGAAAATGAACATGCGAGAATGATAACAATCGAAAGAGGAAAGTCAATAGTCAAAATATCCGTCACGCGGGCCGGTTGAGCGATAAAAACCGAACCCGGCCTGAAACTTACAGTTTTGGCACCCTTCCTGAACATTTTCCTAATATTTCTCGGGCAAACTCAGGGGAGAATTCGCGAATGGCGCCGATCGCGCCGGTTGCCGACAGGTCGATCGGCCGAAGCCAAATCGCTGAGGAATGGACCATCCGCCAACATGATTTCGCGATTGGAGCGGGGGCGACGTTGATCCCCGGCGCCAACTAATTTAGGAGCTTGATTGATGAAAAGGATATTTCTCATTTTAATGTTACTGGCCATTTCTATAAGCCTTATCGCCTGCTCATCCGCTTCAGGGAGCACGGACGCCGCGCCGCCGGCGGCCGCCACAAGCAGCGAACCGTCGACCACCGAAGACGCGGCTGAACTGCCGGCAGCAGACGAGCCGACCGGGAGCAGCGAGACCATCGAGACCTCAACCTCATCGGATGACGAGGATGACGTCACCCGGCCGGAGGGCTGGACGGAAGATTCTCACGGCAAGGATGCCGATCCGAATTATGATGTCGTCTTCCCGACGGACAAGGTGAACACGATCACGATCACCATCGATCCCGCCGACTGGGAAGCGATGCAAGCCAACATGACCGACATTCTCGGCGAGCCGGGAACGGGCGGCTCCGGCGGCTTCGGCGGCCCCGGCGGCGGTTTCACCCCACAGGAAGGCATGGAACCGCCCAGCGGCGAGTTCACCCCACCCCAGGACGGGGAGCCTCCGGCGGGCAGGCCCGGCCCGGGCGGGCAAGGCGGCTTTCCGGGGGGCGGCGATATGGTGAGCGAGACGCCAATGTGGGTTCCGGCGACCATCGAATTCGACGGCAACGTCTGGAATCATGTCGGCGTGCGCTACAAAGGGAACTCGTCGCTGACGAGCGCCTGGAACAGCGGCTCGCTCAAAATGCCGCTTAAATTCGATTTCGACGAGTTCGAGGATGACTACCCCGAGATCGACAATCAGCGCTTCTTCGGCTTCAAGCAGCTATCGCTGGCCAACGGCTTCAGCGACGACACCTACCTGCGCGAGACCCTGACGTATGACGCCATGCGCGAGGCGGGTCTGGTGGCCGGCCGGACGGCGTTCTATGAGGTCGTCCTCGATTATGGCGAAGGCCCGACCAGTCTGGGTATCTACACGGTCGTCGAAGTCGTCGACGATACCGTCATCGACACGGCCTTCGGCGACGACGACGGCAACATCTATGAGGGCGACGGCCAGGGTGTCAGTCTGGCCGAAGGGACGTATGACCTGATCGCCGACAGTTTTGAGAAGGAAAATAACGAGGATGAGGCCGACTGGAGCGACATCGAAGCCCTCTACAATGTCCTGCACGCCGACACGCGCACGGCCGACCCGGAGCAGTGGCGGGCCGATTTGGAAGCGATCTTCGATGTCGATACGTTTTTGAACTGGCTGGCCGTGGGCGCGGTCGTACAGAATTGGGATACGTATGGCGCGATGAACCACAACTTCTACCTGTATAACAATCCCGAGACCGGCCAACTGGTGTGGATACCCTGGGACCATAACATGACGTTTGGCGTGGGGATGGGTGCCGGCCGAGGCGAGCGTCCGGATACGGACCTGGGCGACCGCCAAGGCGCGGGCATGGGCAGCCGCAGCAATGTCACCTTCGACAAGGCCGAAGTGGACGAAAGCTGGCCGCTGATTCGCTTCCTGCTGGATGATCCGGTTTATAACGCGAAGTATATGGGCTATCTGGCCGAGGCGAGCGCCATGTTTGACGCCGCTACGGTGAACGCCCACATCGAGCAGATGGCCGGGATGTTGCGGCCGTTCATCAGCGCCGCGGGTGAGGAAGAGCAGTTCGACACAGCGTTGCAGCAGTTGATCGCCGCCGTGAGCGCGCGCGACATAGCGACGGCCGATTTCGTGGCCATGCAGTAATCGAATGTTCTGACAGGGAGATTACAGGGAGATTGGAAGGGGCGGGTTTGATACCCGCCCCTGTTGTTTCTAGCACTCGCTATAGCCGCAGCTCACGCACTTGCGGCAACCTTCTTCGTTGACGAGCGAGGAGTTGCCGCAGTCGGGGCAGAGGTCGCCGACGGCCGCCGGCGACGCGACCAGGGCCGGCTGATTGTCGTCGGCCGCGTGGTGGCCATTGCCGTTGAGGCCATTGCCCGAATGAGCCGAACCTTCCTCGGCCGAGCGATCGAGATAGTCGCCCAACACCTGGGCCACGCCGTCGGGCAGGGACAGGACGCGCTGGGGGCCGAAACCGAGCGGGCGGCCGCCGCCGATGCCGCTCAGCTGGTTGACCACTTCCTTCAGCCGGTCGCGCGGCGAGATAGGCGAGGCCAGGCGCAGGTTGTAGCTGATCATGCGGCCGATGGCCTCGGAGACGGCCGCGGTGTCGCTGCCCGCCTTGGCCGTCTGGATGAAGACCTCGAACGGCTGGTCGTTGCCGTTGTGGTTGATGGTGATGTAGGTCGCGCCCAGCGGGGTGTTGATGCGGCTCGTCTCGCCTCGCAGCACGCGGCTGCGCGCTTTCTTCGACTCACGCCAGATGGTGAGCTGCTGCGCCGGTTCCTCGGCTTTGGCTTCGGTCTTGGCTTTGGCCTCTTTCGTGGCGTGCGTTTCCAGCGTCACAGACTCGCGGGAGCCGGTAACGTAGACGGTCAATCCCTTGCAGTCCAGCTCCCAGGCCAACATGTAGGCCTCGGCCACGTCCTCGCGGCTGGCTCCGGCCGGGAAGTTGCACGTCTTGGATATGCTGTTGTCCACGAAAGCCTGGATAGCGGCCTGCATGCGCACGTGCTCCTCGGGGGTGATGTCGGATGACACCACGAAGGTGTCGCGGATGCCGGCCGGGAGCTTGTCGATATGCTGGCAGCTGCCGACGCGATTCACCTCGGCGATGATCTCGTGGCGCGTGGCCTCGTCCAGCCCGGCCTCGAGCAAGGCCCGCTCGAACAGGGGGCTGGTATATTGCAGTTGCAGGTCCTTGCCGTTGTCGTTGACGTGGCGAACATAGGCCAGGGCGAAGACCGGCTCGCAACCGTAGCCCTCAATACCGGCCACCGTGGCGATGGTTCCCGTCGGGGCGACGGTCGTCTGGGCCGCGTTGCGGATGCCGTGGGTCTTGATGCCGTCGACAATCGCTTTCCAGTCGAGCGCGGGACGGCCGAAGTTCTTCTTGCTCTTCACCGTCGCCTTGGGGGCCGACCAGCGGAAGTTTTGCGGGTCGTAGATGCTGCCCTCGATGGCCAGGAACGGGCCGCGCTCGCGAGCCAGCTCCACGCTGGTGCGCATGCTGTGATAGCGAACGAACTCGATCAACGCCCCGGCCAGGGCCTGCCCCTCCTCGCTGCCGTAACGGACGCCGACGCGATAGAACAGGTCGCTCATGCCCATGATGCCCAACCCAATGCGGCGGGCATTAAGGGCGGCCTCACGCAGTTGGGGCACGGCGGGCACGTAGGCGTTGGCCGTGACGACGTTGTCGAGGAAGTGGGTGGCCTCTTCCGTCGAGCGACGTAGCAAATCCCAATCGATTTGGCCGTCGGCCGTGATGTGGCGGCCGAGATTGATGGAGCCGAGGCAGCAGTTTTCATAGGGGCCAAGCCACTGCTCCCCGCAGGGGTTGGTCGCTTCCAGCTCGTACAGATGGGGCACGGGATTGGAGCGATTGGCCGCGTCGAGAAACAGCACGCCCGGCTCGCCGTTGCGATGGGCATACTTGACGATCTCGTCAAAGATGTCGCGCGCCCGAACGGTGCGCCAGACCTTGCCGTCGCGGGGGTTGATCAGTTCGAAATCAGTATCGTCCTTGACGGCCCGGATGAATTTATCCGTGACGCCGACGGAGATGTTGAAGTTGGTGATGGCGTATTCGCTGGCCTTGCAGGAGATGAACTCGAATATATCGGGATGGTCGACGCGCAGGACGGCCATGTTCGCGCCGCGCCGCGTGCCGCCCTGGGCGATCTCGCCAAAAGCCTGGTCATAGACCCGCAAAAATCCCACCGGCCCGGTAGCCTTGCCGGCCGAGGTTTTGACATGATCATTTTTCGGCCGCAGACGGGAGAAGGCGAAGCCGTTGCCGCCGCCCGTCTGCTGAATGAGTGCGGCGTCGCGCAGGGTCTGGAAGATGCCGGACGGATCGCGCCCCATGTCGTCGGAGATGGGCAACACAAAGCAGGCGGCCAGCTGGCCCAACGGCGTGCCCGCGCCGGTGAAGGTGGGGCTGTTGGGGAAGAAGCGCAAGTCGGTCAGAAGCCGATAGAAGGTATCTTCGGTCGTGGCGACATCTCCGCCGTGGTCGGCCTCCACCAAAGCGATATGGTGGGCCACACGGCGAAACATCTCTTCGACGGTCTCAATGGGTTTGCCGTCCAGACCGCGCCGCAGATAGCGACGACGAAGCACGGCGAGGCCATTTTCAGATAGGGTCAGGGGTGCTGGGGCGACAGCCTCGACAACAGTTGTGCTCATGCTACTCAATACCTCCTCGAAAATATTATTTTGGGCTGTCTGTGGCTCCAAACAGGGGTTTGCCCAAATATACCCCCATATATGGGGGTTAGCTACCAGTACAACGGCTTATCTGGTTAAGAGAGGGGCATTATAACATGGCAGTATAGAGAGCGCAATAGCCTTGCCTTAAAATTTCAGAACAGATTATCTACGGATATTTGTCGCCAAAAAGCGTCAGAATATCACGGGCAAAAGTGCGGGAAAACAGGGGAGCGGAGGGGCTTTCAACCCCGCAATCGGCCGCCGATCATTCGTCAATCGCCACGCGCGGCTCGCGGCACCAGGGCCAGGGATCTTCCCCCGACAGCAAGGCGGCCAAAGCCGGGGTGTCGCCGTAGACCCCGCGATGGCGCGGCTCTACCAGAGCGGCGATGTGGGTCATGATCAGAAACGTGTAATCGGTCAGGTCGCGGCTGCGCACGCGACGGCCGAGATCGGGCAGCCGGTAGGGTTGGCCGATGGTCATAGTGATCGTCGTCCGGCGCAGGCGCCGCGCATTGGCGAACAGGACGTCAGTGTTGCTGATCCCGACCGGCAGGATGGGAACGCCCGCCTGGGATGCCAGATAGGCCGCGCCGTCCTTGGCCGGCTGCATGGCCCCGACCTTGCTGCGCGTGCCTTCCGGGGCCAGGGCAAATATCGACCCGTCCTGCAACGCCGCCAGCGCTTCGCGCAAGGCCCGCCGGTCCACCTCGCCGCGGTTGATGAAGATGACCCCCAATCGGGACATCAACGGACCCCAGACGGGGTGCTTGGCCCACTTTTCGCCGGCGAAGAATCGCCACTCCTGGACGGGGAATCCCACAAACACGATGCCGGTATCGGCCGTACTCAGATGATTAACGGTGAGGATATAGGGTCCGTCGGCGGGAATGTTCTCGCGGCCGACGATGACGAGCCTCGACAAGATCCGCTGGATGATCGTGAAGGCAAAACGGGTGATGCTATAACGCCACATGGCCGCGCACTATAGCAGAATCGCTTGCTCCGTCAATCGATGGCCGCCCCCGCCCTCATCCCTCATCCATCGCTTGCGGCCCGACCCCCCTGCCAGCGCCGAAACAAATCCTCCGGCAGATTCACCTCCAGGAGATCGAGCACGCGATTGACTGTCTGATTGATGATGTCATCGACCGTCTGCGGTCGATGGTAGAAGGCGGGCATGGGCGGCACGATGAAGGCGCCCAGCTCGGCCGCCAGGGTCATGGCCCGCAGGTGGCCCAGATGCAGGGGCGTCTCGCGCGGGCAGAGGATGAGCTTGCG
>CAZZJN010000147.1:0-6663 GCA_964654505.1 uncultured Ardenticatenaceae bacterium | reverse complement strand
GCAGTTGCAAGAAGTCGGCCGCCGAATCGATTGGCGTCACGGACTTGCCGCCGGTGCGGCTGTGTTGGTGGCCGTTGCCCTATGGATTCATCCGCATTACCTCAGCTACTTCAACCCCGCCGTTGGCGGCCCGGCCAACGGCTACCGCATCCTCACCGACAGCAATGTGGATTGGGGGCAGGACCTGATCCGCTTGCAGACATGGATGGAGGCCAATGACGTGGATCAGGTGAAGTTAGGCTGGTTTGGGACGGCCGATCCCGATTATTACGCCATCCCCTATACCCCAATGCCGGGACTTGGTCGGGATGCCTTCTTTCGTTTATGGTGGGAAGTACCATTCAACCCGCTTGCGCCGGAACCGGGCGTCTATGCCATCAGCGCGTCGAGCCTCTGGGAGCCACCTCTCAGGGTGGAGGAAAAACAGGTCTATGCCTGGTTTCGCGCTCGCGAGCCTGACGCCATGGTGGGGTATTCACTCCTGATCTACAAGGTGCCATAGTGAACGCCATTTATAAATGTCTTATCACGACCTGAGACTTATCTGCTCCGGTTTGACCGAGGGCGCTTTGATCAGTATTATGCTACCGTTGCTTATCCCGCAAGAAGGACAAAGTAAGGAGACCTAAGCACATGATTGAGAACAAACAAACCCGGCAGGGGACGACCCGCAGAGGAGCCATGAAGCGAGCCGTTGCCGTTATCATGGTCCTGCTGGGCGTCCTGATATTTGCTCAGGCAATCTCAGCTGCCCAAGGGGACGAGCCGTCCACCCCGACGACCCAGTCAACCCCCGATACCTATGATGCACCGACGGAAGCTGAGCTGCTGGCCATGCCCGCGACCATCGACCGGTATTTGGCCGCTCATACGATTCCGAACGGAGCCATCGCCGCCGCCAATCTGGACGGATCGACCAAGGCCGCCTCAAAGAACAAGGTCGCCCCGGGCGAGACGTTCCAATATACAATTACTGTCGACAACAGCGGTGGCGTGGCGATCCCTGTAGCGGTGACGGACGTGTTGCCGGCTGAGGTGACCTACTATAGCCATCAATGTCCACCGCTCATCACCACATCCTGTGGTTATAGCGCTGGAACCGTGAGCTGGGAAGGAACGGCCGAGGCCGGGGAGAGCGTCGAGATCACCATCACTGCTATTCTGAATGTGGATGTGTCTCTCGGCACGGTTGTCACCAATACCGCCCAACTGGTCAGCGCCGAACAGGAGCTGGAAGTCAGCGCCGATGTGACCGCCACCAAGCTGGCTTCTTCTCCCATCCAGTTTTTGCCGTATACGACCTATGGCTTGATGCCCGAACCCGGCCCGGTCACCCTGACTGGCGGCCAGGTGAACAGCGCCAATAGCTGGAACCTGTCGTGGACGACCAGCCTCGGATCGACCGGCTACGAGATTCAGGAAGCGAAAGAGCCGAATTTTGCCGCTGTAACGCCTATCATCGTCGGGGAGACAGCCTCCCTTACCATCAAACGAGCGCCCTCGCCGGATAATGTCTATTACTACCGGGCGCGCAGCCTGGTCGGTCAGTTCGGTGGGCCATGGTCCAATGTCGTGACCGTTGTCGGTGGATATTGGGACGACTTTGAAGATCCCTCCACCGGATGGGCTGTCCGTCGGGGCACGCATCCGGCAGACCTCAGAGGCATTTATCAAGATGGCGATTTTGTCACAAAGGTCAAAAGCCGATGGGACTGGCTCATTGCCAGCCCGCTGCGGCCCGCGCCGCGTGTCCCCTATGTGATTGATTTCGATGCTGTTATCGTTGGGAACGATGGTGGGCCGGGGCATACCAACTCGGCCGGCGGGGTATTTGGCGGCGACTGGAATGGCCAGGAGTGCCCGCCTGATACGACTTCCGATGAAGTATTTATGAAACAGACCAATTGTTTCAATCATTTCTACAATGCCAACGGCATCTATGACAACGCGAACCAGAACGCTATCAAGATGCTGATGGTTTTCGAGCGTGTCGATCAACTGAAATATGTGCCGCAACAAGGCGGCAGCCCGCTGAAACGATATGGTGATATTCCGTTAAACGCGATCGTTTACAAAAAGATCGATCCCAAGGGCTGGAACCATTATCGGTTTGAAGTTCGCGCCGACAGCATTCGTGTCTATGCCGGGAAGTATGGGGAGGAGTTAAAACTCCAGTATCAATATCATGATACCCGCTGGATCAACAGTCCGTACTTCGGGTTCTTTACATCGACGGACTTCATTGAAGATTCGTTCTGGCATCTTGATAACTATTCGGTCATGCCGCTCGACAATTAAAAGTTGTCGAGTGTGATGAAGCAGACGGTCGGCAGGCACCTATGGGGGTGCTTGCCGACCGTTTTTGTTTTCAACATCCGGCGCTATTGGTGCGGATAAGATAACGATCTCGCCCTTTTCCCGGCGGTATCGTAGAATGAGACAGTCTGGTCATGTGGTGATCGGAAAGGAGTTGGTTCAATGGGTTTCCATGGCGGCGGGTGGTGGGCTTTCCTGAGTCAGGAAGAGAAACAGGATCGCCCCGTCGTGACCCGCGATTTGCTGGTTCGGGTATGGGGTTTTGCCCGACCGTACACAGGCAAGGTGCTGCTCTTGCTGGTTGGCATCATCCTGACGACGGCCATCACCCTGGTCTCTCCCCTGCTCATGCGGGCGCTCATCGATGACGCGATCCCCAATGGTGATTTGATGCAGCTCAACCTGTTGGCTATAGGATTGTTCCTGGTGCCAATAGTGAGCGGACTGGTCGGCGTCTGGCAGCGCAATCTTACCGCCGTCGTCGGTGAAAGTATCATCTTCGATCTGCGTAACGCCGTTTATGCGCACTTCCAGCGGATGTCGCTGCGCTTCTTCACCCAGTCCCGAACCGGAGAATTAATGTCGCGCCTCAACAATGATGTTGTCGGCGCGCAACAAGCGGTCAGCAATACGATTGTCTCGATTTTCTCCAACGTGATTCAAGTGGTCGGCACGCTGGCCATCATGCTGGCGCTTGAGTGGCGACTGACGTTATTGGGGCTGATCGTCGTGCCCTTCTTCTACTTGCCGGCGCGCAAGATCGGCCGCATCCTGCGCGATCTCCGTCGGCAATCGATGGTCCTCAACGCCGAGATGAACGCCACCATGAACGAGACGCTCAACGTCAGTGGCGCCTTGCTGGTCAAGCTGTTCGGCCGCGAAGAGCGCGAGCTGTCTCGCTTTCAGCGTGATAGCGCCGCGGTGCGTAATCTGGGTATTCGCTCAGCTGTCGTCGGCCGTTGGTTCTTCATGCTCCTGGGGATCATCGCGGCTGTCGGCACGGCCCTGATCTATTGGGTAGGCGGCTATCTGACCATCAAGGGCGCGTTCACGATTGGCACCATCGTCGCCTTCGGGGCCTACCTGACCCAACTTTACGGACCCCTCATGTCGCTATCCGGCTTGCCGATCGAATTTATCCAGAGCATGGTGAGCTTCGAACGAGTATTCGAGGTTCTCGATATCCCTCTTGAGATCGCCGACAAGCCCGACGCCAAACCGCTGGCTGACGTTCAGGGCAGCCTGACCTTTGAGGATGTCACATTTGATTACACCAAGCTACCCCCCGGCATGCAGGGCGGATTAACTGAGGTCGTCCGCTATTCAAGGGGTGGCGGTGAGACGTTGCTCCGGCGCGGCCGCGAGGCGGAGGAAGGCGCCGAATCCGGAGAGGCGACCGGAAGCCACAATGGAATGGAGCCCGACAGGATCGTTGACGAGGAAATCGATGAACCGGTTGTTGTCCGGCGGGTGGCTATCAGTGATGTCAGCTTCCACATCGATCCGGGCCAACTGGTGGCGCTGGTTGGGCCAAGCGGTGCGGGCAAGACGACCATCACCTATCTGATCCCCCGTCTCTATGATCCGACCAGCGGTCGTGTGCTTATCGATGGTCATAATTTGCGAGACGTCACTCTGCTCTCTCTGGCCGATAATATCGGTATGGTGACCCAGGAGACGTATCTCTTCTATGATACGATCCGCGCCAACCTGCTTTATGCCCGGCCGGAGGCGACGAGCGAGGAGATGGTTGCCGCGGCCAAGGCGGCCAATATCCACGACTTTATTGTCTCGTTGCCCGAAGGCTACGACACGGTCGTTGGGGAGCGCGGCTACCGGCTTAGCGGCGGGGAGAGGCAGCGAGTGGCCATCGCTCGCGTCATCCTGAAGGATCCCCGTATTCTCGTCCTCGACGAGGCGACATCCCATCTCGATTCCCTGTCCGAGGCGCTCATCCAGGAAGCCTTGCAGCGGGTGATGGTCGGCCGCACGAGCCTGGTCATCGCCCATCGCCTGTCGACTATTCTGGCGGCCGATATGATTCTGGTGCTCGATCAGGGTCATCTTGTGGAGTGGGGGACACATGGCGAACTGGTGGCTGCCGGTGGCCTCTATTTATCGCTATATGAGACGCAATTCGGTCGGCAACAAGCTGACGCGTGATGCAGTAGCGAGATAACGCCTGCCCTCCAAACAGGGTAGGGCCGGCGTGTATTTATTTACTTATCGATGATGTATAGCGGGAAATAGGCGCGTTGGGTCAACAGCCCGTCTGGGGATACCTCGAAGAACGCGGCCGATACTGCCCCCCAGTTTCCGCCCATATCCTGGCCCTGAACAAAGGCCATGTGCCATCCTGGCGAAAGCCCCGCCGTGGAGATCGAGCCGGTGACCGCCTCAACCTTCGAATCAAACTCGCCATCGGTCGCCTGGAGTGCGATCTTGCCTACGCCGGCTACCCATGGCGGCGTATCGATGGTGGCGACGGCCGCGACAACCCGTTGGTCGCCGTTGTTCGTGTCATCGACTGTGGCCGTTAGCGTCAGCAGCGGGTTATCACCACTCACCGCAGGTTGATTAACGACCGGCCCGCGGACAATCATGTAAGGCGTTCGGGCGATCTTGGCCGCATAGAGCAAGGCGGGACCGTTATCGGGCCATTGCCGATTCTCGATTTCCGAGAACGGTGGCATAAACTGATTGCCTATTTCGAAAGTGTAAGCCGGGATTCCCAGCACGCCATAAGCCCAGTCGTCGGTCGCGCCACTCGTGTGGTAAAGACATGGCCCAGACTGGCAGGACTGGTAGCCGTTGAAGGTAGCGAACTTGTCGCCGATGGCTTGTAACCCCATCTTGTTGGGCGCGGCTGAGGAGCGACTCCCCCACGGCCATAGCACCAGATTGCTATAGCTATGAAGTGTGATGAATATACCTGTCGTGTCGTCCGGCGCGGCATCATTCAAGTCTTGCCCACGCTGGTCAGGGATGAGCGCGCTGATTAGATCTTCTATAGCCGCCGATTCATTCTCGGAAGCGGCCTTTGGGCCGAGGTAGGTCAGATCGCAAGACTGATTACTGGTACCACCCTGATTCCATTCAAAACTGTGATTCCGGTTTAGATCGATCCCCGGTTGTGCCGCCTCGCCTGGCGGCCAGGCAGAGCAATCCGGCATGCCATCGTTGTTGGCATCGTTGTTGGCGTTCTTGCGCTGGTAGAAGGGCTGCCCGCCATATGCAGGCGTCTCACCCAGCTCCACCAGCCAGTGTCCGTCAGGATTG
Organism: uncultured Ardenticatenaceae bacterium; assembly: GCA_964654505.1. GTDB lineage: Bacteria > Chloroflexota > Anaerolineae > Promineifilales > Promineifilaceae > Promineifilum. The sequence goes on along the minus strand of CAZZJN010000147.1, from coordinate 1,068 downwards.
ACCGTAGGCACGATCCAGATTTCATGGTGATCGACCAGCCAGGTGACATCAGGATCATTGCCATAGCCGCCCAGGAGTTGCTCCAGAAAGAGCATGGCGATCTCCGGCGTGGTGATCTCGCGCGCGTGAATATTGGCCATGAGGAAGAAAACGGGCTTGCTTCCCATGGTGATGTTCTCGCCATTGATGATCGAGCTACCCGGTCGATTCTCGTTGGTCACGCGCATGGCCAGCAATGGAAATCCAGGTAGTGTTTCTCCACCTTTCATAATACAACCGCCCTGGCTCAGGCAATGACTTTGTCCATATTGGACCAACTCCGACAGATCGGGCGATGCCTGGTTCATGGCTTCCAGATCGGCATAGAGCTGATCGACCGTGCGATAGCCGCCGAAGAAATTGGTGAAACGCTTCTGACGACTATTGAGTTGTGCCCCCGCCGCCTCGTCAATCGCGACCCGCCAGCCCGAGTCGATCAGCGCCAAATAGCCGGCATAATCGACCGCCGCCAGGACATAGCGTTCCTCATGATTGTTATATTCCCATACATCATAGGCCGCCAGTCGGCCAATGTCAGTGATATCGTTGTAATAGATCCGAATGACCAACGATGAGTCGGTCACCAGTCCCGCCGGTCGTTCAGGCGCGGCCGATGAACCGGCCCACACCATGCCGCTGATCAGCAGAGCGATGAGGGTGGTAATGAGACTGATAGGGCGTCGGGTGTGAGGAGGGTGATTCATCGATGATATTAACCCCTACTTGCGAGTGAATCGCGGCAGGAAGATCGCTGCCAGCATTAACAGAATGAAAATAATAAAAATTGCGGTGCCGACCAGGTCCATGATAGTGCCTCCGTATAGGGTCTGTTCTGTATAGCGCGAGCCTAACGGATCGCGCACACTATTATAGTCCCAGTTGCAACGGTAACAATCTCATTTCAGATATATTTGTAGGTGAGGCAGCGCAATTACAGGGGTAGAGAAACCAACAGAAAAGCTGCCTGTCTTCAGGCAGCTTTTGAAATTCCTAGTCTACTGCGATCTAGTAATTAGAGCGGCATACGGG
>CAZZJN010000146.1:0-6669 GCA_964654505.1 uncultured Ardenticatenaceae bacterium | reverse complement strand
CGCTTGCGGCCGACAAAATTCCCCCTCCGTCCTCTTCCTGCGCGACGGCCCGGCGGGAACGCCGCAGTTGTATGTCCAGCCGCCCGGCGACGGCCCGGCCCGCGCGCTGACCGGCAACGACGCGGCCGCGCCGCCGGTGGTCGACTACGCCGTCTCGCCCGACGGCCGCCGCATCCTCTATAGCGTAGGGACGGCCGCCGGCGGGGAGGGGGGATCGGCCTTGCGCCTGCTGACGATCGGCGGCGGCGACCGGGCGCTGCTCGATTGCCCCGCGGCCGAATGTTCCGCGCCGGTCTGGTCGCCCGACGGCCGCACCGTGATCTACGAGCTGCGCCCCTGGCTGGACGGGCTGCCCGGCTCGCCCCGCCTGCGTCGGCTCGATCCCAACGACGGCCGCAGCCTGCCGCTCATCGAAGGGGAAGAGACCCCCGCCTATGGCGCGCGCTTCTCGCCCGACGGCCGGTGGCTCAGCTACGTCTCCATGGCCGACGAGGGGGTGGTGCTCTACCGGCTGGCCGACGGGCAACAGCGTTTGCTCGGCAGTCGCGTGGGCAGCCCGGCCGCCTGGAGTCCCAACAGCGCCGAGGTCGTCTATGGCGACATCGCCGTGCAGGCCCACGAAACCGCGCCGGAGGCCGGTGGCGCCCCGACGCCGATTCAGGAGTCGGCCAATGTCTACCTCTACCGGACGATCGTGGCCGAGGACAGCCCGCGCCAACGGCTCAGCCCCGATGCGGCCGTGGCCGACAGCGCGCCCGCCTTCTCGCCCGACGGCCAATGGCTGACCTTCGGCCGCGCTCCGGCCGGGACAGTGGCCGGGCGGCAGCTGTGGCTGATGCGGCCCGACGGCGCCGACGCGCGGCCGCTGACCGACGATTCGGCCGTCAGCCATGGGCCGCCGTCGTGGTCGCCCGACGGGCGCTATCTGCTGTTTCAACGGTACGAGATGGGCGATCCGGCGGCCGTGGCTTCGGTCTGGCGGCTGGAGGTGGCCACGGGCGAGGAGACGCTGGTGGCCGCCGAGGGGTATCTGCCGGGCTGGTTGCCGTAGCCTCCCGGCCTGACTCGTCTTTACATAAAGACAAGCAAGTAGAGCAGGACCGCCAGCACCAGAACGGTCAGCAGACCCAGCACCCCCAGCAGCAGCGTCAGTCCCGTATTGCTGTTCTTTTTGGCCGGAGGGGCTTTCCTCGGCCGCGGGGCGGCGGGTTTGGCGGCCGCCGGTTGGGCAGTTGGGGGGATGGCGGGTCGCGGGGTCATGGGGCGCGAGGCTTCGCCTTCCGGTTGTTGCATCGTCTGCCTCTCCACCGCCACCTGCTGCGGACTGAGCGGCCATAGCCACTCCGGGGCGGAGCTGGCCACTTCCTCGACAAACGCCTCCTCGTCCGCGGTTCGGGCCGGAGGCGGGGCATAAGCCGCCACGGGTTCCGGTCGGGTGGGCGCTGCCGGCGAGACGGCCGTCTCCCAGGCGGGGGCGGGCTGCGGGGCGAGTTCGACTTCCTCAACGGCCGCTTCGGTCACGGCTGCTGGAGCCTCCGACAGGGCGCCGATCACTCCCGACGGCAGGGCCGCCAATTCGGCCGCGGCGCGGGGGTGGGCGGGGTTCAGCGACAGGGTTTTGTTCAGATAGGCCGCCCGGCGGGCGTCGGAATCGACGAGCTGGCTCATCAGATACCAGGCGTTGGCGTCGTCGGGATATTTTTGAACGATTTCGGCGGCGATAAGTTGCGCGCGCTCCAACTCTCCGGCGCGCACAGCCGCGATGGCGTCGTGCAGCGTGCTGGTCATGTCGTCCCTCGTGTCTTGGGGAATTATGTCAAACATTGTACCACACTGATGACGACGGGCAAGCGTGGATGAAGCCCCCGTGAGCGGCCGCCAGCGCCGCCGGGTCGAAGCGGTCGGGCAGGCCCAGCCGCCGGAACAGGGGGATGAGGTCGCACAGCGGCAGCCCCATCACCGCCGGATAGCAGCCCGCCACCGCGACCACGGGGCGGAAGATCGGGTGCTGGATGGCATAGCCTCCGGCCTTGTCGAACGGGTCGCCGGTGGCGATGTAGGCGGCGATCTCGACGTCGTTGTAGTCGCGCATGGTCACATCGGCCGTGGCCACCGTCGCGAATTCCCGGCCGGTGACCGGGTCGAGGACGCACAGGCCGGTGTGGACCTGGTGGGCGCGGCCGCGCAGGGCCGCCAGCATGGACCAGGCCTCGTCGTCATCGCCCGGCTTGCCCATGATCGCGCCGTCGAGGGCCACGGTGGTGTCGGCGGCGACGATCAGCCGTCGGTCTGCTGGTAGCGAGTTAGCTATTGCCTCAGCCTTCTGCCGCGCCGTCAGCCGGACATAGGTCGCCGGTTCGGCGGCCAGATGGACGTCCTCATCGACATCGGGGACGAGCGACTCATACGGGTAGCCGAGAAGGGCGAACAATTCCCGCCGCCGGGGGGATTGGGAGGCGAGGATGAAAGTGGTGGAGGGTGGGGCGGGATTTGCCATCATGAAAACAGGCGGCCGGTCAAAAAAAGTGACCGGCCGCCCGCTTAAGTCGATTGGGTCGCCGGAAGCGACCGGTTGCGACGATTACTTGACTTCGACGACCGCGCCGGCCTCTTCGAGGGACTTCTTGGCCTCGGCGGCGGCTTCCTTGCTGACACCTTCCAGGATGGTGGCCAGGCCCTCGACGGCGTCCTTGGCTTCCTTCAGGCCCAGGCTGGTCAGGGCGCGAACGGCCTTGATGACCTCGATCTTCTTGGGGCCGACGTCCTTCAGGGTGACGTTGAACTCGGTCTGCTCTTCGGCTTCCTCGACCGGAGCGGCGGCGCCACCGGCCATCATGCCGGGCATCATGCCCATAGCCATCGGAGCGGCGGCGCTGACGCCCCACTTTTCTTCCAGCTTCTTGGTCAGTTCAGCGGCCTCCAGCAAGGTGAGGGCGCTCAGGTCTTCTACGATTTTATCCAGGTCTGCCATTGTATGAGTCTCCTAAATCTCTATAGATCTTAAATTTATGATAGTCAGGCGGCGGCCGCTTCGGGTTCCGCTTCGTCCTTTTTGGTGTAGGCGTCGAGGACATTGACGACCTGACGCACGCCATTGGTGACGGCCGATACGATGCCCTGGGCGGGCGCGTTGATCAGACCCAGAATCTGGGCCCGCAACTGGTCGAGCGACGGCAACGTGGCCAGCGCTTCGATCTCCGCGGGGGTCAGGCGACGATCGCCCAGCATCCCGCCGATGATCTTGATCTTGTCGTTGGTCTTGGCCGAATCGACCAGCACCTTGGCCAGCGAGGGGGCCTCGCCCAGCGCGAAGCTGGTGATGACCTGTCCGGCCAGCAGGTCGAGGGGCGGCTGCAGCTCGTTTTCTTCCATGGCGATGCGCAGCAATGTGTTTTTGGTCACATTGACGCGGCCGTCGGCGTCGCCGACCTTGATCCGCAGCGCCTCCAGCTCCTTGACGGACATGCCGGCATACTGGGCCAGGAAGATGGCCGAGCTGTTCTGCAGCAGTTCGCGATACTGCCCCACCAACTCATCCTTTCGTTCCTTGTTAATTGCCAAAGATTTTCACCTCCACTGATGAATGAACCGTTGACCGATTCACTCCAATTAAAAAGTCCTCTTACCGGGGGGCCGACAGGAGGACTTGCGAGTGCGGGGTTCGGGCCGTGGGGCCGCATCCCGAATGATTCGCTTATCACTCCACCTCGGCCGGGAATTAAGGGCGCTCAATCGCGCGCCCACCGGCTGTCTTGGGTAGAGACAACGAGTTAACTTGAAAAACTATTTTACAACGTCGCTTCCAAAGTGTCCAGTTTGATGCCGGGGCCCATCGAATTGGCCACGGTGATGCTCTGGATGTAGGTGCCCTTGGCCGCGGCGGGGCGAGCGCGCTTGACGGCGCCGATGAAGGCGGTCAGGTTCTCGACCAGCTGCTCCTCGGTGAAACCGGCCTTGCCGATGGGGGCATGAATGTTGGAAGTCTTGTCGACGCGGAACTCTACACGGCCGGCGCGAGCCTCATCGATGAGGCGGGGCAGGTCGGCGGCGGGGGCCACGGTTCCGGCGCGGGGGTTGGGCATGAGGCCGCGCGGGCCGAGCACACGACCCAGACGGCCGACCTTGCCCATCATGGCCGGCACGGCGATGGCCACGTCGAAGTCGGTCCAGCCTTCCTGGATCTTCTTCAGCATCTCGTCGTCGGCCACGTAGTCGGCGCCGGCTTCGCGGGCGACGTTGGCGTCCTCGCCCTCGGCGAAGACCAGGATGCGCACGGTCTTGCCCAGGCCGTTGGGCAGCACGACCACGTCACGCACCTGTTGGTCAGCGTGGCGCGGGTCGACGCCGAGGCGCATATGCACCTCAACGGTGGGATCGAATTTGGTGTAGGCCGTTTCCTTGACCAGTTTGATGGCTTCTTCGCGGCTGTAGAGCTTGTTGCGATCGACCTTGGCCGCGGCCTCTTGATACTTGCGTCCTCTTTTAGGCATGATTATCTCCTTGGTGGTTGGACAACAGGAGTTGTCTTGGGACAACAAGAGTTGTCTTGGGACAACAGGAGTTGTCTTGGCGAGCGGTCTGCAATAATTTCGGCCGCTCTCCCACAGGTGAATGACGGGACATTCGTCGCTCGTCATTCGTCATTTGTCATTAGTCCGTGATGGTGATGCCCATGCTGCGGGCGGTGCCGGCGACGATGGCCATGGCCGCTTCGACGTCGCGGGCGTTGAGATCCTTCATCTTGATCTCGGCGATCTCCTGCAACTGCCGGCGGGTGATGGAGCCGGCCTTGTCGCGGTTGGGGATGGCCGAGCCGCTCTTGATGCCGGCCGCCTTCTTCAGCAGGTCGGCCGCGGGCGACGTCTTCAGCACGAAGGTGAAGCTGGCGTCCTGGAAGATGGTGATCTCGGCCGGGACGATCTGGCCCACCATGTTGGTGGTGCGGGCGTTGTATTCCTTGCAGAACTGCATGAGGTTGACGCCGTGCGGGCCGAGGGCCGTGCCGACGGGCGGGGCGGGGTTTGCCTTGCCGCCCTGAATCTGAATCTTGACTATTGCCTTAACTTTCTTTGCCATTTTTACTCCCGGAGTCCTGACGCCTGCCTGGGCAGGCTCCTCCTGATTTCATTACGCTATAACGCAAACTAAAGTTTGCGCCACAGTCTAGACCTTTTCGACGTGCAGGAAGTCGAGTTCGACCGGCGTCTCGCGGCCGAAGAACGACACCATGACCCGTACCTTGGCGCGCTCGGCGTCGATCTCCGACACCGAGCCGATGAAATCGGCGAACGGGCCGGTGCCGATGCGCACCTTCTCGCCGATCTGGAAGTCGAACTTCACCTTGGGCGCTTCGGCTTCCATGCGGTTCATGATCTTGGCCACTTCGTCGTCGCGCAGGGGGGTCGGGTCGTCGCCCATGCCCACGAAGCCGGTGACGCCGGGCGTGTTGCGCACGACGTACCACGACTCCTCGGTGAGGACCATCTGCACCAGCAGATAGCCGGGGAAGACGCGACGCTCGACGGTGCGGCGTTTGCCTTCCTTGATCTCGATCTCTTCCTCGGTGGGGACGACCACATCGAAGATATGGTCTTGCATGCCCATCGTCTCGATGCGCTGCTCGATGCTGTGGCGGACCTTGTTCTCGTAACCCGAATAGCAGTGGATCACGTACCAGGCGCGGCCGTCCTCGCCCATGGCGTTGTCGGCCGTGGCGGCGAGCAATCCCGATTCCGGCATATCGTCGGAGTCGTCCAGTTCGTCCAGCAAACCCTTTTCGTTATCCATTGCACTCATCTGCCTAGGCGTTCAGGATCAGTTGAATCAACTGCCTGATCATATTCGAGAACATGAAGTCGACGGCCCACAGGAACAACGCGAACGCGAAGGTCACGGCCAACACGATCAACGTCAGGCGCCACGCTTCCTCGCGCGTGGGCCATACGACCTTGCGCAATTCGCCGCGCGTCTCGCGGAAGTAGCGGCTGAGCGCGTTTTCCTGGGCCACGGCTGCTGTTTCTTCTTTCTTCGCCACGCTATTATCCTCTTACGATCTTGTCTCGTCGGTCTGTAAACCGATGCTCTTAAAAGGCCGGCTGTCGGGCCGGCCTTTTCATTGGTGCCTGTTCGAACAGGCTACGGCCATAGTGGCCGCCAAAGGCAGGGGGTGCAGGAATCGAACCCGCAGCCTACGGTTTTGGAGACCGTCGCTCTGCCAATTGAGCTAACCCCCTACAGGAATTACGAATGACGAATGATGAATGACGAATTGAGGTCGATTCATTCGTCATTCGTCATTTTGTTAACGTGTTTCGCGATGAAGGCGAACCACCCGGCAGCGGGGGCAGAACTTGTTCAGTTCGATCCGGTTCGGGTCGTTGCGCCGATTCTTTTCGGTGATGTAGTTGCGCTCTTTGCACTCGGTGCATTGCAGCGTGATGTGTGTACGTACGGCTTTCTTTGCCATTTTTAATAACCTTTACCTGAAGCAAGGGTATGTATTATAACGCAAAATCCGGAGATGTACAGGTCATCCCCTTGCTTTGTTGGGTGTGGGCGAGTCCGTCGCCCACACCTCTGTCTACGGGCGGGTTATAAACCCGTCCCTACTTGACGATCTTGGTGATAACGCCGGCGCCGACGGTCAGGCCGCCCTCGCGGATGGCGAAC
>CAZZJN010000145.1:0-6671 GCA_964654505.1 uncultured Ardenticatenaceae bacterium | reverse complement strand
ATTCGTAATTCGTAATTCGTCACTGTTTTGCGCTATCATCTCCCCCATGAACCCCATCAACGACCCGACCACCCTCGCGGCCCATCTCGACGATCCCGACTGGCTCGTCGTCGATTGCCGCTTTGACCTGGCTGACCCGACCGCCGGCGAGCGCGCCTGGACGGCCACTCACATCCCCGGCGCGGTCTACGCCCATCTCGACCGCGACCTCTCCGGCCCCAAAACGACCGATGGCCGCGGCGGCCGCCACCCCCTGCCCGATCCCGATCACCTGCGCGAGACCTTCGGCCGTCTGGGCATCGGCCCCGGCGTGAGCGTTGTGGCCTACGACGACACCTCCGGCCACTATGCCGCCCGGTTGTGGTGGCTGCTGCGCTTCATGGGCTACGACAACGTCATGATTCTCGACGGCGGCTGGCCCGCCTGGCAGGCCGCGGGACTGCCTGTGAGCGCCGAGGCAACGACGCCCGTCGCCCGCGTCTTCAGCGGCTCGCCTCACTGGGAACAGGTCGTACTCATCGACGACGTTCCCGACGCGCCCCTGCTGGTCGACGGCCGCGCCCCGGAACGCTATCGCGGCGAGGTCGAGCCGATCGATCCCGTCGCCGGGCATATCCCCGGCGCGATCAATCGCCCCTATGCCGCCAACTGGAGCGACGGCCGCTGGCGCTCCGGCGAGGCCTTGCGGGAGGCGTTTGCCGAGCTGCTCGGCCCGGTCGCTCCCGGGGAGGCGGTGTTCTACTGCGGCTCCGGCGTGTCGGCCTGCGTCAATCTGGTGGCCATGGCTCGCGCCGGGTTGCCCGTCGGCCGGCTCTACGTCGGTTCATGGAGCGAGTGGAGCCGGCTGCGCGGGTCAAGCCAACCGTAGCTTCCAAATCGTTATTCGCGGCCGCCCTTCAGCCGCGCCTGTAGCTCCTTCATCGCTTCCATCGCGCCGCTCGCGCCGAGGGCCGCCTGCTCCGGCCATGTGGTCGGGTCGGCCAGCCGAAAGCGCTTGCCGGCCGCGTCGAGAATGGCCCGCAGCCGTTCCACCGGCGCAGACGCCAGGTCGGCCAGGTCCATGATGCCGTGGTCGATGAGCAGCCCGGCGATTTTCGGCCCGATGCCCTCCACCAGCTCCAGATCCTTCGGCCGCGCCTCGTGCTTGGCCAAAACTTCAACTGCCCTGGTGCGCGACGGGGCGCTCTCCACCGGGTCGGACACCAGGGCCACGGCCGCGCCGTAGACCAGCCCGGTATCCTCGTCCTCGGTCACGCCGGAGAAGATCGTCACCGAGACCTCGTCCCGCTCGCCGCCCGACTCCTCCATGAACAGCTCGACCGCGCCCTCGACGGCTTCCTCTTCCAGCAAGGCCAGGTCCTCTTCCGACTCGACGGAGTCGGTCACCATGACCGCCACCTCGCCGCGCTCGTCGCCCACGACCTCGACCGTGCCCGCTTCTCCGGCCACGGCCATGACGACGGCGATGGTCCCCCGCGAATCGGTGTCTTCCAGAACCTGGGTATAGACGGCCGCGTCGGCCGTGCCCTCATCCCCGGACAGATCGGCGATGGCCTCGGCCAGGGCCGCGTCTTCCAGCTCGTCCAGTTCCTCCGGCGAATTGACCACCTCGCGCCGCACGACCACCCGCACCGGGATCGACTCCCCTTCGTCGACGGGCGTCAGCCAGGTCTCATCGTCGTCGAAATGCTCGTCGTCCAGCTCCAGTTGCGGCCGGGCGGTGATGCCCAACGCGTCGATATACCAGCCGGCGCGGCCGAACAGCCCGAAGACTTCATATCCGGCTGGAGCCTCAAAGAGGTAGTCGCGGTCGCCGGAATCGCCGCCGTACTTGGGCGACACCCGCTTGTTGGTGTGCAGCCGCAGCGAGTCGATGTACCAGCCCGAGCGGCCGCTGATGCCCACCAGAAACTCGTCCTCGTCCAGCGTGAAGACGTGATGCTCGACATCCTTCTCGTCGCCCGCCCCGCCGATGGTCGACATGCCGCCACACGCCGAGCCGTCAATTCGCTCGTAGTCGATGTGGATCGCGTAAACCAGCCAACCGGCATGGATATGGACGGCCGTGATGCGCGCGTCCTCGGGGATGTCATAATGGTCAAACGGCGCGCCTCCGCTGCCGCCCGCCGGTCCGATACGCATGATGTCCATTGATCCACCTCCATGAAAAGATTTGATCGAAATGATTCCAGCCCGCCCACCACAATCTATTTTGGCTCATTTTCGTCCGCTTTACCAGTGGGCAAAGAGAAAAGCACGCCTAATCCAGCTCAGGCTGACCCCATCCCGGCCCTCACCGGGATGCGACCCTCTCGCAGCGGGCGCAGATAGCGCAGGTGGAAGGATACCCACAGCCCGGTCATGACGACGGCGACGGCCGCGGTCACCCCCATGACCCCCTGAATCGGCAGCCCGGCCGTGTCCAGCAGGTAACCGCCAACCAGCACGGAGATGGATTGCGTCAGCGTCAGGGCGGCGAACTCAAACGAGAAGACGCGGCCCCGGTAGCGATCGGGCACGATGGTCTGCAACAGGGCGGACGTGAACACCCACAGCGTCCCCGTGCCGATCGTGCGGACGGTCGTGGCCGCCAGCAGCGTGCCCAGCGCGTCGACCCGGGACAGCCAGGCCACCCCCGCAGCCAGAAAGACAAAGCCCAGCCCCGTGCCCAGCATCAGCCGCCGCGGCTCGTCGCCCAGCAAACGGCGGATGACCAGCGGCCCGATGCCCGTGCCCAGGCCGCTAAACACATAGATGAGGCCCAGCGTGGCCGTGCCCGGGTCGGATATGCCGAAGCGGGTTGCACCGGTCAACGGGAACAAATCGTTGGCGTAGGTGATCTCCAGCACATTGATCGACCCCCAAACGAGGGAACCGGCGGCCTTGCCCAGGGCGATGCCCAGTATGAACGGCTCCTGCAGCAAGTAGCGGAAACCGTCAAGAAAGGCGAAACGCCTCACCGGGGCCGGTTCGGCATAGACGGGGGCCAGCTCGGGCTGGGCCGGGGCCGATTCCGTGATGCCGGACGCTCCAACGGTCGCGATAGCGTGCGGCATGACGATACGGCCGATGAAATAGGCCGACAACAGGAACGAGGCAGAGTCGGCCAAAAAGGCGATCTCCGCGCCAAAGAAGGCCGCCACCACGCCGCCGGCAAACGCCCCCAGCGCCAGCATCGTGCTCCAGGTCACGCTGTCGAGGGTATTGGCCGCCACCAGCTCCCCCGGCTTGACGACGCCGGCCAGCGTGGCCCCGCGCGCGGGGGTGAACAGGGCGCTGAAGCTGAACTGGATGACGGTCAACAGATAGAAGAGCCACAGATCGCCCGGGTCGTGGATGAACAAAAAGCCCAGCACGGTGACGCCGCGCACCAGGTCGGAGATGACCATGAGATGCTTGCGGTCGAACTTGTCGGCCAGCACCCCGGCGATGGGACTGAACAGGAACAGCGGCAGGAAGCGCGAGATGAACAGATAGCTGAGAGCCACCCCGCTGTCGGTCAGACGGGTGATGATCTCGGCCGCGGCGATGACGTTGAACCAGTCGCCAAATTGGGAGATGACGCTGCCCAGCCACAGGTTGCGGAAGTTCCGGTTGTGGCGCAGCAAATCGAGGTATTCATTCATGCAGGATGGATTCTGACCCAAAGAGGTAGTCGAGGCAATAAAGTCGCTGCTTTGCTACCGGGCAAGGATTCGAGCTTCGGGGACTCACAATACGGGCAACGATTATGCACGGCGCCGGAGATGTCCGTATCAAGAACAGCCGTGACGCCGAAATTGAAAAGCAAACCGACCGCAGCAACAGCCTACCGGTGCAGTCGGCTATTACGGCACGGGCTGCCCATTCCTGCAAGGAAATTCAATCGAATTGACCCTTGACTTGGAGTAAACTCCAGGTAATAAAATTGATAATTGGAGGCGCAAGAATGAAGATAGCTATGGTCAGCAAACAATTGGGTATATCGGTCGATACGCTGCGCTACTATGAACGCATCGGCTTGTTGCCGGCTGTCAACCGTAGTGAAAGCGGCATCCGCGAATTCAGCGACCTTGATTGCCGGCGGGTTGAATTCATCAAATGCATGCGCAGCGCAGGGCTTCCCATTGAAGTACTCATCCGATACATGGAGTTGGCTCAGCAGGGCGACAGCACGGCCGAGGCCCGAAAGGACATCCTGAAACACCAACGGGCAGAGCTTGCCGCCCGAATGGAAGAACTGCAGAGGACTCTCGACCTGCTGGACCACAAGATCGAGGTTTATGAGCAGGCTCTTTTGAAGAATGAGCAGTCATTCCTTCAGCTGCAAGATTGACAAACGTAACCGAACCCACCCGATAGAGTGGATTGAAAGAAGGATTGAAAGAAGATGGCTATGCAAAGGCGAATTTTGGGAAAAAGCGGATTGGAAGTTTCGGCCCTGGGATTGGGCTGCATGCGAATGAGCTTCGGCGACACGCCGACCGACAAACAGGAGATGATCACCTTTCTCCACCAGTCGGTGGAACGAGGCATCACCTTCTTCGACACGGCCGAGGTCTACGGCCCCTTCGCCAACGAGGAACTGGTCGGCGGGGCGCTGGAGCCGTTCAAGGGGCAGGTGGTCATCGCCACCAAATTCGGCTTCAAACATGGCGAAAATGGGCCGCGCCCCAGCGCAGGCCCGGACAGCCGCCCCGAACAAATCAGGCGCGTGGCCGAGGCGTCGCTTAAACGGTTGCGTGTCGAGGCCATCGACCTGTTCTACCAGCACCGGCCCGACCCGAACGTGCCCATGGAGGATGTGGCCGGTGCGGTCAAGCAGCTAATTGAGGAAGGCAAGGTCAGGCACTTCGGGCTGTCCGAATCCAGCGCCGGCCAGATTCGCCGCGCCCACGCCGTTCAGCCGGTCACGGCCTTGCAAAGTGAGTACTCGATTTGGTGGACACAAATCGAGGAAAACGGCGTGCTGGACGCAGTCGAGGAGCTTGGCATCGGTCTGGTTCCCTATAGCCCGCTCGGCCGCGGCTATCTGACGGGCAAGGTTGACGAGAACACGACCTTTGACAGCAGCGACATCCGCAGCCGAAACCCACGCTTCACCCAGGAGGCGATCCAGGCCAATCGGGGAGTGGTCGAACTGCTGGAGCGGATCGGCGCGCAGCACAACGCCACCCCGGCCCAGATCGCCCTGGCCTGGCTGCTGGCCCGGAAGCCGTGGATTGTCCCTATTCCGGGCACTCGCAAGCTGCATCGCCTCGATGAGAATCTCGGCGCGCTTGACGTCGAATTGACGGCCGGTGACCTGAGTGATATCAAGGAGGCCATGACGCGCATCACCGTCATCGGGGATCGCTATTAGGGTGAAAACGGTAGCTGGCGCATGCCTTCGGCGGTCGCGCCAAAACCCCGCACAAGAGGAGTTGTCATCATGAAAAATGTCATCATTCTGGGCGCAAACGGCAGCATTGCCCGCCATGTCATTGATATTCTGACCGAAGACAAAGCCATTAACCTGACCCTGTTTGTGCGCAATGCCGGCCGGCTGAGAAACCGCGACGCCTCCCAATCCCGCGTGGTCGAGGGCAACGTTCTGGACTATCAGCAGCTAAAGGAGGCCATCGCCGGTCAGGATATTGTGTATGCCAACCTTGCCGGCGATCTGGAGACGATGGCGAAGAACATCGTGAGGGCGATGGACGAAACAGGAGTCAGGAAGCTCATTTTCATCACTTCTATTGGCATTTACGATACACCGCTGAGTCCGGTTCTGAATCCTTACCGGAAAGCGGCCGATGTTATTGAAGCCTCGGACCTGGAATACACTATCTTGAGGCCAACCTGGTATACCAATGACAATGAAGTGGATTACGAAACCACCCGAAAAGGTGAACCGGAAAGAGGATCGGTGATTTCACGAAAGAGCCTGGCAGCCTTAATCACCGGCATCATCGAAGCGCCGGAAGCGTATGCCCGGAAAAATCTTGGCGTCAACAAACCTAATTCCTGATCGCCGGAAACGATCGTGGAATGCCGGTAAGTGCGGTCGATCTCGCCTGCAGACAGATCGGTTTTTACAAGTATTGGCGAGAACGGCGGCGATTGAAGACGGCCATTAGCCTTCGTTAATCATATCAAGGACAATCCCGATGAGGGCCACAACGAGAAGCAACCTGCGGACATGGCTGAACAGCGGCCGCTTAAACCCGGACATTATCTCGGCCGCGCTCCTTCTTCTGGCCACAGTCGCGGCTCTGGCATGGGCCAACTCGCCCTGGGGCGACAGCTATGCTTCATTCTGGCACACTGAGTTCGCCCTGCGATTGGGCGGCGCCGAGCTGTCGATGAGCCTGCAACACTGGGTCAACGATGGCCTGATGGTGTTGTTCTTCTTCATCGTCGGGCTGGAGGTGAAGCGCGAACTCGTCCTGGGCGAACTCGCCGACCGGCGTCGGGCCATGGTGCCGATCGCGGCCGCCGTCATGGGCCTGATCGTGCCCGCTCTGATCTACATCCTAATTAACCGGGGCGGGGAGGCCGCTCCCGCCTGGGGCATGGTGATTTCCACCGACACTGCGTTCCTGCTCGGTGTCATTGCGCTGCTGGGCCGGGCCTGCCCCCTCCACCTGCGTGTCTTCGTTCTGGCGCTGGCCGTTGTCGACGACATCGGCGCCCTGGGCGTGATCGCCATC
>CAZZJN010000144.1:0-6753 GCA_964654505.1 uncultured Ardenticatenaceae bacterium | reverse complement strand
GCGGGGACGGCCAGCAGGATCTGCTGGGACACGAGGCCCGACTTGTCGGTGGTGAAGCCGTCGCACTGGCCCTGGTCATAAGCTTCGCGAGTGGCGTCGGCGTCATCGAACACGACCGGCGTGAACTCGATGCCGCGAGCGCGGAAGACGTCGGCCAGGTTCTTCTCGGTGGTGGTGCCGGATTGGACACAGATCGTGCCACCCGCCAGGTCATCCAGCGATTTGATGTTGTCGGCGGAGCGAACCATCATGCCCTGGCCATCGTAGAACGTGACAGGGGCGAAATTGAGGCCCAGCGACGTGTCGCGGCTAATCGTCAGGGTGGTGTTACGGCTGAGGACGTCGGTCTCGCCCGATTGCAGGACCGGGAAGCGCTCATTGGCGGTCGTCGGCCGAACTTCCACCTTGGTGGCATCGCCCAACGCAGCCACGGCGAACACGCGGCAGAAGTCAATGTCGAAACCCTCAAACTCATTGGTGTCGGGGTTGATGTAGCCGAAGCCGGGGACCGACTGGTTGCCGGCGCAACGGAGCGTGCCGCGTGTGCGAACAGTTTCCAGAGTATTGCCGGTGGGGACTGCCGGGGCTTCCTCGGCCGCCGGGGCCTCGGTGGGGGCCGCGGCGGGGGCTTCGGTCGCTTGGGCGGCCGGTTCTTCAGCCGGGGCGGCCGGTTGCGCGGCGCCGCCGCCACAGGCAACCAGGCTGAGGGCAAGAATCGCAAACAAGGTCAATAATATACTCAGTCTCGCTTTCATCTAAATCTCCTCCGAAATCTTCTTGATTGAGCCCTGCCGGACTCGGTCGCTGATAAACGTCGATATCCCTGGATTGTCAATGTTCGTTCGCCCTAACCTATCCTCCTTCCTAATTTAGGTAACACCGAGCGGATCATGTTCGCCGGGTTTCCTGATAGGTCTTCAATATATAACTGTCACGTCAATAAGGCGTTGCATCGCCCGTTCTCCGACGACGGGCGATACGCCTGTGGCTGCCTTACCCAACAGGGCCGGACGGTTTCCCGTCGGTCGAACCGTCGCGGATCGAGCCATTGAACCCGCTTGAGAGCGCCCAATCGGCCCACGCCAACGGTTGGGCGCTAATCTTAAGTTAATATTGCGAATATTGCAAAACAAAAATCAGGCGGCAGTCACTTGCAAGGCGATCTCGGCCGTCGACGACCGTTCCAGGGTTATCGGCTCCAGGTGAACGCCCTCGCCTTCACAGGAGCGATCGACCAACACGGGCACCGTCATACCATCGAGTCGGGCTACGATCTGATCCGCAGCGGAGATGCCGTGGATGTAGACGTGATACGTACGCTGGGTCGGGGCAACGGACAGATCGCCGCCGGCGGGCGATATCGACAGGTCAATGTTCCCGTTGCGCCGGCGCTGCCCAAATCGGGTCAGTGCGTAGGCTCCCTCGCGGTAGGCCATCGACTGGCCGTCATCCTCGAAGAGCACAAAGCGGCCGTCGTCGCCGGGATAGAAATGGAGATGCAGCTCGTCGGGGTTTTCCACCCCGCCCCACCCGACACGAGGCCCAAGGGGGATGACGGCTCCGGCGCGCACAAAGACGGGGATGTCCTCCAGGCGGCTGCGCAGCACGTGTCGAGCGTCGCCGCGATAATGCCGGCCGCTCAGAAAGTGGTACCAGTCGCCGGGCGGCAACCAGATGGTCTGTGACGCCAGCCCGGTCTTTTCGTCGAGCGGCTCGGTGCAGGGCGCGACGATGAAGTCCGCGCCAAAGAGATACTGTTGGGGGCAGTCGTAGGCCTCGTCATGCTCCGGGTAGTCGTGGTACATCGGCCGCACCGGCGAACGGGCCTCGGTTTCATTCAGCCATGACATAGTGTAGAGATAGGGGATCAGGGCGTGGCGCAACTGCATGGCGTCACGGGTGATGCGCTCCACCTCGGCGTCGTAGCCCCACGGCCGTCGTTCGTGAACCGCGTTCTTGGTGCAATGCAAGCGGAAAATGGGGCTGAACACGCCAAACTGGACCCAACGGGTGTAAAGCTCGCGATGCTCCGTCCCGCCCATATGGCCGCCGATGTCATGGCTCCACCAGCCGTAAGCCACATTGGCCGCCGTCGCTGTGAAGTAGGGTTGGAACGCCAGCGAC
Source organism: uncultured Ardenticatenaceae bacterium (assembly GCA_964654505.1). Lineage (GTDB taxonomy): Bacteria > Chloroflexota > Anaerolineae > Promineifilales > Promineifilaceae > Promineifilum. Next base: position 4,629 of record CAZZJN010000144.1, on the reverse strand, counting down.
TCCCACGAGACGACGGTATCGCCCGAAAAACCGATGGGATAGCGATGGTTGCCCAGCCCGCCCCACCGGGAGAAGATGAACGGCCGCTTGCCCTCCCGGCCGAGATCGTAATAGTGGAGGTGGTTGAGCCACCAGAGCGGGTCCAGCCCGGCCACTTTCGACCGCGTGCCCTGTTGCCAGTCCAGCCACCAGAAATCGACGCCCATCTCCTCCTGGGGATGATGGAGCACCTCGAAGTAGGCCCGGGTGAATTGGGGGTCGGCGATATCGAACGGGATCGTCGCCCCGGCGGACGGGTCCAGCCCCATCCGCTCGGCCATCGCCGCATACATCGCCTCGTGCGGCCGAACGCCCAGCGCGGGGTGCAGGTTCAGCGCCGTCCGCAAGCCCTGCCCATGCAACCACTGGATGAAGTCGGCCGGGTCGGGGAACAGGTCGTTGTTCCAGGTGTAGCCCGTCCAGCCATTAACCCCTTCGCCGACATCGACCAGATGCCAATCCATGTCGATGATGCACACCGATAGAGGGACGTTGTGGTCGCGGAAATCGGTCATCAGCGCGCGCAGGTCGGCGTCACTGTAATCCCAATAGCGGCTCCACCAGTTGCCCAGCACCCAGCGAGGCAATAGCGGGGTGCTCCCGGCCAGTCGGGCGTAATCTCGCAGCGCCTCCTGAAAGGCCGATCCGTAGCCGAAGCAATAGAGGTCTTGCGCCCCCTCGGCCGCGTCGCGACCGATTAGCCAGCCCGTCTCATCGAAGACCAGCGAGCGGCCATCATCGACCACGGTCAGGCCGTCGCGCGACAGCAAACCCGGCTCCAGCACGATCCGGCCGTCGGCCTCATCCAGCGTGCGGGCCGTTCCTTTCAGGTTGTCATCACCTGTGTCGCCATAATACCAGGTCGGGCCATCGGGCAACAAGGCAACCGACAGCGAGTTCGGGTCGAAAGGCTCGCCGACGCGATAGTCCAGCCGCAGATGCCCGGTCTTCAGAACAAGCTTGCCATCAACCCGCTCGACATGGTATTCGGGGACCGGTTGGCGGCGAAACCAGAAGGCCTGGGACGACCGATCCTCAAAGCGGCCGTCGGGCGCGTACTCCATGCGAATCAGTCGCGATGTGAGGACCGTGAACCGGGCCGGGCCGGCGACGACGACGGCTCGTGGATCGGCTATCGGGTCAAAGTGAACTTGCGTGTAGGCGGGCTGGGCGGTCAAATGGGTCACCTCGTTATGTGGGAGATTGCCGGCGCTCGGGCTCGCGAGCAGCCGCGCAAATTATAGCTCAGTGACTGGCCGGCGATAAGTTCAGGCGCGGCGGCCGATCCGGGCTATAATCCTCTCGCCGGCAGGAAACCGGGATTGGAAAGGCATCCTATGGAACAACCACCGAAAGCACCGCTCATCGTCGCCTTTGTGGCCGATCTGATGTTCACCACCCGCATCGCCAAGGCGGCCGAGCACATCGGCTACCGGGTGAAATGGATCGAGACGGCCGACCAGCTGGGGAGTCTCGACACGGAACCCCGACCCGAACTCCCGGGCGAGTGGCTGCACGGCCGCGAGGGACGCCTCTTCGATCAGGTGGCGCTGTGGCAGCCCGCCCTGCTGCTCTTCGACCTGAACAACGCCGGCATCCCGTGGCGCACCTGGATCGCCGCGCTCAAGTCGGCCGCGGCCACGCGACGAATCCCGGTGATGTGCTTCGGCCCCCATGAGGACGTGGAGACGATGAAAGCGGCCCACTCCGTCGGGGCCGACGCGGTGCTGGCCCGGTCGCGCTTCACAGCCGACATGCCCGCCCTGTTTCAGCGCTATGCCCGCGTCCCCGATCGGGTGGCGTTGGCCGTCGCCTGCTCCGAACCGCTGTCCGCGCTGGCGCGAGAGGGGATCGAGCGGTTCAATCAGGGCAACTATTACCTTGCCCACGACTCTCTGGAAGAGGCCTGGATCAACGACACCGGGCCGGGCCGCGATCTGTATCGGGGCATCCTGCAAGTCGGGATCGCCTATTACCAGATCGAAAACGGCAACTATCGCGGCGCGGTCAAGATGTTGTTGCGCGTGCGGCAATGGCTCGACCCCCTGCCGGATACCTGTCGGGGGGTGGACGTGGCCCGGCTGCGCGAAGATGTTGACCGCGTCTACACGACCTTGCTATCCCTGGGCGAAGGTCAGATCGGGGTTTTCGACCGGCGGACATTCGGAACCATCGAGTTAATCGACTGACCCCGCGCGATGCCGGTTCGCCTTGACGAGGCGGGCATCATTGCGCAATATCATACTTGGACGAAGGCCTGCATCCGGCGTCATCGGAAACAGGCAATTCGTTTCCATATCATCAATTCAAGGCAGAGAATCAATCAATGAGCAACGGTTATATTCCCAAAACGGCGATGTTTATCGTCGCCCACCCCGACGATCTGGAGTTTGGCGTGGCCGGAACGGCCGCCAAATGGGCGCGGGGCGGCAGTCGCAATATCTACGTGGTCATCACCGACGGCAATGTGGGCAGCCATGAAAACGGCATGACGCGCGAGAAACTGGCCGAAGTGCGCCGGGCGGAGCAAACGGCCGCGGCCGATGTCGTCGGCGCAGAGTGCATCTTCCTGGGCTACGACGACGGCTTCCTGCAGCCGACGCTTGAGCTGCGCAAGAAGCTGGTGCGCCTCATGCGCCAATACCGACCCGACACCATCGTGTGCATGGACCCAACCAACTTCTTCCCGTCCGATGACTATATCAACCACCCGGACCACCGCGCCGCGGGGCAGGCCACGCTCGACGCCGTCTTTCCGGCGGTCGAGATGGACTTGCTGTATCCCGACCTGGCGGCCGAGGGTTTGACCGGCTATAAGGTCAATTACGTGTACGTCATCCTCAGCCAAAAAGCGAACTGCTACATCGACATCAGCGACACGATCGATCTCAAGGTCGAGGCGCTGAAAAAGCATGCCAGCCAATTTGAAGTTAATGAGGCAGCCAAGATGATCCGCGCCTGGGCGGCCGAGGCGGGGCAGAAGGTCGGGTTCGACTATGCCGAGGCGTTCTACCGCATCACCCTGAAATCGCCGGAAGAACCACAGCCGGAGCAGTAGCCACGCGGTATCGCCTGCCACGACCCCGGCATGGTGTATAGAGTCGCCGCTAAGACAATCCATCGAATCAATCATACTGAACCAAACCATGCAAATTCGTCAACTGGATACCACCAAAAAACAGGAACGCGCCCGGTTCGTTGACTTCGCCTTCGACCTGTACAAGGACAGCGCGTTGTGGGTGCCGCCGATCCGGTCGGATATGATGCGGATCCTCGACAAGTCGAAGCATCCCTTCTTCGAGCATTCACATGGCGATTTCTTCGTCGTTGAGGAGGGCGATACGGTGCTCGGCCGCATGGGCATGCTGGAAAACCGCAGCTTCAACAATTACCACGGTTCCAAAGTGGCCTTCTTCAGCTACTTCGAGGTTGTGGAGAATATCGAGGTGGCCCGAATCCTGCTGAAGAAGGCGGTCGAATGGGCCAAGGAGTACGGCCTGGACACGGTCATCGGGCCGCGCGGCGTCGCCAACATCGACGGCAGCGTGCTGGTCGAGGGCTTCGAGCATCGCCCGGCGCTGACCATCCCCTGGAACTTCCCCTATTACGACGCCTTCATCAAGGACTCCGGCTTCGGGAAGGACAGCGACTATCTCTCGGGATACGCCAGCGGCGATCATGAGATTCCGCCCCGGCTGTATGAGATCGCCGCCCGTGTGAAAGAGAAACGCGGCTACCGGATCAAGACTTTCTCATCCAAGGCCGAGATCCGCGAATGGATTCCACTGGCGATGAAGGTTCATCGGGAGGCGATGAGCGGGCTGCACAGCTTCTTCCCGCCGACGGAGAGGGAGACGCGAGCGATCGTCGATTCGCTGCTGACCATCGTCGACCCGTCGCTGATCAAGCTGGTGATGAAAGGGGACGAGATCGCCGGATTTCTCATCGCTTACCACGACGTGTCGGCCGGCATCCAGAAATCGCGCGGCCGTCTTTTCCCCTTCGGCTGGTTCCATATCCTGCGCGACCGCCGGGTGACTGAGTGGGCAAACATCAACGGCCTGGGCTTGCTGCCGCAATATCGCGGGCTGGGGGCCAATGCCCTGCTCTACACCGAATTGCGCGACACGATCAAGACCCACGGCTTCAAGCATGTCGACATCGTTCAGGTGAACGAGAACAACTTCAACAGCCGATCGGATATGGAGACGATGGGGATACAGTGGTACAAGAGGCACCGGCATTACAAGTTAGTGTTATGAATCCCGCCCATTACTTGGTCTGTTCTCTTGTTGTATGCTATCACATTTAGTATCATATATTCGTGAGCAAAGCTGACAAAATCCTCCAGCAGATGCAAAACAATCCACATGACTGGCGGATTGAAAGCCTGAAAACCGTCGCCGATGCTTACAACATTGAATGGAGGCAGCGTGGTACAAGTCATGTCGTTTTTGTGCGTTCTGATGGTCGAACCTTACCGGTTCCCGCTCGCTGACCTATCAAGCCGATTTACATCAGGAAATTTGTTGATTTTGTGTTGGAATAGGTCATGAGAGACTTAAGTCAATATCCATTTGAAATTCGCCC